>CAZQFS010000044.1:0-18661 GCA_964592755.1 uncultured bacterium | reverse complement strand
ATGACCTCGAGAACGAGGGCGAGGTTCTTGCCCGGGATGACCGGAATCGTAACCAGGGGAATACGCACGCCGAGGATTTCGGAGAGCCGGTCTTCGATGCCGGTGCGTTCGTAGTCCATGCCCTGGGCCCAACTGACCAGCTTGACCTCGACCTCGACCCGCTTCTGGATGCGAACCGCACGCACGCCGTACAGGCTGTAGACGTCGACTATGCCGACCCCGCGAATCTCGATGTGGTGGGCGAGGAGCGCGCTCTTGGCTGCGGAGTAGCCCATGATGATGCCGGTGCCGCGACGTAGAACCTTGACCAGGTCGTCGGCAACCAGGCGGTGTCCCCGGTCCACGAGGTCGAGCGCGCATTCGCTTTTGCCGATGCCGGACTTGCCGGTGATGAGCAGACCGACACCGAAGACGTCAACCAGCTCACCGTTGATATAATCCTCGGGTGCAAGCCGGAAGTCGAGGAATGCGCCCACGGCGTGGATGAAGGGCGTAGTGTCCATCGGCGTGAGCAGGATGGGCACGCTGGCCTTATCCGCCTCGGCCCGCCATATGGATGGGAGCTCCAGATTCTTGGTGACGATGATGCAGGGCGCACCCAGGTTCATCAGCCGCTGCACGGATGTGCGCTGGGCATCGGCCGACAGCGTGGCAAGGTAGCTGAGCTCGGTCGACCCGACAATCTGGATGCGCTCCTTGAGGAAGACGCCGGTGTAGCCGGCCAGGGCCATGCCCGGCCGGTTTATGTCGCCGGTGACAACTTCGCGCTGCTCCATCTGGGCCATGCCGGCCAGGACACGCAGACCCCACTCTTCCTGTTTCTCGCGGAACAAGGCCGCGACCGTCATCTTCTTGTCCAGAATCGCCATTACTCGGTCCTCTGGCCGGCGGGCGCGCCCGGCCGCGGTCCAGGCCGAAGCGTCATACTACTTTGACGGCTGGCGCTTGCGGGCACGCAGCTTGCCGTCGTGCCGCCGGAGTTGCACCAGGAGTTTGTCGACAAGGTCGTTGACCGCCATGTACATGTCATCGCCCTTGCCAGTGGCGGTCAGCACACTGTGCCCCAGGTGGACTTTGCCCTCGGCGATATCCTTCGTGCTGTCCTTGGCGAGGACGATCTCGGCCTGAGTGACACTGGTCTTGTAGCGTTCGAGCTTCTTTGTCTTCAGGGCAACGTGGTTCTTTAGATAAGGGGTGATCTCGATGTGTCGTCCAGTCAGGGTCAGGTTCATCGATACCTCCGGTTGGATGCTCGCATAATGATAGCTTGTACCTCGAACGGGTCAAGGTCAGAGCTCGCGGCGACCTTCGAACGCCCGGGACAGGGTCTCGCCGTCGGCCAGGTCAAGGTCTGAACCGACCGGCAGGCCCCGGGCAATGCGCGTGACCTTCAGATGAAGAGGGTGGAGTTGCCGGGCAAGGTAAACAGCGGTCGCCTCGCCTTCGGTAGTCGGGTTGGTGGCGATTATCACCTCGCGCACCGTGCCGGACCCGGCCCGCGCCAGCAGCTCGGCAACGTGCAGATGCTCAGGCCCGACTCCGTCAATCGGCGACAGAGCACCGCCGAGTACGTGATAGGTACCGCGATGCTGGCCTGATTGCTCCAGCGTGAGGACGTCGGCCGGGTTCTCGACAACGCAAATCAGCCCTTGGTCCCGGCCCGGGTCAGTGCAGACGGCACAGCGGTCGGCCTCGTCCAGACTGAAGCAGACCGAGCAGGGACGAAGCTTGGTGCCGGCTTCGATGACCGCCTCAACCAGCTCTTTGCCGATCGAGTTCTGCTTCAGCAGATAGAAGGCGATGCGCTGCGCGGTCTTGGGCCCGATGCCGGGCAGCTTTACCAGCGCCTGGACCAGACGCTCAAGGGACCGCTTCACCGCTCTGATGGATGATGTCTGCGGTCGGCCTCGGCCTCATCTCGACCGCTCCTCCTCGACCCGGCCGAAATGCTGCGTCAGCTTCTCGTGCACTGAGTCAGGCTCCTGCTTCTTCACCACCGCAACCTTGAGGCGTGCGGGCCGGCCCAGGGTCTCGCCGAGAATTCGATTCAGCAGGACGCTCTCCGCCTCGATTCTGGTCCCGACCGCCTTGTGGCGCGCCGGCAGCGCTATCGTCAGACCTTCGTCGGTGAGCGACATCGGCACGGCGAGTTCCAGGCAGTCGGCGAGCAGTGGCTTGTGCTCGTTGACGCGCAGACGGAGCTCAGACCACACCCTCTCCATGCCCGGCGCGTTGCGCTGGGAATCGCGGCGGGAGTCCTGAGTCCGGGCAGGGGCTTCCGGGGCAGCCCCGGATTCCGCGCGTCCGACGCGCTGAATCCGGTCTGCGGCCGCGACCGGCTGAGGTTGGTCCGGAGCGACTTCTGCCCGTGCGACTTCGTAGCCCGCAGCCAGTTCCAGGGAGAGCAGCTCGAGCAGGACACGCGGCATACGGGTGTACCGAGCCGAGGCCTCGGCTCGGGCAAGGGTATCGAGGATGGTGAGCAGCCGCTCCCGGCCAAACGAGTCGGCCTGGGCCTTGAGTGCCACGGCTTCCTCGGGCAGCAGTCCCAGTGATTCTGCCGGGCCGACGACGTCGAGCAGCAGCAGAGTCCGGAAGTGGCTGACCAGGCCGGAGTAGAACTCCAGGTAGTCGTACCCGGTTTCAAACAGCTTGTCGATGAACCGGACCAGGCCAGCCGCGTCGCCAGCCAGCACCAGCCGCGCGTAGTCCTGAAACTGCTCGGCGGGCACTATCCCCAGAAGGTCTTCGACATCGGCCAGTTCGATTCCTTCCGGCCGGTATGCGGCAAGCTGATCGAGGATGCTCTCCGCGTCGCGGATTGCGCCGTCGGCCCGGCGGGCGACCGCCACGAACGCCGCATCCGACGCTTTGATGTGCTCCTGGCCGGCGAGCCAGGCAAGCCGGTCGCGGATCTCGCTCACCGTCGCCTTGCGGAAGTCGAACCGCTGACAGCGCGAGATGATCGTCACCGGCACCTCGTGGGCATGGGTCGTGGCGAAGACGAACTTGGCATGGGCCGGCGGCTCCTCGAGTGTCTTCAGGAGGGCATTGAACGCCTGCGTGGTGAGCATGTGAATCTCGTCAATTATGTAGACCTTGAACCGGCAGGCACTCGGAGCGTAGCGGATGTTCTCGCGCAGCTCGCGCACCTGCTCAATCCCGCGGTTCGAGGCGCCGTCAATCTCCAGCACATCGAGCGAGCGCGAACCCGTGATGTCAACGCAGAACGAGCACTGGTTGCAGGGCGTGACGGTCGGCCCCTTTTCGCAGTTCAGGCTCTTGGCCAGAATGCGGGCGGTAGTAGTCTTGCCGACCCCGCGCGGGCCGCAGAAGAGGTACGCATTGGCCAGCCGGTTGTGCGCCACGGCTCGCTTCAACGTGTCGCGGACGTGGTCCTGAACCCAGAGCTCATCGAATGTCTGGGGTCGGTACTTGAGGGTGAGTATCTTGCCGGCCATGGGCTACCAGACTGCGGCCGACGCCCGGGCAAGTGGCAGTCGCCCCTCGCCGCCCGGCCGTAAGTTCGGTCCGGTCGTGCACGCGGCTTCGCGCTGTCGGGAAGAGGGCAGCGGCTGCGCCGGCTCGGGCCAGGCTGCCCTGCGACTGACTCCAAGTCCGCTTACCGTTGCTACCTTCCGGTCCTGGCGGGGTTCACGGCAGCAGCCATCGCAAGACCCGACCGTCATCGCCATTGACAGCCGACGCCTGATTCGCCCCGAGCAGTACTCATGCCGCGGGTTCGACCCCGCGTAGGCGGGTTTCGGGTCACAGGGGACCGCCAACCCCCCGTCCAGCACGACCGGACCGAGCTATCACTTGCCCGCAACGCGCGACCAGGCACCTGCTACCTGCTAGAGCTTGAGCGTTGCCGGGTCAACGAACATATCTTTGGTCTCGAGGTCGGCCGAGAGCACACCCGCGGCCCGCAGGCGCACGGCCAGGGCCGCAATCGCGGGCCGGTTGATTTCGTTCAGACGCTGAATGTCCGGCAGGCGACAGAATCCGCAGGCATCCCGACAGTAGGGGAAGTACTGGGCAACGATGGTCTTGGCCCGGTCGGCCCGGGTCGCGGATAGCGCGACCGCCGCGTCGGTGGAGACCTTGAGCCGGCCAGCCGCGACACGGCTGAGCCCGGTCAGCCGTTTGGCGTAGCCAAGCGCCGCGCCCGGAAAAGGCTGGGAAACATACCGAGGCAGGGCTGCGGCCTGAAGGATGCGGAACTCGGTGCTCTCGATGGGACAAACCAGCGGCTCAATAATCCAGGCCGCGTCCGCAGCACCGGCCCGGAGCTTCTCAACCAACGTCGAGAACGGCACCTCGGTCAGGTTCACCTGGGCAGCGGTCAGACCGCTGTTGAGCAAGAACAGAGGCATGTAGTCGCGTAACTGCGGCGGGTAGATGAGGCGCTTGCCTTTCAGGTCGGCAATGGTCCTGACCTTCGACTTCACCGGCACCACGATCGCATCAACCGGCAGCGACTGGCGGTAGTCGAGGGAGACCAGAATCTTCAAGGTATCTCCCTTGTCGACCGCGCGCCGCATAATCGTACTCAGAGGAAACACCCCGGCCTCGACACGGCCGGCGAACAAGTCAGCCAGGGCACTGTCCGGGTCGGAGTAGAAGACGAGTTCCGGGACTATCTTGTTCTTGATGAACAGCGACTCCTCGACCGCAACCAGCAGTGGCGTCGCGGCAACCGAGCTGTCGCAGGCGAATCGGACCACAACCGGCCGGCCCTGCTGAATCTGCGGGTAGAGGATGACGAAAACAAGCGCCGCGGCCAGCAGGACGATGAGTAGATTGAGTAGTTTTGTCATTGTGAGGCCCCTTTCTGGTTAGCGGCCTTTCCTGATTCGGTCTGCCGCCTCAAAGGCCGCCAGGGCTTTCTCCTTCTGGTCGGTCTCGCGGTAGCAGATACCCAGGTTCTGATAGGCGTCCACGCTCTTCGGGTCGAGCTTGAGCGCAATCAGAAGACTGCCAATCGCCTGGTTGAACTTCGCCCGCCTGGCCTCCTTCTGATTCACCGGGTCCATACTTGAGGCGAGGCCGGTCTGGCTCGAACCGAGCCAGAGATACACCTGTTCCAGAAGCTGAGGCTGCTGCGTGCTCAGGAACATCGTTCCCGTGTCGGCCCGCGTCGGCGAGGCAGAACCCTTCTTCTCCTTCAAGTCGGGAAAGTAGAACCAGTGGTAGCCGGTGGTCCTCCGTCCGCGGGCGAGCAGGACCGAGTCAACCCGGTCCGCAACCGCGCCGGCGAGCTCCAGATGGCCGGTCGCGGCGGCGTCCGGCGTAATGAGCGCCAGCAGCTCATCGACAAGCGGGTCAGGAAGCAGGTTCAGGGGAGCAGTCGCGCCCTCAACGACCTTCTCGAGCGACCGCTCGGCCATTGCATCCTTGCCGGCCTGATACTGGGCAATCCCCAAGTCGAAAAGCGCGGTGAAATCGCTCGAGTCGTATGCGACTGCCCGGCTGAACAGCGTCTCGGCCTGGCTGCGGAAGCGCTCTGACTGCTCACCCTTGGTTTCCGCCGCGGCCCGCAGCATCGCGGTTCCGGCCCGGGCGCTGGCCGCATTCACGTTGTTGGCGGCAAAGTAGAGCTGACTCGCGATAGCGGCGACCTCGACCAGTTTCTGGGCCGCGCCGAGGTCCTTCTCGATGTAGCGCTTCAACTCCGTCTGGTCCTGGCGACGGCTCCGCTCCACCAACTGCCAGACGACCTCGTCGAGTCGGCTCGACTCGGAGATTTTCAGCCTCTGGGCCAGCCCGGTGCGGGCATCGTTGAACCGCTTCTCGTACTGGACGATGGCCTGATGGTAGTAGTAGGCTGAGGAGTCCCAACGGGCCGCTTTGGCCTCGGGCGCGGACCAGAGGCTTTCCGGCTTCTGGAGGAAATACATCCCAAGGAGGTTGTAGGCCTCGGCCACACCGGCATCCAGTTTCGAGAGCTGGTCGGCAGTCGCGCGCATCTCATCGTACTGGCCCAGCGCGCTGTAGGCATTGGCCAGGAGGGTGTAGGTCTGTGACTTGGCCGGGTCGATCGCCATTGCGGCCCGGGCGTAACGCAGTGCAGCATCATACCGGTCCGCATTGTACTCCTCGCGCGTGCGGCTGATGAGCGCAGTCCAGGCGTGGTACTGCCACTGCTCGTCCTTGCGGATCTTCTCGGCATAGGCCGAGTCGGCATCCAGGGCCGTGGCAAAATGATCGGCCGCGTCGGCGAAGTTGCGCAGTTGGGCGTCACACAGGCCAAGCCAGGTGTGAATCTGCGCCAGAATCGAATTGTCTGCTCCAGGACCGTACTGGTCCAGAGCCCTCTTGAACTGCTCTTTCGCACGCTCAAACCGCTGACCTTCGTAGTGAATCCGGCCGCCGCGGAGCAGAGCGTCGAGCGGCACGTTCTGCGCCAGCACCGGCAGACTGAAAGTCAGAGCGAACACAGTTATCAGAACTCTCGGCATAGGGCAACGACGCACAGATTTCCTCCTTGGGGTCTCGACGAATCTGTGGGAATGATAGCCATATCAGCATGACTGTCAACATCACGGGCGAAGACACACACGCGGCCTATTCCTGCCCCGAGCATACCTAGAGCCGTCGCGTTTGACTTAGGTCTTGCCTGCGCTATATTCTCGCCGTTGCCACGCGATGAATCGGTAGTTCCAGTCTACATCGAAGACGAAGTCCGACGCTCATTTCTCGACTATGCCATGTCGGTCATCGTCGCCCGCGCCCTGCCCGATGTGCGCGATGGCCTGAAGCCGGTCCAGCGCCGTATCCTCTTCACAATGAACGATTTAGGACTCGGGCCCAACCGGCCGTTCCGCAAGTCGGCCTCGGTCGTCGGCGACGTTCTGGGCAAGTACCATCCGCACGGCGACACGGCGGTCTATGACGCGATGGTACGCATGGCCCAGAGCTTCTCTCTACGCTACCCTCTGGTCCACGGCCAGGGTAACTTCGGTTCGATTGATGGTGATGCCGCGGCCGCTTACCGGTACACCGAAGCCCGGCTCCAGCCCCTGGCGATGGAGCTGCTCCGCGACCTGGACAAGGATACGGTTGACTTCCAGCCGAATTTCGACGAGCGACTGAAAGAGCCCAAGGTTCTGCCGGCAGCGTTTCCTAATCTGCTGGCGAACGGTGCGGCGGGGATTGCCGTCGGCATGGCCACCAACATCCCGCCGCACAACCTGGGCGAGCTGATTGACGCGCTGGTCCTGCTGATTGACGACCCGAACGCCGACACCAAGGCCCTGATGAAACACATCAAAGGACCGGACTTCCCCACCGGCGCGACAATCGTCGGTATCGAGGGAATCAAGCAGGCGTACGAGACCGGCCGCGGCTCAATCGTTTTGCGCGGCACAGTTGTATTTGAGGAAGTGAAGGCGGGCAAGGACCGGCTGGTCATCAACGAAATCCCCTACCAAGTGAACAAAACCAGCCTGATTGAGCGCATTGCCCAACTGGTGCGGGACAAGAAGATTCAGGGTATCGCGGACCTGCGCGACGAGTCGGACCGGGACGGGATGAGAATCGTCCTGGACTTGAAACGGGACGTGGTCAAAGAAGTAATTCTCAACCAGCTCTACAAGTACACCGAGCTGCAGTCTTCATTCGGTATCATCCTGCTCGTACTCGTCAACGGCCAGCCCCGAGTCCTGCCGCTCAAGGCGCTCCTTGAGGAGTTCCTTTCGTTCCGGTTCGAAACCGTGACCCGTCGAAGCCGTTTTGAGCTGGCCCGAGCCGAAGAGCGGGCCCACATTCTGGAAGGGCTGAAAGTCGCGCTGAAGAACATCGACGCGGTCATCGAGCTGATTAAGAAGTCAAAGGACACTGAGACGGCCCGGGCCGGACTGGTCCAGAAGTTCAGTCTCTCGGAGCGGCAGGCCGATGCCATTCTGGAGATGCGGCTGGCCCGGCTCACCGGCCTGGAGCGGGAGAAGATTGACGCCGAATACCGGGAGCTGATTAAGGAAATCAGCCGGCTCAAAGGACTGCTCGACTCGCGCAAGCTGATGATGGGCGAGATTAGGGCCGAGCTGCTTGACGTCAAGAAACGGTTCGACGACGAGCGCCGGACCAAGATAGTTCGAGGTGAGGCTGAGGAGTTCTCGATTGAAGACCTCATCAAGGAAGAAGACATGGCGGTCACCGTCACCCACCGTGGCTACATCAAACGGATGCCCGTCTCGGTGTACCGCCGGCAGGGTCGGGGCGGCCAGGGCCGGACCGGCGTCTCTGTGCAGGAGGAGGACTTTGTCGAAGGGCTCTTCATCGCCTCGACCCACGACTACATGATGTTCTTCACCGACAAGGGCCGCTGCTACTGGCAGAAAGTCTACGAGATTCCGGAAGGTTCTTATGCGGCCAAAGGCCGCTCGATTGCCAACCTCGTCGAGATGGAGAAAGACGAGGTAACCACCTCCTACCTGGCGGTGCGCGATTTCAAGGCCCGGCAGTTCGTCTTCTTCGTCACGCGCTCAGGCAGGGTGAAGCGGACCGAGCTCGAGGCGTTCGCCAACCCGAGGCGCAAAGGCATCATCGCCATGACCGTTGACTCCGACGACGCGCTCGTCGCCACCCTGCTCACCTCGGGCAAGGACGACATCCTCATCGTCACGCGCGACGGCCAGTCCATCCGCTTCCACGAACAGGACGCCCGCGACATGGGCCGGACCGCCGCGGGGGTACGCGGCATCAGACTGGCCAAGGGCGACTCGGTCATCGGCGCGGTCGTGGTGCGACCGGGCCACTGCCTGCTGACCGTGTTTGAGAACGGGTTCGGCAAGCGCACGGCTTTCGAGGAGTTCCGGGTCCAGAGCCGGGGAGGCTCCGGCATCATCGCGGCCAAGCCAGTCGAGAAGTCGGGCAGGCTCGCCGCGGCCCGTTCGGTCGGCGAATCCTCCGAGGTAATCGTTTCCAGCCGCAACGGCGTGGTCATCCGCGTCAAATGCTCGGAAATCCGTCAGTGCGGCCGGGCCACGACCGGGGTGAGAATCATGGCCGTGGAGAAAGGCGACGCGGTCGTGGATGTCGCCCTCATTGAAGAAGAGACCGGGCCCCAGGTTCCGGCCGGCGCCTGAGCGCCCGGCGCCTGCCTCCTTGACTTTGTCCTCCTGTTCCAATATCCTAGCTTGAGCATGGCACACGCATATACTCCCGGACTCAAAGTTACGGAGCGCACCCTGGTACGGAAGTCCCGCCGGCTGCCGTTGCCCGGTGAGACCCTGGTTGCTCAGGGACAGCGCGTCAAGGGTGACGACATCGTTGCGCGAACCGCGCTGCCGGGCAACGTCACCACGGTCAACGTCGGCGGGCTGCTCGGGGTGCCGCCTGAGGACGTGCCCTCGATGATGGTGAAGCGGGCCGGTGACTCGGTCAGGAAAGACGAGGTCATCGCCCTGTCCAAGGGCTTCTTCGGGCTGTTCCGGTCTGAGGTAAAGTCGCCGGTCATGGGCACGATTGAGAACGTCTCCTCGGTCACCGGACAGGTCATCCTGCGCGAGCCGCCGGAGCCGGTCCAGGTTGACGCGTACATCGAGGGTGTGGTGAGCGAGGTTATCCCGCGCGAAGGCGTGGTGGTCGAGACCGAGGCGAGTCTGGTACAGGGAATCTTCGGCGTCGGTGGCGAGGTCCGCGGCACGCTGAAGATGATTGTCGATGCGCCGGACAAGGTCGTGACCGCCAAGGAGATTCCGGCCGAATGCCGGGACATGGTGCTGGTCGGCGGTTCACTCATTACCTATGAGGCGATTGAGGCGGCCCTTGCCCGGGGCGCGAAGGCGCTCGTCGCCGGTGGCATCGAAGACGCGACCCTGCGCAGGTTCCTGGGCTATGACATCGGCGTCGCGATCACCGGCTCGGAGAAGAAGGGCCTGACCGTTATCGCCACCGAGGGCTTTGGCGCGATGCGCATGGCCCAAAGGACGTTCGACCTGCTCAAGTCGCTCGAAGGCAGGATGGTGTCGGCCAACGGCGCGACCCAGATTCGCGCCGGCGTCATTCGACCTGAGATAATCGTGCCCCAGACCGGCGCGGCCGCTTCGGCCAGGCAGAGCGCGGTTGAAGGCGGTCTGGCGCTCGGCATCCCGGTGCGCATTATCCGCCAGCCGAACTTCGGTCGCATCGGCAAGGTGACCAGTCTGCCGGTCGAGCTTGCGGTCATCGAGACCGAGGCCCGGGCACGCGTCCTCGAGGTGGAGCTGGACGCGGGCGAGCGCGTCACCATTCCACGGGCCAACGTCGAGATAATCGAGGGCTAGTTGTCGCGGGCCGCAATCGCGTTGCTGCTGCTTCTAGGTGTGACTTTGGCCGGCCCGACCGGATTCGCCTCGCTCAAGATTCTTCCGGGCGCGCGCGAGGCCGGGATGGCCGGCGCGGGTGTGGCCTCGGCTTCAGGCCCGGCCGCCATCGCGTGGAACCCGGCCGCCGGCGCGGGTGGCTGCGGCTTTTCGGCCCTGGCTTCGTACACCAAGTGGCTGCTTGATACCCGGCAGCAGGCGCTCTTCGTCACGCGCGGCTTCTCTCCGGTCAGCCTGACCGCGGGCGTGGTCAGCTTCTCCGCCGGCGAGTTCGAGTACCGGACCGCGCCGACCGAGCAGCCTATCGGTATCTTCACGCCGACCGAGCTGACCGCGTACCTTGGTCTGGCGCGGTCGTTCAGCAGCACGGTGCAGCTCGGGCTGGCCGGTCGCTACTACTACACGCGGATAATGGAGTGGGACGGGAGTGGCCTTGGCCTTGATGCCGGATTCAGGCTCCGGCCGCTCAAAGGGATGAGCACGGGAGTATCGATTGTTGACTTCGGCAAGACAATCACCTACCAGCGCGAAGTCTTCTGGCTGCCGACCCGGGTCCGGGCCGGAGTCAGTCACACCCTCGGAATGGGCCAGACCGAGCTGACCGGCGCGGTGGACGGCTCGTACTTCGTCTACCGCCGCAACGGCGACGCGCGGGCCGGGCTTGAGCTGACATGGAACCAGACTCTGACCCTGCGGGCCGGCTGCTCCTTCCCGGCCGCGAACCCGTTCAGCTTCGGCCTCGGCGCTCGCGCCGGCTGGGTAAGACTCGACTACGCCTACGCGCCGCTCGGTTTCGACCTTGGCTCGACCCACCGGTTCGCCCTGACCATCGGGAACCTGTGCGTCGGACGCGCGGAATCCGCGGCTGCCCCGGAAGCCACAATTCGGACCTCAGGGGATTCCCGGCGCAGCGCGCCGGGCGACAGACGCCCGAACTGGTAGCGACTGCCGTGGCAGAAGGCTGGCTCGACTTCGAACAGCCGCTGGCGCAACTGGTCGAGCGGCTGGACGAGCTCGCCGCCATCGGCGCACGAGAAGAGGCGGGCCGGGTCGCCGAGCAGATTGCAAAGCTGAAGACCAGGCTCTACGCCGACCTCACCCCCTGGCAGCGGGTACTCCTGGCCCGGCATCCCCGCCGGCCCTACACCCTTGACTACATCGAACGAATCGTGAACGACTTCGTCGAGTTGCGCGGCGACCGGGTCTTCGGCGACGACCCGGCCCTCGTCGCCGGGCTCGGTCGGATTGACGACATCCGCTGCGCCGTCATCGGCCATCAGAAGGGACGCGACACAAGAGAGAAGCTCGCCCGCAACTTCGGCATGCCGCACCCGGAAGGCTACCGTAAGGCCCTGCGGGTGATGGAACTGGCCGAGCGGTTCGGCCTGTCGGTCGTCTGTTTCGTGGACACGCCGGGCGCGTACCCGGGCGTCGGGGCAGAGGAGCGCGGTCAGGCCGAGGCCATTGCCCGCAACCTGCGAACGATGGCGATGCTTGAGGTGCCGGTGGTGGTGGTGGTGACCGGCGAGGGCGGCTCGGGCGGAGCCCTTGCCATCGCGGTCGGCAACCGCGTGTTGATGCAGGAGAACGCGGTCTACTCGGTGATTTCGCCCGAGGGGTGTGCTTCGATTCTCTGGCGCGACGGCGAACGAGCCGAGGAAGCGGCCCGGGTGATGCGCATGACCGCCCGCGAGCTCGCCGAGTTCGGGGTCATCGATGGCGTTGTTCCCGAGCCCGCCGGCGGCGCACACCAGGACTGGGATGCGGCCGCGCAACTGGTCAAGGCCGCGGTACTCAAACACTGCCACGAGCTCGCCGCCCTCGGCCCGGCGGAACTGGTCGCGCAGCGCGTCGCCCGCTTCGCCTCGGTCGGCTCCTTTGGCGGACTTGGCTGACGAAGGCGCGCGCTCCCGCGCCGGCTTCGTCGCCATCATCGGCGCACCCAACGTCGGCAAGTCAACCCTGCTCAATTGCCTGCTCGGCAGGCACCTGGCGCCGGTGGCTCCCCGGCCCCAGACCACGCGTCATCGTCTCCTCGGCATCCTCAACACGCCGGGCGCTCAGGCGGTCTTCCTCGACACGCCCGGCCTGCTCGACCCGAAGTACGCGCTCCAACGGCTGATGAGACAGGAAATCGAGGCCGCGCTCAAGGACGCCGATGTCCTGCTCGCGGTCCTCGACGCTGCGGCCGGCCCGGTCGGAGCCGAGCCGATCCTGCCGCTGGTCCGGGAGCGGACCGCGGTCGTCGCGATAAACAAGATTGACCTCCTGCCGGACAAGACCCGGCTCCTGCCCCTGACCGCACACCTGGCTCAGGCCGGGTTGAGCGAGGTCCTGATGGTATCGGCACTCAAAGCTAAAGGGATTGACCGGCTCAAGGATGCGATTGCCCGCGCCCTGCCTGAGGCCGAACCGCTCTATCCCCCGGACATGCTCGCCGACCGGCCAGAGCGGTTCTTCTGCGCCGAGTTCGTCAGGGAGGCGGTCTTCAACCTGTACGGTGAAGAAGTACCATACTCGACCACGGTGGTCATTGATGAGTTCAAAGAACGACCCGGCCGCAAGGACTTTGTCCGGGCGACAATCTATGTCGAGCGCGACTCCCAGAAGGCGATTCTCATCGGTCGGAACGGCGCGGCCCTGAAACGGGTCGGCGCAAAGGCACGTCAGACCATCGAAGCGTTCCTCGGCCGCGGAGTCTATCTGGAGCTCTGGGTCAAGGTCGCAAAGGCCTGGCGGGAGAACGAGGGCTTTCTCAGGAACAACGTCTACGGCCGGGGATAGGTCAGAACTGCGGCCCGCAAGCCGAATGCGAGGCCGCGGCCCCTTCTCCTGGCTGCAGCCTCGCATCCGGAATCCCCACTAATCCTCAATTCCTTACCTAGTGCCCTCAGTGTAGCATATTCTGTGCCAAAGAGCAATCGACCAACCGACGGCGTAAGTGTCGTATGTGCTAATGTTACGAGTCAGGCATCAGGTCAGCTCACAAGGACATGGGCTTCCATTGCCGTTTGTTGCGGCAGCCTGCCGTGAAATACGGCAGCGTCTCTATTGGGCACGTTCCTGCTTGAAGAAACTGCGGACGTCGTCCAAGTTTTCGGTAACCGGCAGCCCGGCTGGCAGGGAAGAAAGGAAGAGCGGGCCATACGCGCGGTCCACCACACGTCTGTCCAGGACGCAGACCACGCCTCGGTCCTGGCTTGAACGGATGAGCCGACCAAAGCCCTGCCTGAATCGCAGCACCGCGGTCGGCAGTTGGTACTGCGTGAAAGGGTCAAGTCCCTGTTCGCGCATCTGCTCGGCGATTGCCGACAGCCGTGGTTCGTCCGGCACCTCGAACGGCAACCGGCAGATGACGAGGCAGGAAAGCGCCTCGCCGGGCACATCCACACCCTGCCAGAACGATTGGGTGGCAAAGAGGACCGAGTGCCGGTCTTGACGGAACTCGTCAAGCAGTCGAGGCAAGGCATAGTCGCCCTGGCGCAGGAACCGGTACCGACCTTCCGGCATCAGGTTGAAAACCGCGTTGAGTGCCGCGTAGCTGGTGAAAAGGACCAGGGCCCGTCCGCGGGAAAGCTCGATGAGCCGGCCGATTTCCCGGGCCGCGGCCTCGGGGAACCTGGCCTCCGCCGTGGGCGGCGGCAGTCTGGCCGGCACGTAGAGCAGGCTGCACCGGGCAAAGTCAAACGGCGAGTCAAGCCGGAGCAGGATGAAGTCATCAAGACCGAGCCGCTCGCGGAAGAAGTCGAACCGGCCGGCTGTGGTCAGTGTCGCCGAAGTCAGCACCGTGCTCGACAGCCGGTCATAGACATCGTGGCGCAGCGCCGGCGCGACGTCGAGCGGCGCGGACAGCAGGCTGAGCCGACCAGGCCCGGCCCGCTCGAACCAGTAGACCTGTGCGTCGGTATCCAGCAGCTCAAACCCACTCAGCGCGGCGGCGGCGCGATGAAGCACGCGGTTGGCCGCGGCCATCTCAGCCCCGGCCAGGTCATCGTCGAGCTCGGACACAACCTCATCCACGACCGCGGCGAGGCGCTCCAGGGTCTGGGCCGGGTCGCGCGCCGGCAGCGGCTCGACCAGCCGCCGCCGGGTCGCGTCCGCGCCCAGACCGCTTTCGACCTGGGCAAAGAACGAGTCAACCACCGCCCGTGCCTCGGCCACTTCCGCACTGATAGCGCGCCGGGCGCGTGAGCGCGGCGGCAGCAGCCGGACCAGTCCGGCCCGGTCGGCCGTGCCCGACGAGCCGAGCAACTGAGCCAGCGCCTGCTGGCTCACTTCCAATCCGAAGTGCCGGGCGCAGACCTCTTCCAGACGATGCGCCTCGTCGAAGACGACAACTGAGTGCGAGGGCAGAAGTTCGGCCTCGCCCACCAGGCTTGCCAGCAGCAGCGCGTGATTGACAACGAGCACGGCCGCCTGTGCCCAGGACTGTCGCGCCCGCAGGTAGAAGCAGGTCCGATGATGCGGACAGCTCCGGGCCCGACATGCGGCCGAGTCCCTGCCGATGCGACGCCCGAGACCGGCCGGCAGCGCGTGCGGATAGCCGAGCAACAGACCGTCACGCGTCTGGGCGGCCCATTCGAGCAGTTCGTCTGCGGCCCGGGCCTCGTCCCTGGAATCGAACAGTCCCCGGGCAACGTGCAGCTCCAGCCGCAGCCGACAAAGGTAGTTCTCCTGGCCGAACGCCACCGCACTCCGGGTCGGACCGACAGCCCGGCTCACAAGTTGCAGGTCCTGCTCCAGCAACTGGGTCTGAAGCAGGCGGGTGTAAGTCGAAACGACAACCCGTTTCTGCTCGGCCCGGGACCAGAGCACGGCAGGCAGCAGATAGGCAAGACTCTTGCCTGTCCCGGTTCCGGCCTCAACCGCGAGCCGGCCGCCGGTCGCCAGTGCATGCTCAACCGCCTCGGCCATCTGCTCCTGCTGAACCCGGTGTTCGTACCCGGCCAGGACCCCGGCCAGCGCGCCGGACGGGCCGAACCACTCTGCGGCGTTGAACTTAGTCGTCACGCGGGCACGTACTCCCCAGCGCATACGAGCGCACAAAGACCTCCTCAAAGTCGTAGACCGAGTGAAAATCGTCAATCGAGTCTGAATCGGTCTTTGACATCAGGCCGGCGTCAATCAGGCGATAGACGAGCGTGCCGAAGTCGTCGGTCGTATACACACCCCAGGAGTTGAGCACCGCCTTGGCCAGTCGGCCATAGCGTTCGAGGGCAAGGTAGCGCGCGCCGGCGCAGAGTTCCTGACCGGTAACGTGCCCTGGCCGCTTAAGCATCTTCTGCGCATAGGCCAGCGCCTCATGGACGAATGCGTACGCCTCGGCGCGGAACTGAGGCTCTGGCGAAGAAGGTGAGTCAGGCGGGAAAGGCACGGGCGCATTGTAACCTTGAACCGGGCCGGGAGCAAGCTCACCCTGCCGTCAACCCCGGCATCACACCGTAACACCCGCAAGACAGGGCACACGCCCCTTCCGACTCAAGACCGACAGAAGCGGCACGAGACCGGGTTGTCGGACAATTCCGGCCGCAAACTCACGTGCCTGGTAGAAACAGGGGCACACGATGCAGATGTGTTACCCCGTCACTTGACAACACGGCCGCGGTTGCACAGGTGAATGACAGGTTGAATAGGGGCAAGGCAGTTCGCCGCCGTCGTGAACGAAAGCGCATCCTGTGCGTCGACCGCAAGCGTCAACTGCTTCGTCGTTGTTGCGCGAACCGTGCACGCATTGTCGCCCACAAAGCCGAGGCCGAAGCCGCAGCAGATGCCGTGACAATCGCCGGCTGAAACGCGCAAAGAACCGCCGGCTCAACTGCTCAGACAGTCGAGCCGGGCAAAGTCCGGTTCATTGCTTCCGCCAGCGCACGAAGCAACGCTCAGGATAGAGCTTCAGGCAGAACTCAGGCAAACGCCGCGCGCAAAGCCTGTCGCAAAGCCGGCCAAGTCGTCGGTTCAATCGCGTCTTCGACTACGGTCCCGGGAACGGCCTCCGGGCAGCCGGGGGTACGGGCATTTTCGGCTAACTCCTTGCCAGTTCGACTCTTATCTACTGGAATCAGCTAACCCGCTGCGCTACAGCGGGTTATGGCACGAGGACGAGCATCTGCGCGGTGCAGCGCGCTTTTGGCTCGGCATTGAATCTGGCCAACCGGGCGCGGGTGTGGTATCATTAGTGAGTGCTGACGACCATCGCTCTCTGCTTCGTACTTGGTGCGTCGCCGATTGAGCGGGCTGTCCGCATTGAGGTACCGGGCCATGATGCGGTCTACACACTGGCACGCACGGCCGGTCTTGCGGTGACCGATGCACGCGAGGATTGCGTCTTCGCCTTTGCCGATGACCGTGCCATCGAGCGGGTGCGGAGACTTGGCTACTGCGTCACGGTCCTGGCCCAGGACTACCAGCAGCTAGCTGCCGACCTCGTCGACTATCACAGCTACGCGCAGGTCTGCAGCGTCACGACCGCGCAGGCGCTGGCCCATCCGGACATCTGCCGGCTCGAAACGCTCGGGCTGTCCGCCGGCAGCCGGCCGATTCCGGCGATGAAAGTCACGCTGCACCCGCAGGTCGAATCGGACCGGCCCTGCGTGCGCCTGGTCGGCGCGCACCACGGCAACGAGAAGATATCGACCGAGGTCACGCTCGCGTTCATGCAGCACCTCATCGACGGCTACGCCACCAGCAGCCAGGTGCGCGCGCTTGTGAACAGCCGCGAGTTCTGGGTGATTCCGGTGTTCAACCCGGACGGCCATGTCAGCAACTCGCGCTACAACGGAGCCGGCGCTGACCTGAACCGGGACTACGGCTATGAGTGGGAGGTGTACTCTTCGCCGTTCCGGCAGCCGGAGACCAGAGCGCTCATGCGCCACGGTCTGGCGCAGTTTCCCACGCTTGAGTACGCGTACCACTCGACCGCGAGCTACGTCAACTATGCCTGGGACCACACGCCGGTTGACCCGCCCGATTCCAACTGGATTGTCGCGCTGTCCCAGCGCTATGCCGACTCGACCTACGGCTCGAATCTGACCCGACTCGTGCCCATCAACGGCTACAACTGGTATGAAGTCCACGGCTCCTGCCAGGATTACACTCTGGGCGCGCTGGGCGGTCTGGCGTGGACCATAGAGACCCAGCAGCCCGGTTCGAACCGGGTGCGCATCGACTCTATCTGCACTGCCAACCGGCGGGCGCTGCTGGACATGAGCACCTTGGCCGGCTGGGGAATCCGCGGCATGGTCTACGATTCGGCCACGGGCAGGCCGCTCTTTGCCCGAGTTGAGTTCACCAATCCCCGGCGCTGGAACACGTATGCGAATCCGACCACCGGCGGATTCGGCAAGATGCTGGCGCCCGGGGTCTATACGGTGCGCATCTCGTCCAACGGCTACCACCCGAGGACGTTTGCCGACGTGGTCGTGCCCGACACCGGCGCTGCCGTACTCGATGTACCGATGACCATGCCGACCCAGGAGCCGCCGAACTTCGCCCAGCTCATCTCGACGGTCAGACGCACCGACGACAACCACGTGCTGCCCGGTGTTCCGCCCGACGCGCTGGGCGAGCCGGACGGTCGGGCGTATCGCATCGGCCCGGGCAACGTTGAGTTCCTGCTCGACCCGGCCGTGCCCTGCCGAAACCGGCCCGGCGAGGACATCACGGTCCACGCCACCGGCACGTACTCGGTTCACGTCGCTTCTGACCCGTTCGGCCCGTGGACCAGCCTGGGCAGCGGCACGAACACGCAATCGTTCGACCTCGGCGTTGCGGGCCTTGACAGCGCGCGCTACCTCCGGGTGACCGAAAGCTCAAGCTGCCTGCTCGACGCAGTCGCCTATGTCGGCTCGGCCCGCGCCGGCGCAGTTGAACAAGAGCCTCTTGCCGCTCTGCCCGGATTCAGGACTCTGCCCAACCCGGTGCGAGTGGGCCGCGTGACAATTGAACCGGCAGGTCAGGCGGCAGAGATGTTCAGCGCTCAGATATCGGTCAGTGTGTACGATGCGGCCGGCCGCGTGGTTCAGCGCTCCGCGCCCCACGTTCCGCGCTCCGGTGTCGTGCTCGACCTGCGCGGACTGAGTCCCGGCGTCTATGTGCTGCGGCTGAGTGCGGGCCGCGCGACTGCTACGCAGAAGCTGATTATCAGCCGCTAGCGCACTGTCGCTACGAACCGTTCTCGGGCGTGTTCCTTGTGCCTGCCTCAGCGCAACAGGGTGAGTCTGGTCGGGCAGCTTGGGCCTCGACGCAGGCGGGAACTGGGGGCAGTCTCCCGCGCAGCCTACTGCTTGACTTGCGGCGGGTTTGGACTAGGCTGTTGGTGAGGCAACGCCAGTGAACCGACGATTCTGTGCAGCGCT
>CAZQFS010000043.1:0-19541 GCA_964592755.1 uncultured bacterium | reverse complement strand
TCAGTGCCGACGTTGCCGTCGAGGAGGGTGGTAACGATCTCTTGGCCCCATACACAGCGGCTGCGTCGTCTCGGACGGCGGAACGGAGTGTGTTGACCTGCTCCCGCCGGGAGGTAAGATTGGTCGAGTGAAAGCAGTCAGCGCGCCGATTGACTTTCTGGCCTTTGCCGCCAGGGTTCTGCTCGGGTCATGGGACATCAGGCGAACCTGGAGCCGATTCATCGCCCAGATGTACAGCCACGGCGCGAGTGCGCTCCCGATTATCTGCTTGACGTCAGTGTTTATCGGGTTGACGACTGCAGTTCAGACGAGCTACCAGTTGATGGGCGTGGTCCCGAAGTACTTCGTCGGCATGGGCGTGGGTCGGTTGGTCCTGATTGAACTGGCACCGGTTCTCGCCGGGTTCATCGTTGCCGGCCGGTCTGCGTCGGCGATTGCCGCCGAGCTGGGCGCAATGCGTGTCTCGGAGCAGATTGACGCGCTTGAAGTGATGGCAGTTGACCCCTACCGCCATCTCTGCCTGCCCCGCGTGCTTGGAACCACGCTCGGCCTGCCGGTGCTGGTCGTCGCCATGGAAGTGGTCGCGATTATGACCGCCCTCTTCATCTCAGCCACGTTGCTCAATATCGCGCCTTCGACCTTCACCTATGGCGTGACGCACTTCTTCATGATGCGGGACTTCTACGGCGGACTCGCCAAAGCCGCCCTGTTCGGTCTGGTAATCGGCATCAGCGGCTGCTACTTTGGCTTCAACGTGTCGGGCGGTGCCGAGCAGGTCGGCCGGGCCACGACCTCGGCGGTCGTTCTCTCCGCCACGCTCATCCTGGTGATCGACTTCATCATCGCCCTGGTCTTCTTCACAACGTGATTGACGTTCAGGGCGTGTCCAAGTCCTTCTGCGGCATCACCGTGCTCAACCATGTCAACCTGCGGGTGCCCGACCAGACAATCGTCACCATTCTCGGGCCATCCGGTATCGGCAAGAGTGTGCTCCTGCGCATCATGGCCGGGCTGCTGCCTCCGGACTCCGGCCGCGTGCTCTACGACGGCCGGCCCCTGCACTATCACAAGTTCTCCGACAACCAGCACGTAACCGGCGGCCTGGGGTATGTGTTCCAGGCCGGTGCGCTGTTCGACTCAATGACCGTAGCGGAGAATGTCGCCCTGCCCCTGGAAGAGACCGGCCGGCAGACGCGGGCCGAGGTAAGGCAGCGCGTCGCCCTGGCGCTGGAGCTAGCAGGTATGACCCAGCACTCAGGTCTGTACCCGCGCGTGCTATCCGGGGGAATGACACGGCTGGTTGCAATCGCCAGGGCGATTGTGACCGAGCCGCGCTACGTGTTCTTTGACGAGCCGACCACCGGTCTGGACCCCGTGATGCGCGAACGGGTGCTCGGGCTTGTCCGCGCGCTGCGCGACCAACAGCAGAAGACGGTGGTGGTGGTAACTCATGACCTTGACGCGGCCCGAGGCGTAGCCGACCGACTCTGCATGATCAGAAACGGTACGCTCGTGCCCGCGGACGATGCGAGAAAGGAAGACTATGAGCAGGCGTATTCGTGAGGTAGTCGTCGCCCTGTTCGTGCTCGGGGGCATAGCTCTGGCTGTGTTCGCTTTCGTCTGGTTCTCGGGTCGAATGGTTCAGGGACATCGGCGGCTCGTCATCGTCTACTTCCGCGACGCGGCCGGGCTCCGGTCCGGGGACCCGGTCTCGGTTCTCGGTATCGACAAAGGCAAGGTCGCAGGGCTGGCGCTCGACAATGGCCGGGTTCGGACCACGGTGGCGCTGGACCGCGACGTGACCCTTGCGACCGACACTAGGTTCGCAATTCGGTCGGTCAGCTACCTGGGCAGCGACCGGTACGTGATGGTCATTCCCGGAACCGGTCCGCTGGCGCCCGAAGGCCACCGGTTCGAAGGTGCGAACGAGGCACTCGACCTCGAAGAGACGTTCCTGCGGCTCGACCGTCTGCTCGTGAGTCTTGACCCGACCAAGCTCACCGACGAACTTGGCGCGACAAGAGATGAACTGCTGACGGTAGTCAAGTCTCAGCTTTCCGAGTTCAACCTCGGTTTCGCGTCGGCCACGAGCGAGCTTGTCAGACTTGCGGCCCGGCTCGACACGCTGGCGCAGTCGGTCAGTCGGGAATCAAGCGCGGGCAAACTCGTATCAAGCTCGGAGCTCTACGACGAGATACTCAGGACTAACGCCGAACTACGGGCGCTGGTGAAAGACGTCAGGGAGAACCCGGACAAGTACATCCGCGTGCGCTTCAGCCTGTTTCGTTAGGAGCATATCGAAGAACGTCTCTCTGAACCAGGTTGTGTCAGCCGGCGTCTGAGAGACATGCACAGCAACAGTGGCTTCGCGACTACGGTCCGCAGCAGGACTTCCTGCTGCCGCCATCACTGCAGGACCGGCAGCGCGGCCAGAGTCGCGGCACCGTTGACTTGTAGTCCTTCAGCTCACCCTTGAGCAGGGAATGAAGCCGCACGTCCTCATAACAAACCTGCCGGAGCACAACCGGCACGCCGAGCAGAAGCAGCGCCAGAAGAGCACCCCAGGACCGGAAGAGAATCACGGCGCCGAACAACTGAACCAGCGTTCCCAGGTAACGCGGATGGCGAACTAGCCGCTGAAACCGAAGCGCGACGAATCGCTTCTCAGAGACCACGAGCTGGTCCGCAGCAGGGCCGGCCTTCATCCTGGCGGAGGGTTTCACCTGGACAATCCGCAGCAGGTCGAACAGAGTCGCCAGCCTCAGAAACGTCCCCAGCCCGAAGAGAGCGAGGCCGACGACACCGGCGAGACCAGTCGGAACCGGAATCTGCGTCCACCGCCACCAAATGAAGTCGGCCGCGGCATAACCCAGCATCGGGTAGACCAGGAACGCAAAGACCCCACGCCAGAACGCAGAGTGCTCCACTACGCCCGACTGGAAGAATGGTGACCCGAAGTAGTACTCAGTCGCCAGCCACAGAACAAGAGCGACAGCAAAAGCCAAAGGCAGGAGACTGCCGCTCGGCATCGCGTCCTGAAGCAGATTCCTGAAGAACACAAGGAAGTAACCGGCGACCAGCACGGTCCAGGCAAATCGGCCGGTGCGGAATCGCGTGACAAAAGAAATCATCTTCTGACTTGCCACGATTGTAGGACATCGGCCGCGATTGTCCAGAGCGGTTGTGGTGAGTAGGAAGCACTCTTCACCGGAAGGTGTGGATGGCGCGCCAGGAACCCCCGTGTCACGGCGACACGGTATTCCCAGGAATCCGAAAGGCGGTTTGCCGTCATGCTCGAGCTGAGAGTCAGCATCAAATCCGAACTACGAGATGTGCGCCTCACCTCGCTACCTGTCAGCTTAAGCAGAACCGGACGCCCCGGCTCGTACAGCAAGGTCACCAGGTCGCGTTTGGCGATTGCCGCTCCGTCCCAACCGGCCCGGAACAAGGGCCCATCATACAGCCATGCGTCGGCCTGCTTCAGCGCAAGATAGCCCTTGACCAAAGCCCTTGTCAGTTCGTCGGCTGAGACACGGCCACGTGGGTGCACGACCACGGCCCCACCAGTGGCCTCAACGGCTCGGTCGATAGAGTCGCAGACAGCCTTGGTGGAGGAATCAGGTGGTAGGCCAGCCAGGTCCAGTCGCACGGGTTGCGCCGAAACTACCATCCCCTCGGCCACTCTCAGACCATAGCACGAAACGTCGCCTTCTAGCACCAGGCTGACCGCGTCGTCGCTCCCCGTTCCCGCGAGGAAATCGAACCCTGAAGCCGGTGCGGAATCCGACCCGGCTGAGAGCGCGCCCACGATTCCGGCTCGCTGGCGCATCACAGCCGCGGTCTTGGCTGCGGCGAACCCGGGTTCCCCCAGTTGCACGCCGCCGACCTGACCGACGCGGCCAAGCGTATCCCACCATAGTCCGGTCATCCCCACCTCAATCCCATTGGACCGTTTGATCATGAACTGATGACCGAGCGGCTGTCCCGCGCTGTCCAGCAGGTTGGCACCGAGCACATAGCATTGAGCGCGGCTCACCAGTTGCCCCAGACGGGTCAGCCCGAACTGAAGCCAGTCCGGCGTCAGCAAGACCGCATCAACTCCGGCCGCTCCAAGCAGACGGACCGTGGCCTCACCATCAGTCAAGAAGGTAGTCACGCCTGGCTCGAACACGCCCGCGGTAACAAGCCAGAGCACCGGCCCGGACTGACGCTGCACGCGCACCTGGCCGGCCACCCGACACAACGTTCCCGGCTCAGCCCGGGATAGGAAAACGGTCAAGGTTTGCCCGGACGACTTCACCTCACGTCCGGCGCAGCCAAACAGCCACAGCACAGCAACCAGGTCGGCGAGCGCGAGAAGTGACTTCCACATTCGCGGATTATATTGGGCCCGCTTGGACAAGTCAAACAGCCGGCCCTGCAGGTGCAGGGCCGGCTTGACACAGTATCGCGCTTTGCCTGGCGCAGGTCAGGCGTCGCGCCGAGACTAGCGTCCGACCTTGTCTGGCTTGGCCTCGGTCTTCGACCCGGGCTCAGCCTTCGCTGCGGTATCCGCTGGCGACGGTGCCGGGGCGATTACCGCACAGACCCTGGACTGAAGCGACTCTGCCGGCACCTTGGCCGGGTCACTCAAGTAGAACTCGAGCATCGGACCGGCAGGGGTATACCCCTGCTCTCCAATCCACTTGTACAGCTTGGCGTAGACCGGCGCAACCTTGTCGTAAGCCCCGGTGTACACGGTCTGCGCAAGCTGCATCGGCGGAAGCATCCTTACCGTGACCCCGGCCTTCTTGTCACCCTTGGTGCCCATCGGTACCGGGATGCAGACTTCGTACCTCGTGCTCTCCGGCTTGACTTGGGCGGGGTTATCGAAATAAACGCCGAACGGCACGGCATCCGGTGCAGGTTGAACCTTGGCATTGCCGAGCCAGGTCGTCAGTTCGGCCATCGTCTTCCCGACATCCGAGTACGGCCCGGTCTTGGCAATTGAGGCGACCAGCATCGAGTCGGTCGTCGTTACCTCAGCCACAAAAGCCGGCTCTGCCGGCTTCACCGACTGCTGCTCAGCCGGCTTCTGACCGCCGCAGCCGATCACTACCATCGCAGCCAGCGCGACCGCCAGACATACTGCATTCCTCGACATCTTTGCGTCTCCTTTTATGACTTGTGAGATTGAGGAAGTCCGTCAGTATATGCCCCCCGGCCCCAAAGTCAAGTACGCGACCCCGCTTGGCCCCGGCATTCCGGCCGGTTACTACTCCTCTTCGGGCCGCTGCCGCGCCGCCTTAGTGCTCGCCCGTCGGTACTTGGCCTCCAGCACCTTCTGCTGGGCGCGCTTGGTACGCCGCCGCTTCTGACGACGGATTCGGGCAATCTGCTCCTGCTCCTCGGTTCTGCTTGTGAGAAGCAGCGCCTCGAGCTTCTCGGCCAGAACACGGCGAGCCAGAAAGCGGTTCAGAGCCTGGGACCGCTCCTGCTGCATCTTCACCTCGATGCCCGACGGCAGATGCTTCAAGTAGACCGCGGTCGAGGTCTTGTTCACGTGCTGCCCACCCGGCCCGCATGAGCGGACGAATCTCTCCAGGAGGTCAGACTCCTTCACGCCCAAGGCAAGAAGCCGCGCGACCAAAGCCGCCTCCTTACCCGAAGCCACGCCGAACCTCATTGCGCGTCACGCCTGGGACGCGACCCGAAATCCCCGGCGGATTTCGGTCATGTCCCGCCGCCTTCCACCTCGTCAGCCTTGCACGCCTCGAGCTCCTGCTCCAAGTCCCTGCGTTCACCGTTCAGAAGCCGGGCTCGGTTCAGGTCCAACGCTGTCTTGGCCTCGTCCAGCTCGTGCTCGACCTGGGCGAGCCTCCGCCTTATCTCCCCCAGCCGGTCCACCGGCGCGGGCGGCTTCGCGAAGTGAACGCCGGCCTGAGGACTCTTACCTTTCCCTTTGCTCTGTCGCGCATCCCACGGTGCTTGTCCGCTTCGGCTCGGTGCTTGCTGCTTGGGACTTGAAGCCTGAGGCTTCAGTCCCCTGCTCCGCGACGATGCGTAGCTGAAGTTCCCTGGGAAAAGCATCGCCTCGCCACCTTCAACGCGCACGGTCTTGGTTGCCAGCTTGTCGAGCATGTACCGGTCGTGCGCCGCAAAAACGATGGTGCGCCGATACCTGCCCATCGCCTCAAACAGAATCTCCCGTGACTGGATGTCCAGGTGATTAGTCGGCTCGTCCAGTATCAGCAGGTTCGACGGCGTCAGCAGCGCCCTGACGATTGCCAGCCGCGAGCGCTCTCCGCCCGACAGCACCCGCACCTTCTTGTCCACCGCATCACCCGAGAAGAGAAAAGTGCCTAGGATGCCCTTCAGTTCGTTCTCGGTGAACCCGGCCCCAGACTGGGCTGCGGCCGCGAGCACGGTCAGTTCCGGGTCGATTCTCTCCTCCGCACCCTGCTCGTAGTATGCAATTCGGCTCTTCTGACTTACCCAAACAGAGCCCGTGTCCGGCGCGAGCTGCCCGGCAATCATCCTCAACAGAGTCGTTTTGCCCTGCCCGTTCGCGCCGAACAGCCCGATCCGCTCCCCCCCGCCCACTACGAGCTCCACATTGGAGAGCACCCGTTTGCTGCCGAATGACTTGGACACGTTGCTCAGCTCAAAAGCCTTGCCGTACACCTCCTCGGCCTCTGGGAATCGAAACCTGATCGTCGGCGTGGTCTCCGGCGCCTCGACCAGTTCCAGCCGGTCGAGCATCCTCTGCCGACTCATCGCCCGCGGGGCCGTATCCTTGCGGCCCTTGAACTTGGCGATGAACTGCTCGGTCCGCTTGATGAACTGCTGCTGCTCCTCGTACTCCTTGGCCTGCCGCTCGTCACGTTGCTCTTTGTCCTTCAGGTAATCCGAGTAGTTCCCCGGATAGACCCGCACCCGACGAGACTCGATGCCCCATATCTTCCGCACAAGCGCGTCCAGGAGATAGCGGTCGTGGGCAATCATCACCACTGCGCCCGAGAACTCGACCAGGTAGTTCTGCAGCCACTCGATGGATCGGATGTCCAGGTAGTTGGTCGGCTCGTCCAGCAGCAACACGTCCGGCTCCTCGAGAAGCTCCCGCGCCAAAGCCAGCCGCACCTGAAACCCGCCCGACTGCTGACGAACCGGCTTGGCGAAATCCTCCTCGGAGAATCCGAGGCTCATCAGTGTCTTCTTGGCCCTGGACTCGCGGTTGTAGGCATCGGCAGTATAATGGCCTTGCAGCACTGCGTAGCGTGCGAGGACTGCGGAGAGCTCCAACTCCGGCATGGACGCGTCATGCATCCGCTGCTCCAGTTCCACCATCTCCTCATGAATCTCATCGAGATGGCTGTACGCGGTAAGCGCCTCTTCGAGCACGGTCCGGTCTCCAACCACGGCTCCGGTCTGGGCCAGATAGGCAATGCGCGTACCCTTCCGGATATCCACCTGCCCGCGCGACGGCTCCTGCAACCCGGCAATCAGCTTCAGAATGGTGGACTTCCCGCTTCCGTTCGCACCCACGAGCCCGATACGGTCGGTCGGCCCGACAAACAGGTTCACGTCGCGATAGAGCTCTTGGGTACCGAACTCGACCGCGACGCCGGCCAGGCTAATCACGTCGTAACACTAGACGAAACTCCACGCCAATCAAGCACGACCTTCTACGCTAATCAACTGACAAAGTCGTGAAAGAGAGCCTGCCTGGTTCTCCTCGCATACGAGTCGGCATGACGGCTATGGGCACGCTTTCAGCGACAACTCATGTCACGGTCTCTGATGCCCGAGTAAGTGGGACGACACAACACGAATCGCCGCGCTCTTCTCTCATCTCTCTCCTGCTCAAACGCCCTGGTCAGCGGACTTCTGTCGGCGATGCTGGCGGCGAACCGGCCAGCAGGCTGCGGGCAATCGGGGCATAAGGTGAACCGGGATACTCAAGCACGAGCGCTTCCAAGGCTCGACGAGACCGGGCCGGGTCATTCAGTCCATCACTCAGAACACGTGCGGCCTCAAGCATCGCCCTGGGTCTAAGCGGGCTTGAAGGGAAACGCTGTGGGAAGCTGTCGAGCACGATTAGCGCGTCTTGCGGTCTTCCCTGACGCAAAAGGAACTGAGCGCTGAGCAGTGTCGCTGCTTCTGCCACCGGCCCGCGGCCGTGGGCCAGAGTCACGACGCGACGCGTGCCTGACGTGTATGCTCCGGTCTGCGGTTCCGCCATCGCCCGGGCAAGCTCAACCACCGATGAACTATCAGACCGGCTCGCGCTCAACAGCAGAAGCAGTTCCAGACCGTCGTTGGCCAGAGCGCTCTGAGGTTGAACACGAACCACACGCCGGGCATAGTCAGCCGCCGAGTCGAATCTACCCTCGACAAGAAAACTTCGCGCGAGCAGCAGCAGTTCCTGATCCTGCAACCGCTCAATCCGGCGAATGAACGCACGGGCCTGGGCCGGCTCGCCCATGCCCAGCCGGGCCCGGGACATGCCGAGCAAGGCCGGTGCGTGGTTCGGCCGCTGCCTGAGCACTTTCTCGTAGGCCTCGGCCGCAGCTCGGCAATCACCGGCATCAAGCAGCAGTTCGCCAAGCTCAAGCTGCGCACCGACGCCCTGGTCCAGCGCCAGCGCCTGACGGGCCTGCTCGGTCCGACCGAGGCGCCTCAGGACCTGGGCGGCACGCGTGTGTGATGCCAGTACCTGGTAGACGGCAAGTGCCGACTCGAGCCTCCCTTCAGATTCCCATTCCTGAGCCAGTTGCGAGAGTTCCTGGTCGCTCAACGCGCTCTTGAGCAGCCTCGCCGCCTCGGCACTGCGACCCAGCGCGGTCAGAACCGCGGCCTGCGCCCTTGCTCGCGTACGGGGAGAGTCGAGCTTCTCCAACTCGGCGATGAGCACACGCAGGTCCGTCTTGCCGGCGTAAGATGACAGCTTCTGCGACCAGCGGTGGATCTCATCGGGTCGGCGGTTGAGCAGTTGTACGACTTCACGCACCGCAGCCTGATACTGCCCCAGCTCCTCGTGAAGCGAAATGAGCCGTTCCGCATAGAGCTGGTCGGCTCCGGCGAGCTGCCGGGCCTGCCGATAGAGGGCTACTGCTTCGGTCCGTGCCTCGTGTCGGGCCGCAACTTCGGCCAGGCCCGACGCGTGTGCCGGCCACCTCTTTGCTGCCCGGCGGAGCTCGGCCAGAGCCTCATTGCGACGTCTCAGACCAAATAGCCCCTCGACCACGCCCAGTGCGAACTCGGGTTGGTCAGGTTGGGTAGCGAGCAGTCGCCTGCTCAATGCCAGCAGTGTATCGGAACGGCCGACGTTGTGGGCCAGACGCACAAGTCCGGAGAACGCCAACCGGTCCTGAGGATTGCCGGCTACAACCAGGCGGTACTCGTCGAAAGCTGCGGCCAGTTGGCCCGCACCCTCAAGCATCTGGGCGCTGCGCACCGACTGGGCGAGCACAAGCCCCTGCGCCAGGACCAGCGCCAGCACGACCAGGGTTGGCCAATCTATCGGCGTCTGGTCATTGCTCATGTGCGACTACTGCGCCAGCAGCCTCTCGAAGTACCGCCTTATCATCTCTTCATACTCGTCCGGGTACCCGGCCTTGAGCGCCCGCATCAGTTCCTCGCGCAGGAGTCGATTCCGCTCACCGGCGTTCGCGGGCAGGTTTGGCCGTTCCCTAATCTCAAAGGCCTTGCCGGTCTCGCTCTCGCGCTCTTCCTTGAAACCCTGCTGTCTCACGCTCCGCTGCGCATCGAGCAGGTGGGAAAGGATGCTCTCCTGCCGCTTGACCAGTTCCCGCGTCACGTTCAACTCGGCCAGGTCGCGCTCGACTCCCTTCATCTCCTCGAGCAACTGGTCCAGGCTCGCAGTCAGGCCGGGCCGTGTCCCGCCCATGTTCTCAAGCATCTGCCGCAGTTGCTCGCGTACCGAGCGTTGCAGTGAGAGCACCCGGGCCAGTGCCTGCAACTGGGCCTGAGAAAGGCCACCAGGCAGGGGAATCGGTATGCCGCCCATCTCGGAGTTGGCACCCATCTGGTCCTGGGCCATCTTCGACAACTGCTCCATCAGACTCTCCATCGCGCCCGACATGCCGCCGCCCTGCTGGGCCTGAGCCAGGGCGTCGAGCAGGGCCAGTGCGGTCTGATTCAGACTGACCCGCGCCGCCTCGGTCTGCTGCCGGGCCAGGCCGAAGTTGTTATCAGCCATGGCCTGAGCGCCGGACTGCATCGCTGCTGCTGCACGCGCCAGCTCCTGGACAAGCTGAGGCATGACCGCCATCGACCGGCTGGCAAGACCAGCAAGGGTCTCAGCCAGAACCTGGGCCGCAGCAAACAGCCCCATCTGCCTCCCGGCAAGAGGCGCCAGGTCGGGCCGACCGGCAAGCACGCCCTCGAGCCGCTCCTGCTCCTGCGACAGCGCGACGACGTCACCAGCAACCGCGGCCAGTCGACGCGCCGCTTCGCCCGACCGCTTCGACTTCAGCTTCTCGCTCAGAGACCGGAGCGACTGAGACGACTTCTTCATCCCCTGGCCCAGCCGGCGGCTCTGGTTCTTTGATTGTCCGGTCCTTCCCTCCCGCATCTGGGCGGCAAGGTGCTCCGCGGTCTTGGACATCTCTTCGCGGTCCATCTCTTCTGCCAGTTCGGCCAGCGAGTCCCCAATTTCCTCATCGGACATTGAGTCCGCCAAGCTCTCGATTCCCTGTTTGAGCGCGTCCAGTCCCTGCCCTATCTCTGACTCCATCCGCGCCGATGCCTGCGCCGGCTCCTCGCCCAGTCGCTGCGTCAGCCGTTCCTGCAGCTCCGCGAGCTCTTCGGCCTTGCGGGCCAGAGCTTCGAGTTGCTGCTCCTCGACTATCTTCTTCAGCAGCTCCAGCGCCCGTTCAATACCGGCTTTGAGTCTCTCCTGGTCAAGCTGGAACCGCTCCATGGCCCGGCGCAGCTCAGGCGTGCTTCCATCGAGCCTCTGGCGAAGCTCGGCCAGGGACTGCTGCAGTTCCCGAGGCAGGACCTGGGAAAGAAGCTCCTGCAACTGCCCCAGTTGTCTCATCGTTGACTCGTCGAAGGTAATACCATCGAGCAGTTCGTCAGCTATCTGCGCGACTTCCTGCCTCAACTCCGCCAGTTGTTCCATCAGCCCCTCTTGTCCCGAGAGCATCTGCTCCAGCGCCTTCTTCTCCTCCCAAGAGAGCTCCCGGTTACGCCTCATCTCTTCGGCAACCCGGGCGAGCTCGGCGCCAAGCTGTTCCTGCCGGGATTGCTGGGTTCCAAGCTCCTGGGTCGCACGCTCGGTCTGCCTGACCGCGGCGTCGTACATTTCGGTCACGGTCGGGAAACGAACGGTGAAAACCTCGCTGCGACTGCGCTTGGGCCCGGAGACGAAGTCGTTGTCCGTGGCCGAGACGTAGTAGCGCAGTTCCTCGCCCGGCAGCAGTCCGAGATCGGACAGGTCCCAGTAGTAGAGAGTCGTGTCCTCGCGTCGGCCTCCGGGACCTTTGAGCCTCAGGCGTCGGTCAATCGAATCCCGCCCGTAGTGCAGACTGAGCTCGCCCAGGCCGAAGTCGTCGATGCTGTTGACACCGAGCAGCACCTTCATGCTCATCGGCATGTCCACGTCCCGGCCGGGCGCGAATAGCTTCACGAACGGCGGCTCATCGACCAGGGCCCGTACTCTGACTACCGCTGCTGTCTGCATGACTCGGTCCTCGGCATCGGCCAGCTCGAGCACGCCTTCGGCATCGCTCTTCACCGTGAAACCGGTCGTGAACCGACTCGAATCGTCCGCGGCAACCGCCACCCTAATGGTCTCCTGTCCCAGCACCAGCCTGCCCTCGGCCACCTGACGGTCTGCCACGCCCTCAACGCCAACCTCGGTGCCTCTCAAAGCGCTGATGGTCGCGTCGATCGAACGGGACACCGGAAGCCCGGAATAGGCCGGATACCGGCAGGTGAAAACGAGCTGGTCCAGCTTAACTGGCGACATCACCCGGACACGGCATTCGTCCGAGCTCACTGACAACACCCGGAACCGATACCTGAATCCGGCGTCAGCCGTAACCGATATCCGGCCGCCTTCGTCGGCCAGGGGCAAATGATGAAGGTCGCGAATCCTGCCCGCACGCTCCAGAACGACCTGCCTGAACACGCCCGTCGGCTCGACGCGGCAGCGGAGCACAACTACCCCTCCGGGAACGACCGCGGTATCGCCCGGCTCTGCCATGATTCGCACGTTGAGAGTTGCGGGCAGGAACGCATTCGCCAGTCCGACCTGTGCCCGCGCTCCGCCGACGACTCGGAACCCGATGAGAACAGCCACTGCCAGCACCAAACCAGAGGCCGACCAAACGAGACGGCGTCTTCTGACAAGTCGGACCAGTGGCAACGGTACCAGCATTCGCTCTAAATCTTCCACCGCGGCCTGGAGCAACTCAATCGAATACCCCTCACGTCGCTCCGCCCCGTACTCGGCGAGCTCGAGTACGCTGACCAGCCTTCCACGCAGCTCGGTGAACCTCTCCTCCACCTCGTTAGCCGTCCGGCGCAGTCCGCTCCGGCTCAACCAGTGCCCGGCGAGCAGCAGGACAGGCAGCAGCGAACTCAGCAGCACCCACCCGGACCAGAACAACATCGCAACCACGACCGCCTCAACCAAGGCGAGCGCCAATCCGGCAAGCAGAACTGCGGCCAGGTCATTGGCCAGCCTCTGCCGATTCAGTTGAACGAGTCTGGTCCTGACCGAGGATCTGCGTCCGGTGTCCTGCTGCATATCAAGTGGCGTCGTGGTATTTCGACAGATTATACCCCGGCCCGGTTGTCCGTGCCAGCGTTTCCCTGCCGCACCGGAACCGCCAGTTCCCCGCCCCCCCGGAATCCGACATTGGGCCACGAGAAGCACGAGGGAATGGGTGAACCTCGGGCTTTCGGCCCTCTGCTCGGACTTCGTGTGCTTCGTGGCAGTCAACTTCGGGATTGGGGAAACCGAACAAGGTTGACTGCACCAGTCGTCGGTGTAGACTGACGCAGAACTCCCTTGAGGCTGTATGAGTGATATGATTGACTTCTTTGCAAGCCAGTTCCGCCGGTTGGACTACCCGTCGCGAGCCTTGGCTGAGTGCTCGCGGCCTCGGCCATATCGAAACGCCGCCGTCCGCTTCCGGTCCTGCGCCATGTCCGACTTCGCTGAGCGCCGAGCCTTGCTTGAGCAGGCGGGGCTCAACGTTTTCGGGTTTCCTGCGCATAAGATACCGGGTTGCGACCTGCTTTCTGATTCCGGGACAACCACGATGACCATGGAGCAATGGTCGGAGCTTCTGCTCGGCGATGAGGCATACGGCTCGAATCAGGGATACTATGAACTCAAAGACCAACTTGCTCGCACCTTCGGGCTTGATTGGCAGACTGCCCAACGCTGCCAGGAAAGTACCTTCCTCTTCCACCAGGGCCGGGCTGCCGAGCACGCGCTTGCCTCAGTTCTTGCCCGCGAACTGCTGCCCCGCGTTGCCCTGAAAGACGCGGCCGCGATGGTCGAACGACTCGAACCGGAGCTGCGTACCCAGGTGTTGAGGAAAATCAGACAGCCCACCCAGGGTTTTCTGATCGTTCCGTCCAACTCTCACTTCGACACGACCGAGGGCAACTTCGAGGCCGCAAACATCGTGCCGCTGAACCTGCCATGTGCCGAGCATCGGCAGCGGGACAAAGGATTCGAGTTCCGCGGAAACATCGACGTTGATGCTCTGTCAAGGCTGCTCGACTCATGCCGGCCGCTGGTGCCACTGGTCTATCTCACCATCACCAACAACACCGGCGGCGGCCAGCCGGTCTCGATGGATAACATCCGCGCGGTCGCCGACCTGGCGCGCACTCACGACCTGCCGTTTTTCTTTGATGCCTGCCGCTTTGCCGAGAACGCCTGGTTCATCAAACAGCGCGAGCCCGGCCACCGGTCACGAACGATACCGGAAATCGTCCACGAGATGTTCCGCTACGCGGACGGATTCCATATCAGCTTCAAAAAAGACGGACTGGCGAACATCGGGGGAGCGCTCGTCGTCAAACCGGGCGCGAGGTTCGAAACCCGTTTTCCGGCTCTGCTCGGCCTGCTCACCGACCATCAGATCATGGTAGAGGGCCATCCCACATACGGCGGGCTGGCCGGCCGAGACTTGAAGGCAATCGCCCAGGGACTGCGCACCGTGGTGGACGAACGGTATCTGGCTTGCCGTACCGGACAGGTGCAACGCTTCGGCGCACGGCTGGCTGCGCACGGTGTTCCGATAGTCGAGCCGGTCGGCGGCTCGGCAGTATACATTGAGATGGACGAGCTCTTCGGCAAAAAACCCGGGTTCAGGGGCATTTCCTTCACCGCGCTGCTTCTGCTTGCCGGGCATCGTTTCTGTGAACTCGGCGCATATGCATTCGGCCGGTTCCGCGACGGTCACGAGATCGGTCCCGACCCCAGGGTGAACAATGTTCGGGCCGCAGTACCGCGGCTGACCTACGAGGACCAGGACCTATTCTCTGCGGCCGAGGCGGCAAGAGTGCTCCTCGAACACCGTGACCGCATACCGGACGTCCGGGTCACGTTCGGTCAGGACCTGGGTCTGCGTCACTTCAAGAGCCGTTTTGAGTTCTGTGAAGTCTAGGCAGGACGGACCGACCCCGATTCCAGCTCCCGCCGCACGGTGCGAGGACGCGTTTGAGACCACCCAAGACAGGAGGTAACATGCTTTTGCTGTATGTTCTGCTGTACACCTTGTCTCCGACCGGCGACATGATGATATCAACGTCCGACGCCGGGGACTCCATCCCGACCAGGTACACTGTCAGCAAGGCGGCACCGCGGAAAACGGTCGCTGCCGGCTGCGACGAACTGCCGCTCATGCCTGGCTGGCCGGTCAAGGTGACCAGCAACCCCCAATTCGGACCCTCGCGCGGCGCAGCCCTTGCCGACCTCGACCACGATGGCCGGCTCGAGATAATCCGTGCCTCAACCACCAATCAACTACACATCTGGAAGCACAACGGCACGCCCTACCCGGGCTGGCCCCGGACCCTGAGCGGCATGGGGCAGTACGCGGCTGCGGTCGCGGACGTGGACCGGGACGGCACGTGTGAAATCTCGGTAGCAACCCGGGGCATGACCAGCGGCGGCATGGTGTATCTCTTTGCCGCGGACGGCACGTCCAAGCCGGGCTGGCCGTTCTCGGGTCTTGTCGGCGGCAACTTCAACGACGCGCCCACGCTCGCAGACCTTGACGGCGACGATACCCTCGAGGTGATCATCGGTGAACGCGATTATCCTATCGGCCATCTGCATGTGCTCAACCACCGAGGCCAAGCCTTCCCCGGCGCATGGCCCTGCTCGCTTGACCACGTGCCCGCAACTGGAGCCGCGGTCGGCGACATCAACCTTGACGGAAACAAGGAAATCGTCTACTGCTCATACAGCTCCATCTACGTGTTCCGGTCCGACGGTACTCTGCTGCCCGGCTGGCCCCAGGTGAATCCAACCGGACGGTACTTCTCCTACCAGTCACCGGTGCTGGCTGACCTGGATAGTGATGATACCCTGGAGATTATCGCGGGCATGCACCGCAACGGGGCGTGCTGCGTCTGGCGCCACGACGGCACAATACTGCCCGGCTGGCCGCGTGCGTTCTCCCGCTGGACCTACTGCCCGCCGACGGCCGCGGATCTGTATCGAAACGGCAACCTCAAGGTGCTTGACGGCCTGTCCGGCATCGTGGGAGGAGCAGCCGATGTGCTCTATGCGTTTGACGGCGACGGCTCGGTTCTGCCCGGATTCCCCTACGTGGACCCGAACGGAGGCTCGGCGGAAGGCGATATCGCAGTCGCTGACGCTGACGGCGACGGTGATATGGAAGTCATCTTCACCAGCAACCTCGTGACCAGCGCCGACACGGCCGGCTACCTCCACGCGCTCCACCATGACGGCAGGGTGGTCTCCAGCTGGCCCCTGCGGCCCAAAGGCTTCACCTATCTGAACGGCGCGAGCATCGCCGACGTTGACGGTGACGATTCTCTCGACATCATCGCGGTATCGGCCCACGACAACTCCATGTGGGTCTACGTCTGGAAGGCAGGCGTGCCGTTCAACCGCGCCGGCTGGGAATGGCCGACCTATCAGTTTGACATGTGCCGTACCGGGCTCTACCAATGGGCCCAGGTACCGATTGAGGAACGCAGCAACCTGCGATGCGGTCCAGCGCCGGCCCTGCGTCCCGGTCCGGTTCGGGCCGGGACCTGGCTTGAGACCGGACGAACCAGCGGGCCGGCCGAGCTTCGGGACCGGAGCGGCCGTCGGGTGGCGAGCCTCGAACGAAGCGGCACACGAGTCCGGCTGCCGCCGTCACTCGGTTCCGGGGTCTACTTCCTGCAGCCGGGCAGGCCGCTGGTTGTGGTGCGGTAAGCGCTGGAACGGACGATCGCGCCGAAGGAATACCGAACACAGAACTCGGACCGGCGGCTGCTGCTTGCCGTCGTCGTTGCGGTGCTGGCGTCTCTGGTCTACCTGCCGACACTGGGATACGACTTTTCGTGGGACGACCAGATGCTCATCACCGATAACCGGAATCTGCGCATGACCAGCCCCTTCGCTCTGTTCGGCCAGGCTTTCTGGCCTGACCCGACCGGCGAAGGCTACTACCGTCCAATTGTCGCCCTGACCTACTGGGTCGAACGCCGGGTCTGGAACACGAACCCGCTTGGCTACCACTTGACCAATGTCCTGCTGAACTGCCTGGTTGCGGCTCTGGCGGTCATAACTCTGTCACGTCTGTTGAGCATGCCGGGGGTGAATGGGTCTTCTGGCAGCTCAGGTCTTGCCTTAAGCGCCAGCCGCTATGATACCGGGTTCTGGTCGGTTCTTGCCGGTGGCCTGCTCTTTGCTCTCCATCCGGCCCACGTTGAATCGGTCGCGTTCGTATCCGGCCGCACCGATGTACTCATGTCGGTCTTCCTGCTGACGGCGCTGCTCTTCGTCCTGAGCTTCAGGTCCGGTCCGACCTGGCTGACCGGTGCCGCTGCATCTCTGGCGTTCGGTCTGGGTCTTCTGTGCAAGGAAGCCGCGGCCTTGTTTCCCGTGCTGGCCCTCCTCTGCCTGCGGCCGCGACTGCGGCAGCCCCGGCGCTCGCTGCCCGAGTGGCTCCTGCTGGGCGTATTGTCTGGCCTGACCCTGGTCTATGCCGGGGTACGAACTCTCGTCCTTGCCGGAAAGACCGCAGGCTGGGGGTCTGAGACCGGGGTACAGCGTTTCTTCCTAGTCGTAAACGGATTCGGCCGGTACCTGGGCCAGGCGTTCTGGCCGTTCCACCACCGCCTTCTCTACTCAAACGTTGAGCAATTCGCTGCGCTCAGCTGGCCAACCCTAGTCGGCACGGTCGGATTGGTCGGCCTTGGCTGGCTCGCCATGCGATACCGCAGCCGGCCACTCGGACTGGGCAGTGCCCTGTTTCTTCTGTTCGTGCTGCCAGGGTGCAACCTGTTTCCGATCGGGCTCACCTACTTTGCCGAACGACTGCTCTACCTCCCGCTGCTTGGACTCATACTTGCCGGCATCGCCGCGTTCCGGATGCTCTCACCCGGCCCCTTGCTTAGCCGCCTCATGCTGCTCACGGCCCTTTCCTGGTCAGCGGCACTGGCCTTGGCAACCGTGCGTCGCATGCCCGTCTGGCAGAACAACGCAACGCTCTACGCCGCAATGGTGAGAGAAGCACCCGACTCGCCGAACGCCCACTACAACTGGGGCACAGAACTCGACAAACAAGGTGACATATCAGGGGCCATGGCCGCATACCGACGGGCGGTCGAGGTATCGCCCGAGTTCGCCCAGGCATATAACAACCTCGGCGTGCTACTCGAACGGACCGGGGACAGAGCTGGTGCATTCCTCGCGTACCGTCGAGCAATGGAGCTGGATTCAAGCTACGCCACGGTACGCTACAACTACGCTGGTGCGCTCAAGGGTTCAGGCGACATTGCCGGTGCTATTCGAGAGTGCCGTGCTGCCCTCGCGCTCCAGCCCTATCTGACGCAGGCCCGTCGCAACCTGGCAAGACTTTACCTCGAGACCGACAACATCAAAGCCGCCATCGAAGAGTACCGAGCCGGACTCGCACTCGAACCGGACAATGCCGAGCTCCACTACGGCCTGGCCGGAGCCCTGCGCGCCTCGGGCAATCCTGCCGCAGCGATTGAAGAGTACAACCGGGCAATCGAACTGGCCCCGGACATGGTTGCGGCCCACAACGACCGGGCTATAGCCCTTGATGAAGCCGGCAACAAGCAGGAAGCCTTGCGCGGCTTCAAACGTGCGGTCGAGCTCAGCCCCAACGACCCGATGGCATGGGCGAATCTCGGTGCGATGTTCCGACGCTTGGGAAACCTTGACGCCGCCGCGAGTGCGTATCGGCAGGTCCTGGCACTCGACCCTGATTTCGCACCGGCCCGAGAGGCGCTGGAGGAAGTCACCACGACGCGTGCCCGCGACAAGAGGTGAACGGTGGGCCGTGCTCGGCTGCTGGCCAGCGTCGCAGCCATCGCGCTCTGCGCCGCCTTGCTCTACACCCCAGCACTGAGATACGACCTTGTCTGGGACGACCGCGTTCTGGTCATCGAGAACCCCGAACTGGCAGCCGGTAACCCCTTGCGGCTGTTCGGCCAGAGCTTCACTCACTCCTGGGCTTCGCGCGGAATCGTGCCGCACGCCTACTATCGCCCGCTGGTGGTTGCCAGTCTGTGGCTTGACTATAACCTGTGGCATATCAAACCATTAGGATACCATCTGACAAACGTCATCTGGAACTCGCTTGCTGTTGCGGTCTTTGTGGTGCTCGGGCTGAACCTGCTTGGCTCGTTCTGGCCCGCGGCGTTCGCCGGGCTGGCATTCGCCGTCCATCCGGCCCACGTGGAGTCGGTCGCATTCGTCTCAGGCCGCACCGACCTGATGATGGGCGCGTTCCTCCTCGCCGCCCTTCTGCTGCTCATCCGCACCAAGAGTATCACCGGCAGCGCGCTGTTGTTCGCCCTCGCCCTGCTGTGCAAGGAAACGGCAATCGTGTTCCCGGCGCTCGCTGTCCCCTTCTTGCGTCGCGAGACACCCAAACGGAAATGGTGGTTCCTCACCGTTCTTATCGCGACTGCCGCAGCATACTTGGCCATCCGCAGTCTGGTCCTACGTGGCCCCCAGCCCGCCTGGGGCGACGTAAGCCTGAGCCAGCGCGCGCTCCTTGTGCTCAACGCGGTCGGACGTTACGCCACGGCCACCCTTATCCCGGTGCAGCACCGGTTGTCGTACCCTGACCTCGCCGCCTTCGCTGCGCCCGGCTGGGCAACTGGTGTCGGTGTGGCCGCCATGGCGGTGACGTTCTACGCCGCATGGCGCGAGCGCGGGAACGCAGTCGGGCTGGGCTGTGCCATGTTCATTCTGACACTCCTCCCGGCCGGCAACATCTTTCCCCCAGGCCCTTCATTCATGTCTGAGCGGCTGCTCTATCTGCCATCGGCCGGGGCAGTACTCGCGATTG
>CAZQFS010000042.1:0-21517 GCA_964592755.1 uncultured bacterium | reverse complement strand
GGCCCACGGTCTTGGGGACTGCCGCACACGGCTGGAAGCAGCCGGTCTACTTCCATGCTACATGGCAATGCACAGGCTGCGCTTACCTGCGGATTCTGGGGCTGCCTTGACCCCGAGGCCGAGCGGCTTCACTGCCGGGCACCGGGTGCGTCCGGCACTCGACCGGCCAGCGCCTTCGGGAGTCAGTGACGCTGGGTCGGAACCATTGGTCAGGGCTGGTCGGTCGGGTCAACCGCGATGAACATCGTGTTGCCGCCCCGTTTCACGCGGAGCAGGACCGCGCGCCTGCGGTTCGTCTCCTTGCGTGACGCCCGGTTGAAGTCGGCAACGTCGGCTATCTTCTCTCCGCCGGCCTCGATGATGACGTCGTTGCGCCTGACACCGGCCTCGGCCGCGGCACTGCCCGGTTCGACTTCATCAACGACCACCCCGCCCTGGACTCGAGCCTGATCGCGCTCCTGCGCCGTCAGATTCCGAACCGACAGTCCAAGCCACATCCGTCCCGGTTCGTCCTCTTCGGCGGATTGGGCGGCGACCTGGTTGTCAGGGAACTCGGTCAGTCTGACGCTCTTGGTCAGCCTCTTGCCGTCCCGCACCAGGTCCACCGTGACATTCGTCCCCGGCGCGAGCTCGGCGATTTGCATCCGGAATTGCTCCACACCCTCGGTCTTCGTTCCATTCACCGCGACGATGACGTCGCCCGCAACAAGGCCAGCCTTCTCTGCCGGCGCGCCTTCTACGACCTCGGCGATGAGCACGCCCCGCGTGTCCGTAAGTGCCATCGCCTTCATCAGGCGCTCGTCCACTGCCTGGGGCCTGATGCCCATGTAGCCGCGCACGACCCTGCCGCCTTCTATGAGCTGCTCAGAGACGGACTTGACCAGTGCCACCGGAACCGCGAAACCGATGCCCACGCTCGCGCCTACCGGTGACCGGATTGCCGAGTTGATGCCGACCAGCTCGCCCTTGATGTTCACGAGTGCCCCGCCCGAGTTGCCGGGGTTGATTGACGCATCGGTCTGGATGAAGTCCTGGTAGCTTGGTCCCTCGGGAAGTGGAATCCCGGACCGACCCTTGGCCGAGATCACGCCCACGGTTACGGTTCCGTTCAGTCCGAAGGGGTTGCCGACCGCGATCGCCCAGTCGCCAACCTTGATGTCGGCAGGGTTTGCCAGCTTAATGGGTGAGAGCGGTTTCTTGCTCGACACTTTGAGCACGGCCAGGTCGGTCTTTGGATCCCGACCCACAACCTTGACGTCCTTGCCCTTGAATTCGGTTTCGTCCGCGAGCTTGACCGTGAACTTGTCGAAGTTCGCAACCACATGGTTGTTGGTTACGATGTAGCCATCCGGGCTGATGATAACCCCGGAGCCCAGCGAACTCCGCTGCTGCTCAAACGGCATCTCCGGGAAGCCCCGAAAGAACTCCCGGAACATCTCTTCCAGCGGACTGCCCGGTTCGCCCTCGCTGTGCCGGGAGACGCGCACCGTCTTCTCGGCCGAAATGTTGACGACCGCGGGAAGCACCAGCTCGGCGACGCCGACAAACGGGCTGTGGTCGCCTGACCCAAGCCCAGTTCCGGTCTGGATCGTGCCGCCTGACTGTGCGCCGACTCGGCTCGGTGCGAGGTTCAGTACGCCGGCCAGGACCAGCCCGATGACAAAGGCAACCAGCACAGCCGGTGCCAGTATCGCGCCGGCAAGCCTCAGGGATATTCTATGATTCATGGTCAGACTCCTTTGTTGTGCAGTAAGGTGCTATGTCCGATGTCTTCTAGACGCTCAAACTGCCATGTCGGTTTCGCCAGTTCGGTCCGGTTCAGTTCGTCCACTCGCCGGTGCCGGCTGACAGCTTGTGTCCTACGCTCTGGGCGGCAAGCTCGACAAACCGGTTTGTGCCTGGTTCTTGTCTGATGAACGACTCGGCTGTGCGCTCAAGATGGCGAAGGCAGGCAGCCAGCTCGGCCGGGTTGGTCCGGCGCAGCCCATGCCTGCCGTACTCGTGCGCGTCCGCCACTTGCAGCAGCTCTTCGGTTGACAACTGCACTCTCGGGTCGGGCGAGTGGAAGCTGTATATCAGCCCCTTGGACTTTGTGCGCAGCGTGCTCGCGGCGTTCTGCAGCGCAGCCCGAGCCTCGTCGTCGCTCAGCTCTCTCACTTCGCTTCTAGACAGCGCCCGCCGGAAGTTGTGCAGGACATCACTCCACCGTCGCTCAAACTCCGGGTCGCCGCTGGCCCGGGTCAGTTTGAGGAGCGCCAGGCGCAGACCGGCAACGAAGAACGGGCAGTCATCCGGGCAGTCAATTCCCCGCCGACGCCTTCGGCCACAACACTGTGCGCAGATTCGGCTCATCAGCGCCGGGCACTCACGACGGCCCTTGCGGCTGGAACAGACAACGCACAGCCCGGTCACCGAGACCATCCTTGGCAGACCACGGACATGCACGGGCCGCCGGGCAATGTCGCGCGGGAGGATTGTCGTTTCAGCCGGATGAGACTCACACTCTCAGAGGCGTGAAGGGAAATCGTCCGAATCTTAACCCGGCCTGCAGCGAGAAACCCTTGATGCTGAAGCCAGGTGGATCGTCATCGCCGATCCACACCGGGCCAGACAGGGGCACGTACCAGCAGGCTTTGAGAAACGCGCCGGCAAACGACTCGCCGCCGCAGCGGAACCGGCCCATCAACTCGAGCGCAGGCGTCACGCCGACAGTCCAGGCGAGGTAGTAGCGGCTGAAGTTCGGCTCGCTGAACCCGTCCTTTGAATGAACGTAGTGAACCCAGGCGCCGCCAGCCAGCTCCAGGCAGGGTCTGACCCAGTACCAGTCCTGCGTCGTATACGGATAGCCGACTTCGAATCCGGCCAAAGCACCGGCGAACTGGGCCTCGAGTGAGTCGGCCTCGTCCTGACGGGCCGCAACTGCACCCCGTCCTCCAAGCGAGACCGGACCCGCGATTCCACCGCCATGTCCACCGAACCACATCAGGGGCGCGCGCACGTCGAACCGCCCGGCGCCTCCCCAGCCTGCGGGTGGCGTATCCGTGTTCAGCTCGGTGAACCGGTCGTTCAGCCCGCCGAGACGAGGAAACGAAAGCGTCGCCTCGAACCCGCCGTATCCCCAGCCGACCGATGCGACCGCGGCACTGCACAAGACCACGACTTGGACTCGGTGTTTCATCTGCTCTCCTGTCTATTCACGTTCCTCCTTTGCATTCTGCCTCCGGTCTGCGGTAAGCACCGGATTCGTGAAGTCGTACTGCACCGACCCGATTCTGACCACGTCGCCGCCCGGGCCTGCCGGCCGCAGTGACCCGGGCAGGGCAGGGTCATGCCAGATTGCCATGGCCCGCCAGCGCGCGGGCGGGGTCGTTTCGTGTTCAACCAGATACGCCCAGACGACACGCACACGCCGCCGCTGCCGGCGGTTGGTTTCATCGAGGGTTTCGTATAACAGCCAGTCAAGTGCGAGCCGCAGGCTGTCGTCCTCAAACCCGGATTTGGTCACCGCGACTACCGTGACGCGGTCAATGCGACCAGAAGGCATGTTGCGGACTTTGCGCACTCGGTACTCGGGCATGGGCCCCTTGGGTTCGGCCCGCAGCAGTCGCGGCCCGCGTCGGGGCCAGAGCAGGAGCGCCATCGTGCCCAGCACGGCCAGGGTGACTGCGGTCTGCCAGTACCGCTTACCATGAGGTCGGGCAGTGTTCCTTATCCGCTCGGTGAGCAGTCGTTCTCGACGCGGCTCAGAGAAGGTCAGCATGGTCGAGTGAGATTCTAGCACCGGGTCCGGTTCGTGCAAGCCGGCCGGTCACGCAGGGTAGCCCAAGCTGCCCATAGTGCCACTTCCGCGCCAAGGCTGTCAACGCTCGCCGCTATTGCAGAATACGCGTCTTCGGCTACACTGATTCGTGTTGTCGTTCAACCGAGACACGGAAGCCGAGCGCGTTGCCGCTGGCTACGAGCAGACTGTGGAGCGTTTCGCCGCGTGGGTCAGAGACCAGGAAGACGTTCGGGCCGCGCTGGTCATTGGTTCCCGGGCAGTGAAGGACCGGCCGGTCGACTGCTGGGCCGACCTCGACTTCCTGGTCATGGCTGACGGCGCGGCGGAGTTCTGCCAAGACGATACCTGGCGCGCAGAGATCGGCGATTGCGCACTGAGCTTCGTCGACACGAGTCCGGCCGGCATGCCCGAGCGCCGGATTCTTTTCGCCGACGGGCTGGAGGTTGACGTTCTTGCCGTGCCCACCGAAACGGCGAGGCGGGCGGTTGTCTCGGGCGAGGGCGTTGAGTTTGCATCGGTGCTGGGTCGGGGCGTGCGTGTCATCCTTGACCGGGACGGGCTTGTTCCCCGGTTGATGGCTGCGGTGGCCAAGCTCCCCCCGCTTCCTGCCCCGACAGAATCTGAGTTTCTGAACACGGTTCACGGTTTCTGGTATCATGCGGTCTGGACTGCCAGACATCTTCGCCGGGGAGAGCTGTGGCGGGCAAAGAGCAAATGCGACGGGCACATGAAGGAGCTGCTGCGCGCGGTGATGGAGTGGCATGCCCGGGCCGCGCGGGGTCCGGGTTGCGATACGTGGTTTGGGGGCATGTTCCTGGAGCAGTGGGCCGACGTGCGTGCGGTCAGAGAACTCGGCGATGCCTTTGCTCGCTACGATGAAGACGACGTCTGGCGCGCGCTCTTCGCGACGATGGGTCTGTTCGGCTGGCTCGCGCGCGAGACCGCCCAGCAGCTCGGGCTGAGCTACCCTGAGACCGGCGAGGCTGTTGCGTTCGAGGGCGTCAGACGGCTCAACGTCGGACGTAACCGTTAGCTGTATGCATGACCGCTCGGCGGAAAAGCTGTTGGCCTGCTGCGGTCTGGTCTGCAGCGAGTGCCCGGCACTTGTCGCGCGCAAGCGCAACGATGATGCGATTCGGTGCGAAGCCGCTGCCACCTGGTCCGAGATGTACGGAGCCGACATCAAGCCCGAGGACGTCAACTGCGACGGTTGCACCGTGCCGGTCGGCGTGCACTTCTCATATTGGCACGAGTGTCCGGTTCGGCCCTGCTGCCTCAGCCGCGGCATTGACAACTGCGCGTTCTGTGCTGACTATCCCTGCCCGCAACTGGACGAGCTGCACGAACTCGCCCCTTCGGCCCGACTCAGCCTGGACGCGATTCGAGCCCGGATTCAAACTTAGACAAACTGCTGACGTGAGTGCCCGTCCGGCGTGGGATGCCGCAGGCCTGAGGATAGGGCGTGCAATGTCGCGAGGAGCACGGAGTGAGTTGCGCCCGTGGGTTCCCTGGACTAATACATGGTCGTCAACGCCGCGCACTTATGAGTCCGGCAGCAAGTCGCAGTAGTCGGTACGTTGACAAGACGACATCGGGCAATCAGCACTTGTCCGGGAGTGGCCCTAGCGGCGGGAGCACCGAAACGGGTGGCAGCCGCTCATGGCACCAGACTGCGAGTCACGCGGTTGCATCGTTGGTGACCCGAGTTCCAGGACAAGCGTCCTATGCCGAGACAGGTTGAGCCGACCCGGCCGAGTACGGGGCCTACTTCAGCACTTGGGCAATGCGTTCAAGTGCCCAGTCGACCTCGTCACGGGTTATTACCAGCGGCGGAGCAAGGCGAATCACCGTGCCGTGGGTCTCCTTGGCCAGGACGCCAAGCTGCCCAAGCTTCTCACAGAAAGGCCGTGCAGGACCAGACTCGGCCCGAATCTCCAGGCCTATGAGCAAACCCCTGCCGCGAATCTCGGCCACGTGAGGGGACTTCAGTTTCAGAAGTTCACTCCGCAGGTACTCGCCCTGCACACAGGCATTCTCGGCCAGTCCTTCGTCGACAATCACATCGACTGCGGTCTTGCCTACCGCGCAGGCAAGCGGATTGCCGCCGAAGGTCGAGCCGTGATTGCCCGGCCTGAACACACTCATGATTTCCTTCGATGCCAACGCACCGGAGACCGGGAAGCACCCGCCGCCTAGGGCCTTGCCGACCACGAGCACGTCCGGCTTGACGTCCTCGTAGTCGGCGCAGAACAACCGGCCAGTGCGGCCGAATCCGGTCTGGATTTCGTCGAGTATCAGCAGGATGCCGCGTTCGGTGCAGACCCGGCGTACTGCGGCCAGATACCCGGGCTTCGGCATCCTGATGCCCGCTTCGCCCTGAATCGGCTCGACCAGCAGGGCCACAGTGTCCGGCGTAATCGCCTGCTCCAACGCGGCCACATCGTCGTAGGGAATCATCCTGAAACCGGGTCCGAACGGCCCGAATCCATCACGGTATAACTGCTCGGAAGAGAACCCGACAATCGTCGTGGTCCGGCCATGGAAATTGCCGTGACAGACGGCTATCTCGGCCTTGTCGCGCGCCACGCCCCGGTGCAGATAGCCCCAGCGTCGGGCGGCCTTGATTGCGGTCTCAACCGCCTCAGCACCGGTGTTCATCAACAGGACTTGGTCCATGCCGCAGACCCGGGTTACGGTCTCGCAGAAGGGGCCGAACGTGTCGTGGTGGAATGCCCGCGAGGTCAGGCATAGCCGCGCCATCTGGTCGGCCATTGCTTTGAGCACGCGCGGGTGTCGATGGCCCTGATTCAGGGCCGAGTACGACGAGAGCATGTCCATGTAACGACGACCCTCGACGTCCCAGACCCAGACTCCTTCGCCGCGGGCAAGGACTATCGGCAGGGGCTCGTAGTTGTGGGCGCTGAAGGTCTCTGCCTGACGGATGAAATCGCTGCTGTTCAAATGGTCTCCTTTGCGCTATCTTTCGGACGGGCTTGTAACCCGGCGGCCTATTCTACCTGCTCTCCTCGGGCAGTCAAACCCGGTCCGTCGCTGTGCCGTAACCGTCGCCTGCGCGGGGCTTGACTTCTGCTTCTCTGCCGGGTAGTTTTGCGGGAGAAGTCTAACCAGGAGTACAAAGTGAAGAATCGCAGTATCGGAGTAATCGGCGCCGGAACGATGGGCAACGGCATCGCGCAGGTGTTTGCCCAGGCTGGCTATGACGTTGTCATGAATGACGTCGAGCAGAAGTTCCTCGACAAGGGTCTGGCTACGATCAGGAAGTCCCTGGCCAGAATGGTCGAGAAGGCGAAGATGACGCAGGATGCGGCCGACGCGATTGTCAGACGAATCAGGACCAGCCTGGACATCGGTGCGGTCTGTGACTGCGCGTTGGTGGTCGAGGCGGCGAGCGAGGACCTGAAGCTGAAGCGCGAACTCTTTGCCCGGCTTGACGGGCTGTGTTCGCCGGACACGGTGCTTGCCACCAACACCTCGACCATCTCGGTGACCATGTTGGGTGGCGCTACGGCCAGGCCGGACAGGGTCGTGGGCATGCACTTCATGAATCCGGTGCCGGTGATGCAGTTGGTCGAGGTGGTCAGGGGCCTGGCGACGAGTGATGCCGTTGTGAATGAAATCGTGGCGCTGTCACGGGAGCTGGGGAAAACGCCAGTCGTAGCGAACGATTCACCGGGGTTCGTGTCGAACCGGGTGCTGCTGCCGATGATAAACGAAGCGATTTTCTGTCTCGAATCGGGCGTGGCGACCGCCGAGGCAATCGACACAGTGATGAAGCTGGGAATGAACCACCCCATCGGCCCGCTGGCGCTGGCTGACCTGATCGGCCTGGATGTCTGTCTGGCGATCATGAACGTTCTCCACGCCGACCTGGGTGACTCCAAGTACCGCGCCTGCCCGCTGCTTAAGCGGATGGTTGCCGCCGGCCGTCTTGGTCGGAAGACCGGCAAGGGGTTCTACGAGTACCAAAGGTGACCGCGGACCGAGCAGTGCACACAGGGATGGAGTTGGGAGGACATGTGTTTGCTGGCGGAGACAGGCGCAGGGTGATGACGGTAAGCGAGGTAAATGGGTTGGTGGCCGGGATGTTGAAGGAGCGGTTCAGTGATGTCTGGCTGGAGGGCGAGGTTGCCGGATTCAGGGCCTATCCTTCGGGTCACCTGTACTTTACCCTGAAGGATGAGCAATCCCAGATTCAGGCCGTGTGTTTCCGGCAGTCGGCCCAAAGGCTGAAGTTTGAGCTTGAGGACGGCCTGCTGGTCCTTGGGCATGGCCGGCTTGAAGTCTACGCGCCAAACGGCAAATACCAGATTGTGCTGGATTCAGTTGAGCCTTTGGGCGCGGGCGCGCTGCACAAGGCTTTCGAGCAACTCAAGCGGAAGCTGGATAAAGAGGGCTTGTTCCGGGAAGAACGCAAGCGACCGCTACCCCGGTTGCCGCGCGTGGTCGGCATTGTTACATCGCCGGCTGGGGCGGCCATCCACGACATGCTCACGACCCTGCGCCGGCACGAGGCGCGCCTACGGGTGCTGCTGTGTCCGGTCCAGGTACAGGGCGAAGGTGCAGCCGAACAGATTGCCGAGGGGATCACCGTTCTCGGGGCGCGACTTGATGTGGATGTGGTGATTGTCGGTCGTGGCGGCGGCTCGGCGGAAGACCTGTGGGCATTCAATGAGGAGGTGGTTGCCCGGGCGATAGGTGGCTCGCGAGCACCGGTCGTGACCGGCATCGGCCATGAGGTTGACTTCACGATTGCCGACTTCGTCGCCGATGCAAGGGCCGCGACCCCGACCGCCGCGGCTCAGTTGGTTGCCCGAGGTTGGCATGAACTTGCGGCCGGGCTGGGAGAGCAGGCGCGGCGTCTGCTCCAGACGTACCAGCAGTACCTGTTCAGCCGGGAGACAGAGATTGATGGGCTGGCCGGGCACCGCTGCTTTGACGCGGTTGCCCAACGGGTGTCCGAGGCCCGGCACCGTGTTCTGTTGCTTGTTTCCCGAGCCGAGGCCGTGACCCGCAGCCGCACCGGTCGGTTCGCGGTCCTGCTGAATGGGTTCAGGGACCGGCTGGCGCTCGTGAACCAAGTAGCACGGATTCTCCGCCGGCAGGCTCAATTGCCCGAATACGGCGCACGCCTTGAGCGCAGGGTCAGGCGTCGACTGCGTCAGGCAGAGGAGGAGCGGCACGCGGCCGCGGTGCGACTGGAACGGACGGCTGGATTGCGCCTCGCGAGCATGTCCAACCGGCTGGCCGCAGCCGGCGCGAAGCTCGACGCCCTGAGCCCGCTAGCCAGTCTGGGCCGGGGCTACTCCATCTGTCACAAGTCTGATGGTACGATTGTAAGTTGCGTGACCCAGGTCAGGCCCCAGGACCGACTGGCCGTGCGCGTGTCCGACGGTCACATCGCATGTGTGGTCAGTGATGTTGCAACCGAACAGGGAGGCTGAACCGAATGGCAAAGGACGAGAAGCAGACGGACACAGTTGACTTCGAGCAGGCGATGGCCGAGCTGGAGACAATTGTCAAGCAGCTCGAAACCGGCAGCCTGCCGCTTGAGAAGTCGCTTGTCCTGTTCGAGCGGGGCGTGGAACTCGCCCGGCTTTGCAAGGAGAAACTGGCTCAGGCCGAGCTGAAGGTAAGCCAGCTTGTGAAAGACAAGGACGGGCTCTTTTCCGAAGAGCCGTTCGAGGAGGAATAGAGCCGCTAGGGCAGGACCACCAGCTTGCGCGCGGGGCTGCTCTGAGCAGGTAGGCTCCGCAGGAAGTAGAGGCCGGGGGGCAGGTTCGGGAACCAGAAGTCGAGGGGTGACGCGCGGACCAGGTGAACGGCCAGCAGGCGGCCGTCGGCGGAATAGACGCCTAGCCTGGTACCGGGTGCAGCTCGCGTCAGGCTGAGTCGCGACCGAGCCCGACAGGGGTTGGGTGCAACCAACGGGGCCGGGCCGACTGAGTCCGGCACCCGGGAGCGGGATTCCTCGCTGCCGGTGAGTTCCACCGTTTCAAACCGCAGGGCACGATGAGGAATGAGCGGCGCAGATACACGCGGGTACCAGTTGTTGCAGGTGTGGGTGAGGCCGGCTGAGCCATCCTGGTTCTGGAACCCGACCGTCGCCTGGGAGAAGTTGTTCGCGGTCCGGAAATGAAGCAGCATAGAGTTGTCACCGGTCGGCGTGGCCACAGTCTGGTCAAAGAGCTGCAACTGCACCTTCTCCCAATCGCGCAGATGTCCGAAGTAGGGAACTGAGTCGTACTCGACGATGAGACGATGGTTGAGGGTATCGTGGTAGAGCCAGACTGAGCCGAATGCCGTCGGGTCGAGGTCATCCCATTGGAGCGCGACGATGTTGGGCGGAGCGTTGGGGCAGGGCAACTGGACGTTGACGAAGTCACACCGATCGGTCCAGCCTGCCGCCACCCAGCCGTTGGCGCAGACGGAGATTGTGTCATAGTCCACACCATAGTAGCGCCACCGGCCGAACGCGACCGGCAGGGGAATCTGCCGCGTTTCGTCCGGGCCAAGAGCGAGGCGCGTGCCCACGCCGCGCAGCTCGAACCAGTCGTAAGCCGGCATTCGGGCGTAGCAGGAGTCGGTGTAGTCGTAGATGCGATACGCGCCCGGGTCTGGTCCGGCAGGCAGATTGGTTGAGTCACCAACCAGCACCGGAATCAGGACGGTGTCGTGGTAACCCGACCCGTCCAGAATCAGGTAGCAGCAAGCCGGCAGCTCGACCGGGGCGTCGGCCGCGGCACACACGCGGAAGCCGCTGCCGCCTGATACGGTTGTCTCTCCCTCAGCGACCGCGGGGAATGAGCCGTCCGGGCCAAGAACGTTGAGAAACTGACTGCTCGACTCAAGCCGTCCGGCAACCGGGCCGACCGAAGCGCCGGCGTTCCTGAGTACGATGTGCAGGTCGGCAGTCTCGCCCGGGTCGAGTTTCGCATTGACCACGCCGCCGGCGTCATCCACGCGGAAGCTAAAGAAGCGCAGGGCCGGCGAACCCCTGGTCCAGAGTGACAGGTTGTCGGCGAAGACCTTCGCCGCGGGATAGACGCTTCAGCAGTTGTCCAGGACAAAGCCGAGCAGGTAGACTCGAACTGCCCGGACCGACTCTGGGTTCACGCCGGGCAGATTGGCGATGACCTCCTCATACAGGTTGAAGCGGTAGTCATGCCAGTGCAGGGAGTCGGGCGCACGCACCAGATGAAGGGCCGGTGTGCTGGTCCAGGGACAGCCCGAGGTAGCTGAGTATACCCGGGTCTCGCCGAGCACCGAATCACGGACGTCCAAGTACTCGATTCCGGCGCAGGCCGCGGCGTAGAGCGATTCGCGCTCGGTCTTGGACGTCAGCCGACAGGAAATAGAGTAGCCGAGGTCGAGGCCAGGGATTGTCAGTTTCTGCGAGAGCTTCATGCCTTGATGGAGCATCTTGTGGAGCATCACTTCGCAGTCGCGGTCCGGGGCGATGTCGTGCTGCCAGCGCAGGCGGCAGTTGCCGGTGTCTGAGAACATGCCCCAAGTGTCAAGTCGCCAGCCGACCTCGGGGGGGAGTTCAAAGTCGCCGTTGGTGAGCAGCTCCCGGCCCGTTGCGGGCAGGACGAGCGCGAGGAAGAGGCCGGCCAGGACCCGGCCCAACTTAGTAGACCGTCTGACCGATACGAACCGAATAGGTGTTGTCCCGGTATTGGACCTTGACGGCATCGGCTCCGACCTCGACAATTCGGCGGCCTTCGACATCGTCTCCGGTCTTGAGTTTCTTGTCGCCTATCAGGGCGTAGCGTGAGCCGGTGCCATCTACGATGATCGCCTTGAGCTCTCGCGGGCTGGAGCTTGAGCGCCGGGACGAGCCGCGGGCGAAGCCACCTGTCTCGCTGCGCCGCGTGCGGCCGGTTCGCTCACGTCGTACCTCTCGGTCGGTTTCGCTCCGCCGGCTGCGACGTGCTGCCACGCGGTCCTCCCGCCGCGAGCGCTTCGGAGCTCGGTCGACCGACGTCTGCTTGGTTCGTTTGCGTCCGACTTCTTCACCGGCCTCGGGCTTCGGATGGACCGGGGCCGGCTGGCTCTTGCCGGTGGTCAGGAGGACCACGACGAGAATGACCACGACCGCCGCACCGACGGCCATATAGAGATACTGGTTGGCCGCACCTTTCCTGGCTCCAGGAGTTCGGGGCCGCTGTGGAGCAGCGGCGGCCTTGCGGGAAGCCATCATGCTACACCTCCAAGTGTCTTGCTGTCATGCATGGCCTGGTTGTCGGCTCTCAGACGGAGTTCCACTGAATAGCTTACCGCCCAAATCTGACCGGTCAAGCGACACTGTCGCATCCCGGTTGGAACCCGACACTGAGCCACGAAAGGCATGAAGTAACGGGTGCACTTCGGGCTCTTGGCCCCTGCTCGAACTTCGTGTACTTCGTGGCAGTCAATCTCGGGTTTGGGGTCCGGGCATCAGCGAATGCGGGCTCAGAACTCAGCCCGCAGCTCGGAGCCGAATTGGTGTTCAGCCGGGCGGTCCGGGCGGTTGGTGAAACCGTATCGGGCCGAGGCGCTGAGTACGTTGCTGAAGGAGTGCCCGAACTCGATTCCCAGGGCCGGGCTCAGGCCCAGCGGGTCCGAGAGGCTCAGTTCAAAGGGCAGATACGAAACCGATGCGGTCCGGCGTACGAGCTCCACCGAGCTGCGGACCCGGGTCTTTCTGCCGATGGTGATGCTGCGGGCCAGGCCGGTGCGCCAGGCGTCGAGGGTGAAACGCCCGAGCTCCGGATAGGCGACCGGCTGGGCGATGACTCGACGCTCGAACGACAGGCTGAACTCAAGCCGCAGGCCCTTACCGACCACTGGATTCAGCTCTGTCCGGCCACCCAACTCGTCATGGTCAAGCAGACCTGAGTTCTGAACCCGCAGAGCCCGACTTGCCTCGGTCCGCATGCGCAGCTCGATTTCGGGAATCAGGTCCGAGCTCAACTCGACGTATCCCGCGGTTCGACGCTGCGCAAGGCCGGTTGCTGCCAGGGTGCGGTCATGGCTGGAGCGATGACTCGTGCCCAGAACCGGGGTCAGTCTCGACGTGAGCGCCCGAGCCGCAAGCCTCAGGTCCCAGTAGATGTGACTGCTCAGCGTGCCGGATTCAGTCCCGGTTCGGTCTGAGCTGACCGAGCCGGTCAGCGCCAGTGGTCTGAACAACGATACTTCACCTGAGCCTGATGCGGACAGCGTGCGAGCCGCTGCGGTCCGGCCGGTGGCAATCAGGATGCGTTCGTAGTCACCCTTCGGGTCCGCCACATAGCGGCCCGTTGCCGAATCCCGGCGGAACTCGCCCTGGGCCGGCCCGACGTAACGGAAGAACTCGTCGCGCAGTTGCACGCGACGAAAAGACTGGCTCAGGTCTGAAAGAACCCTGAGCCCGGCCCAGGGCGTCAGTGCCGCGCGGACGCTGCCCAGTAACTGGTCCCAGTCGTCCTGCGCCTGACGGTCGAACCTGCGGCCCTGATGCGCGGCGCGGGCTTCAAAGCTCAGTGTCGGCGCGGGACTGTAGTTCAGCAAGGTCTGAATCAATCGGCCTCGGCCTGAACGAGTCCATGTGCCGGTGGCGGAATCAGGCTCATCGTAGTCGGTCAGCCGGGCCGATATCCCTCCGGACAAGGGTAGCAGCGCACGGTGCGGGACGGTCTCAGACACGACGTCAATACCAGCAAGCCAGGCGCGGGAACGTTCCTTCGTGTTCGCCTCGCTCTGCCATCCGGCATAGGGCAGCAGTCGTCCGAGCCGAGGTGCGGCGCGGACCGCGTGGCGGACGACCGATGCGGCCCGACTTCCCTGATACTGCACCGGGCCGAGCCCTGCCACGCCCCTGAGCCGCATCACGGTGGAGCTGTCAGTTTTCAGTCGTCCGGCTTCAGCCGTGATGTTCAGCAGTCGCCACGGCCGGACGTATGTCGTCAGCTCGTCGCTGGTGCGGCGTTCGTCCTCGACTACTCCACCCCAATGATAGGCGAAGTCGGGGTCCGGGCTTGCACCGGGCAGGCCGAAGCCCTCTCCCTGCATCCGGCGACGATACTCGACGCCATAGCCTGAATCCTGCAGTGCGGCAGAGAAGCTGAGACCTCCCATGTTTGATGCTCCTCGGTCGGGAGCGAAGAGATTCAAGCTGCGGCGTTGAAGCGCGGCCTCAGCCCTGGTCGAGAATGTGCCTGCGCTGAATCCGACCCGAGTGAAAGCCAGTTCGTCCTGCTCCGGCAGTCTGACGCGTACGCGCGCGGCGTAGTTGCCCGCGCCTGAGCCCGCGTGACGATAGGCGAACAGCGTGTCGTCATATACGTAGTCGCCGAGCGATTCGCCGACGATTGTGAATCGGACCTCGTAGTCACCTAGGCCCGGGGCGTACTCGAAGTGGTCCGATTCCTTGCGGTAGCTTCCGCGGCCGGGACCGACGTAGGTTTCGCCCGGCAGCCAGGCACGGCTGGTGTCGGCAGCGATACTGCCCAGGTAGGCCTCTTCTTCAGGCGTCAGGTCAAACGCAAGGTTGCGCGACCGGTCATCGTTCTCGCGGAACAGGGCAAGACCGATGTCGAAGCCGGCCGGGTGATAGTCGGCGACCGCGGCGATTCCGGAACGGTTGTATTCGCCCAGCACGTACTGGAACGACGCCTCGATGCGCGATTCGCGGCCAATGATGTTCCGGTCGGTGAACAGCAGCTCTCCGGTCGAGTAGTCAATCGTATAGTCGGCGTCCCAACCCCGAACCATCTGCCGGCCGTCCAGGTAGACCACCTCGCTGCCGGGCACGAGCGTTGCCGACCGGGCATCCGGGGCGAGCACATAAGGTCCCTGAGAGCCATCAACTCCTTGAAGATGGACCCGGCCGAATTGCCCCCGGGGCGCAGCATAGCCTACAGTCAGGTCGGTGCTGCTACGTCGGCCTGACAGCACTGCGCCCTTTGCCCGGCGCTCTACCCGACCGAAGGCACCGGCGGGCACGAGCAGGTCAAGGTCGCCGAACTCCCCGCGCCAGGACCGACCTTCAAGACTTATGAGCAGCCGGTCGAGCTCCTGGACTTCCCGGGTGGTGCCTTCAGCCAGAATCGGCGAACTCTGGTCGGAGAGCTCAGCCCCGACCCTGATGCCCTCGATTTCACCGGACAGGATGATGCGGGTGGCCTGGTCGATGCCGCTGCCTTCGGCGCCGCCGAATGAGATGCCGATTGTCTTGCTGCCGGAGATGTCCAGGCCCGGACGCGGCTCAGCCGTGTCGATGACTGCCAGTGCACCACTGTCTGCGGTCAGGACGGGAGCCGACTGATAGAGCAGAACACGGGGGGGGTGAGTTCCCGTAAGACTGGAGAAACGTAGGCAGCGATAGCTGACCGTTACAACTGTACCGGCCTGGGGGCGGGCGAGCAGCCAGACTCGACCTCGGTGGTAGTCGAAGACGTACTCGGTGTGGTCGAGCACCCTGTCCTGGACAAGGACGGTGTCGGTTCCTGACACGAGAAGTTCGTCCCGGACGGAGAAGACTGCGCTCGACCCGTCGGCAACAAACACGGTCTGGCCGCGCTCTCCGATGTCGGCCCCGGCTGAACCGACAAGTAACATGAGCACGAGCATGCGAATGAAGCAGAGAGGAGAGAACAAGACCTACGGCTGCGGCCGGGCGTATGCAAGCACGCGCGTGCCGGCATCGAGCACGACCACGACGGAGGAGAGCACGGCCAGGCCGGTCGGGCTGGAGCAGGCAGGAAGCGCGAAAGCGGTGAGTGTCCCCTGGACCAGGACCCAGAGCACGGGAACGCCCGACTCCATCAGATATACCGAGCCGCGTTCATCCGACTCGACTACGTCGGTCCCTTCGGGAATGCGGATAGAGCCGGTGACCACGCCGGAACGATTGACATAGGCCAGTTGTCCACTGCCCGAGATGATGCAGAAGCGGCCTTCGGGCAAAGGGGCAACCGGGCCGGGCTGCCTGAGCTCCGACTCGGTGAGGAAGCTGCGGCTTTCTCCGAACACGGTCTTAAGCCAGACGACCTGCCGGTTCGCGTCGCTTACCAGCATCTCGCCAGGCGAGAAACCGGCCATTCCCGCGACTCTTACGTTGCCGAGCCACGAGTTGAGCACAAGTTTCTCCTTCGCCATGCGCCAGACAACGTCGGCGTCCCAGACGTAGTAATAGAACCGGTCGGCTTTGACCCCGCGCGGCCCGACCAGACGCCGACTCAGCGGTATCGTCTCCTGGGGTACGAGGCGCACCGACATGCGCAGCAGCCGGTCACCGCCGGCATCGAGCACGACGACCCGGTCGCCGTCGCGGCATATGCCGGCTGCCGGTGCAGCCAGGGTCAGTGAGTCGACAAGCTCCAGCTCCCGGCCCGGCCGGCTCGCCGACAATCGCGGGTTCAGGTGACAGCCGCCAGTGACCACGACGAGAACGAGCATCCAAGACAGGCGTGGGCAGGTCACAGTCATCTATTGTCATGCCCGCCGGCCCAAAGTCAAGCATAGTGTGTCGCCACCCGCTGGAGTCTGCCGGGGTTTGAGGTTGGTTGCGGTTTGACCTCAGGCTATCGCCTGCCTATACTGGCTTTGCCCATGGCCCAAGCGGTCCAGCGGTCCAGCTCTCGAGCCCGGCTTTCGGCAGTTGGTGCGGTGCTGCTGACCGTGGTTCTGAGGCTCTGGTTTATCCTGGAGATGCATGGGCAGCCGTTCGGGTCGTTCTCGCGGTACTTTGTGGATTCCTGGTACTACCACCGATGGGCGCGACAAATCCTGGCCGGCGACTTCTGGGGAAAGGAAGTCTTCTTCCTCCGGCCGCTCTACCCGTACATTCTTGCCCTGGTCTACCGTGTGTTCGGGGTCAGTCTCCTCGCGGTGCAATTGACGCAGGCGGCAATGGCCGGGGTGTCGTGCATGCTGCTTTTCGACCTGTGTCGCCGGATGTTTGACGAACGCACCGCGGTCTTCTCGTCACTCGGCTTTGCTCTGACCGGCATTCTCGTCTTCTACTCGGGTGCGTTGCTCTACGTTGAGACTACCGTTCTGCTCAGTCTGGCAGCGTTGTGGCTTACGCTGATTGCGTCCGGGACAGACCGGGAAAAAGCCGCCAGCGCGGCAGACAAGCGACGGCACGCACGGACCATGACCATCGGTGCATTGGCCGGCGTGGCCTGGGGTTTGCTCGTGGTCTGCCGGCCTGAGCTTCTGCCTGGAGTTGCGCTGATTGTGGTGTGGATAGCAAGGAGAGCAGGAACGCGCTCGCGGACCCTTCTGCCGTTGTCGGTCATGGCCGCGACCGCGGTTATGGTGGTCGCCCTGGTTCCGGTGCGCAACTACCTTGTCGCGAAGGACCCGGTCGTCTTCACCGCACACTCAGGCCTGAACTTCTACTACGGCAACAACCCCGCGGCCGACGGCACGTGGCAGCCGGCCGCCGGGCTCCAGACCGGTGCCGCGTTTTCACACAACCGGCTCAAGCTCACCAGCCGGGTAGTCAACGGTCGTGAGCTTTTGTGGTCACAGGCTTCGTCCTACTGGATGGGCAGGGGCATGAGCTTCATCGTCCAGAGTCCGGGTCGGTTTGCCAGGCTGCTCGGGCGCAAGCTGCTGCTCTTTCTCAGCAACTATGAAGTACCCAACGGCTACTACCCGGAAACCACCCAAGGCGCATCCCGGGCGCTTGGTGTCGCATTCCTGAACTTCGGGGCAATCCTCGCGCTCGGCCTCCTGGGCATGTACCGGGCGTGGCCGCTGCGCCACCGGGTTGTTCCGGTCCATTTGTTTGTGGCCGCGTATCTGGTGTCGGCCCTTGGATTCTACGTGCTGTCGCGGCTGCGCGCGCCGGTAATCCCGTTCCTGCTTATGTTTGCCGGGTTTGGACTGAAGGAACTGGTCGATATGCTGAAGACCAGGCGGTTCCGAGCGCTTGCGGTCAGCCTGGCTGCTGTTGTGCTGGTTTACGTCGGCGCGGTGATTGTTCCGGTGGACAGGGCGGCGTATTCGGCCCAGGCATGGGTGCAGTCCGGCAATATCCTGCTCGAACAGCACCGACCGGTACAGGCAGTCGAGGCATTCAGGCGGGCGCTCGCTGTGCAGCCGGGCAACGCCTGGGCCCGTTACAGCCTGGTGATGGCGCTGGCCGGGACCGGACATTCGGCCGAGGCCGAGACGGCATTCAGGCCACTGGCGCGTCTCGCCGATGTCCAGCCGGAAACGAGACTGCCTGCTGTCCTTGCGGGCGCGCGCCTGGCCGTTGCCCGCCGCGAATTCGGCCGGGCAGCTCAGCTTTACCGCGCTGCCGCGTCGCTCGACCCGGCCAATCCTGAGCCGCTCTATCTGCTCGGCCTCGTGTACGTCAGCCTTGACAGCCTGAAACAGGCCGGTTTCTGGCTGGAGCAGTCGCTTGCGCTCGACCCGGACCACGAGGCAGCCCGTGCGGCGCTCGCTGCGGTTCGGCAGCACTCCGGCAAGTAACCGGCTCCATGTCCATGCTTGACTCAGAGCCATGCCCGGCTAAACCTTAGCATGGCATCCGTCAAACCAACGCACCGCTGGAACCTGCCGTCCGGGCCGGCCGGTGACCTGACCGCACTGGCTCGGGCTGCCGGCGTCCCTGAGCTTGTCGTCAGCCTGCTGCAACATCGGGGTCTGACCGGACTCGACGACATCAAGGCTTTTCTTGAGCCGAACCCCGCGGCCCTGCGCAAACCCGACCTGCTGCCCGACATCGCTCGAGCGACGGAGCGGATTACTGCCGCGCTTGAGCGTCGGGAGCGCATCCTTGTCTACGGTGACTATGACGTGGACGGCGTCACGGGTACTGCCCTTCTGGTCTCGGTCCTGGCGCAGCTGGGGGCCGACGTGTCCTGCTACCTGCCGGCACGCGAGACCGAAGGTTATGGCTTCTCCCTCAAGGGAGCCGAACACTGCCGCGAGAACGGGGTGCGCCTGGTGATTACCAATGACTGCGGCACCGGGGACCGGACTGCGCTGGCGGCGGCGCGCGATGCGGGAATCGACGTCATCGTCACCGACCATCACGAGCTGAAAGCCGGAGCCGAACCCCTGCCTGCCTTCGCGTTCGTGAACCCCAAGCGGCCGGACTCAGCCTACCCGTTCCGCGAACTGGCCGGCGTTGGCGTTGCGTTCAAGCTCGCCTGGTCGGTTCTGGCCGCGCTCGGGCGTCCCAAGTCCGAGCTCACGTCGCTGCTCGACCTGGTCGGGCTGGGCACAATGGCCGACGTTGTGCCGCTGGTTGACGAGAACCGGGTCATTGCCCGGCTCGGTCTTTCCGCAATCAGGCACAGCCCGCGGCCTGGCATCAGAGCCCTGGTTGAGGTCGCCCGACTCAAGGGGCGCAGCCTTGCCAGCCACGAGATTGGGTTCATGCTTGCGCCCCGCATCAATGCGGCCGGGCGGGTGGGCCGGGCTGAGCAGGCCGTGCGTCTGCTCCTGAGTTCGGACGAAGCTACGGCCCGGCAGATTGCTGCCGAGCTGGACGGGTTGAACCGGCAGCGCCAGGCACTGGAAGAGGAAATCTTCAGCCAGGCTATAGAGAAGGTCAACGCGCGCCGGCTTGCCGAACGTCGTGCCCTGGTTGTGGCCGGCTCGGGCTGGCACGAAGGAGTCATCGGCATCGTCGCTGCCCGGTTGGTCGAGGAGTTCTACCGGCCAAGCATCGTCGTCGCACTCAAGGGCGACCGGGGCAAAGGCTCGGGCCGCTCGATTGCCGGGTTCAACCTGCATCAGGCGCTCGAGCACTGCGCCGCGCACCTGGTCGGGTTCGGCGGACATCGGTATGCGGCCGGGCTTGTGGTCGAGCCGTACAAGCTGCCCCGGTTCGAGCAGGCGCTGATTGAGTACGCTGACCAGCTTCCGGAAGACGTCTACCAGCCCAGCCTGCAGGTTGAGGCGGTCGCACATCTGGACGAAATCGACCGCGACCTGATGGCAGCCCTGGACCGGTTCGAGCCATTCGGCCCGGACAATCCGCCGCCGCTTTTCGCCTCGCTCGGCCTTGAAGTCGTCGGGTACCCGCGACGGGTGGGCAAGGACCATCTCAAGTTCAGGGTGCGCTCCGGAGAGCGGGTGCTGGAAGCGATCGCGTGGGGACGGAGCCGCGAGCTGCTCAACCTCCGCATCGGCGAGAAGAACCACCTTGACATCTGTTACACGGTCGGACGCCGCACTTATGCCGACAAGACCTCAATCCAGCTCACAATTCGCGACCTTGCCACCAGTGCATAGTCCGGCGTCCGTTCCTCTCCGCGATGTGGTCGCGCCGTGACTCTGGCGGGCTGGAGTACTTTGCCGCCGCACCCCAGCCGCGTCTCGAACTCGCGTTCCTGACTCGTCGGGGCGGGGTTTCGACCGGCCCCTACGAGTCATTGAATCTGTCATTTCGGGTCGGCGACGACAAGGCCAGCGTAGAGGAGAATCTGCGTCGGGTCCGGGCCGGCCTGCACCTGCCCGTGCTTGCCACCGTGCGTCAGATACATTCGGACGCGGTGCTTCAGGTGAGAGACGCGACGATGTCGCCGGAGACGGTTGAGGCAGATGCGCTCTTCACCGACCGGCCCGGCGTCGCACTCGCGGTCAAGGTCGCCGACTGCCTGCCGGTATTCGTCTGGTCGCGCGACCTGCGCGGCATCGGCATCGCCCACTGCGGCTGGCGCGGCACTGCCGCGGGTTTGGCCGAAAATCTCTGCCGCCAGATATCGCGCCGGCTGGCCGTGCCGCTGCCTGACCTGTGCTTCAGCCTGGGCCCGTGCATCTGCTGGCAGTGCTACACCGTCGGAGCGGACGTGGTCGCGTCGTTCGATGCGCTGCCCGATGCAGAGCAGTGGTTCAGACCGGTCGCGAACGCCCCTGAGCCGAAGTGGCGTCTGTGTCTGCGCAAAGCCAACGACCGCCTGCTGCGCGGGCTCGGACTTGCGTCTGCACCAGGGCTCGAACTCTGCTCGCGCGAATCAACAGGCGACTTCTTCTCGGTTCGGCGTTCTTCTCCTGCGGGCCGGAACCTGGCACTCATCACCCTCCGTTTCTAGCGCACTGCATCTGCTTCTGGGCCGTGCAGGCGGCTGAGCTTCTGAGGTTCATCGCCGGCAGACCGTGCCGGCAGTTTCGACGCGGCCTTCGCGCCCCCACTCAAGCCTGTTCTGACGGCCGCACTCGCGCCTGCACCGCGAACCGGCGGCTTCAGTGCTCGCGACTCTGCTCAATCGCCCGCTCACGGCTCTGCCTGGCGAACCGGCACAACGCCTGACATGCCTCGCGCCTTCTCATCTACTGCTGCGTCTGGCTAAGAAACCGCCCGTCGAGTTGGCTCTGGACCCGGCTTCTGCTCCAGCCCGGGGAACGACTCCCGGATTCGCTCCCCCTGCCGCGTCCAAGGCCACGCCAAGAGCCGGCATCACAACATAACACATTGAAAAAGAGCAAGTTGAAGAGACAATCGGAAAGCCCGGCAAATCTGCCCCTTTTGGACGTATAACATGGCGAGGGTAGATGCTAGTCGAGCTCCCTTATCCGCGCCGGAACCCGGGCCGGCAACGCTCCAGCCCAGCCCGACACGAACCAGGGCAGGATGGCGGGTTCACCTCCCGCCATCCCGCCCTGCAGGCTGTATCCTGCATGCTGTATTCTGTCTACTGCCTCATCTCATCAGCACTGCCTTCTTCACGCTCCGGAATCCCGGCACGTCCAGGCGGTAGAAGTAGATGCCGTTGGCCATTCTGC
>CAZQFS010000041.1:0-21726 GCA_964592755.1 uncultured bacterium | reverse complement strand
GGAGCACTCTTCCTCGGAAGTTCGTTCGCTCAGCAGCTTGCGTCGGTCCAGTCCGCCTGGCAGGGAGAAAAGGGGGAACTCAATCAGCCGCGTCACCTGGTCACAGGAAGTACGGCTGGTCTTTGCTGCGGGTTTCCAATCCCGAAGTTGACTGCCACGAAGACCACGAAACCCGAGCAGAAGGTCAGAAGCCCAAAGTGCACCCATTCCGCCGTACCTTTAGTGCTCTTCTTGGCTCAATGTCGGATTCCGGGCCGGCTCCCTGGCTTGACCGGGATGACTCATTTGACTAGAGTCTGGCGTGGTCTCGGACAACGCTCCTGATGGGTCCACTTGGAAACCCGAAGACTTCCGCCGGCGTCGGCCGGGCAAGAAGCAGTTCCGCCGGTTCGTAAGCCTGGGCAGCGCGCTACCCCGGGTCATCAAGCGCCTGAAGCTGCAGGACACGGTTGCGGAGCAGCGCCTGATTGCCGCCTGGGCTTCGGTCGTGGGCGAGAAAGTGGCCGGACACACGAAACCGCTCTACGTTGAGCGGAAGACACTGGTGGTAGCGGTAGACAACCCGTCCTGGATGACCCAGCTCGTGTTCCTGAAACCCGAAATCATGCGCAAACTGGCTGCCCGCGGCGGAGCGGGACTGGTCTCGGACCTGCGGTTCGTTCCCGAGCGTAGCCGACCGTCTTCTCCTTGATATTGAGGCAAAAGACGGTATCATGTGACGCGATGGCAGAAACCTACAACGCAGCACAAATCCACGTCCTGAAAGGACTTGAGGCGGTCCGGCACCGCCCCGCAATGTACATCGGAGACACCGGCATTCGCGGGATGCACCATCTGGTATTTGAGGTCGTTGACAATGCAGTGGACGAGGCGCTGGCCGGCTACTGCGATGAGGTGAAGGTGACGATTCACGCCGATGACGTTGTCTCCGTCGAGGACAACGGCCGCGGCATTCCGGTGGACATGCATCCAACCGAAAAGAAGTCGGCGCTCGAGGTCGTGCTGACCGTGCTCCACTCCGGGGCCAAGTTCGAACACAAGGTGTATCAGATTTCCGGCGGGTTGCACGGTGTCGGCGTGTCGGTGGTCAACGCGCTGTCCGAGTCGCTCGTCGCCGAGGTGTTCCGCGACGGCAAGGCATACCGCATGGAGTTCGAGCAGGGCAGGACCACCGCCGGGCTCAAGGTCACGGGCAAAACCCGGGCACGGGGAACCCGAATCACATTCAAGCCGGACAAGACCATCTTCAAGAAGCAGGAGTACAAGTACGAGATAATCCAGTCAAGGATGCGTGAACTGGCGTATCTGAACAAGAACCTGAAGATTGTTCTCCGGGACGAGCGGACCGGCGCCGAGGACGTGTTCCGGTATCCGAACGGTCTGGCCGACTTCGTTCGGTTTCTCGACGTCGGCCGCAACCCCCTGCACAAGCCCGTGCTGGTCGAGGACCAGCGCAACGGCATGGAAGTCGGCGTGGCGTTTGAGTACAACGACGGCTACGTTGAGTCGATATTCTCGTTTGCCAATACGATTAATACCCACGAAGGCGGCATGCACCTGTCCGGGTTCAAGTCCGCTCTGACTCGAACCATCGTCGACTATGCCCGCAAGAGCGGGGCGCTGAAGGAAGGAATCGAGCTGACCGGCGAAGACACACGCGAGGGGCTGACCGCGGTCGTCTCGCTGAAAATCTCCGACCCGCAGTTCGAAGGACAGACCAAGACCAAGCTCGGCAACAGCGAAGCGAAGAGCATGGTCGAGACCGTGGTATACGAGAAGCTGGTTCAGTACTTTGAGGAGAACCCGCGCGTCGCGAACCGGGTGGTGGACAAAGTTATCGCCGCGGCCAAGGCAAGGATGGCGGCCCGCAAGGCCCGGGAGCTGGCACGGCGCCGGAACCTGCTCGAATCGGACACGCTGCCGGGCAAACTGGCCGACTGTGCATCAGAGGACCCGGCCGAGAGTGAGCTCTACATCGTGGAAGGTGATTCGGCCGGCGGCTCGGCCAAACAGGGCCGGGACCGGCGCTTCCAGGCGGTGCTGCCGCTGCGCGGCAAGATTCTCAACGTCGAGAAGTCGAATCTGAACAAAGTGCTGTCGAACAACGAAATCAGGACGATTATCTCTGCGGTCGGGGCCGGCATCGGCGAGGACGAGTTCGATCCGGAAAAGGCCCGCTATCACAAGATCGTCATCATGACCGACGCCGACGTCGACGGCTCACACATCCGCACCCTGCTGCTGACGTTCTTCTACCGTTTCATGCAGCCGCTGATTGAAGCAGGGTACGTCTACATTGCCCAGCCGCCCTTGTACCGGGTCCGGCACAGCAAGACCGAGAGCTATCTCTACAGCGATGACGAGCTGACCGAGCTGACCCGCAGGCAGAAAGGAACTCAGTTCGACATCCAGCGCTACAAAGGTCTGGGTGAGATGAACCCCGAGCAGCTCTGGTCCACAACCATGGACCCGGATAAGCGGACCCTGAAACGGGTGACGATGGATGACGCCACCGAGGCCGACGCGGTCTTCCGCATCCTGATGGGTGATGACGTGGAGCCGCGGCGCGAGTTCATTGAGAAGAACGCACACGCGGTCGAGAACCTGGACGTCTAGCCGTCGGAAAGAAACGACCGCCCCGATACCGGGGCGGTCGACATTGATGCCGGTGCCGGGCTATTTCACGCCGTAGCCGCCACCCTGGCCGAAGCTAGTGAGAATCGACATGTACGGCATGATGATGGCGATAATCAGGAAGATGGCGCCGATGCCCATCATGCCGATCATCACCGGTTCAATCATGCCGGTCAGGTTCTTGACCGCATACTCGACCTCGCTGTCATAGTAGTCGGAGACCTGCTTGAGCATGTCGTCCAGGGCTCCCGACTCCTCGCCGGTCGCAACCATCTGGACAACCATGGCCGGGAACACGCCGATTTCGCGCATCGGCGCCGCCAGTCCGCGGCCGCGCCGGACACTTTCGGCGAGTTTCTCGACCGCGCCCGCCATGTAGACGTTGCCGACGGTCTTGGAGACCAGACCGAGGCTGCGCAGAATGGGCAGGCCGGTACGGTCAAGGGTCTCAAACATCCGGGCAAACCGTGACAGGGCCATCTTGTAGATAATCGGGCCGAAGATGGGAATCCGGAACTTGAGTCGGTCCCACCAGAGCCGTCCGGCCGGAGTGCGGATAAACAGGTAGAAGAGGACCGCGATGCCAGCCGTGAGCAGCGCCAGGACGTACCAGAACTTGCTCATGAAATCGGTGACGAGAATGAGGATTCGGGTCGGAAGCGGCATCTTGCCGCCGACCGTCGTGAGCAACTGGGTGAACTTGGGCAAAACGAACGTCGCCAGCACGACAACCGCGATGACGAAGCCCACCATCAGGATAATCGGGTAGCGCATGGCCGAGCCGACATCCGACTTGAGCTTCCGTTCGTGTTCCAGGAGCATCACCAGCCGGTCGAGAATGTCGTCGAGCACACCGCCTGTTTCCCCGGCCCAGATGGAGTTGACGTAGAGCTCGCCGAAGACCCGAGGGTGTTTGGCCATCGCCGCGGACAGGGCCGCACCACCCATCAGGTCCTTGCGGATTGCGTCCAGTGCCTTGGATAGGGGCTTGGACTTGGTCTGGGCCTGGAGCGCGCCAATCGCCGAGAGCATGGGCAGGCCGGCACGATGCAGAGTGACGAACTGGCGTGTGAAGTTGATCAGGTCAACCGGCTTGACCCGCTCGAAGAAACGGCCGAAGTCCACTCCGACTCCGCCTCCGGTCTTCTGTTCCCGGATGGTAATCGGGACGTAGCCGAGTGTATCGAGCTTGTCCACGACGCCGGCGATGTCGGTTCCTTCGAGTGTGCCGGAGATTATCTGACCTTCTTTGTCCCGGACTTTGTACTGGAATAGCGGCATCGGTGCAGTTCTCCTCGGGTTGGTTACTCGACTTTCTCGGCCTCGTCCATCACTTCCTCAATGGTCGTGACGCCATCCACGACCTTCTGGATGCCGTCTTCCCACAGGGTCTTCATGCCGTACTCGCGTGCCAGCGCGCGAATAGCGCTGGTCGGCGGCCGGGTGACGACGAGCTCACGGATGCGGTCGTTCATCTTCAAGACCTCGAAGATTCCGATCCGGCCCTGGTAGCCGGTATTGCGGCAGCGGTCGCAACCCCGGCCGCGGTAGAACTTGGTGCCCGGCGGCAGCTCCAGCTCCTCAAGCAGCTTGACCGGCGGGTCAAACGGTTCCTTGCACTTGGCGCAGATTTTCCGCACCAGCCGCTGGGCCACAGTACCTTCGGTGGCCGACGCGACCAGGAACGGCTCAATGCCCATGTCGATGAGACGGGTAATCGTGCCCGGCGCGTCGTTGGTGTGAATCGTCGAGAAGACAAGCTGGCCGGTCAGGGCGGCACGGATTGCGACCCCGGCGGTTTCGCCGTCACGAATCTCACCAATCATGATGACGTCAGGGTCCTGACGCAGGATGTGCTTCAGCCCGATGAGATAGGTATAGCCGGCCTTCTCGTTCACCTGCGACTGGCATATCTTGTCCATGTCGTACTCGACCGGGTCCTCGATGGTGATGATGTTCTTATCGCCGGAGCGAATCTCGCCGAGGATGGCGTACACGGTCGTGGACTTGCCCGAGCCGGTCGGGCCGGTGACCAGCAGCACGCCGTGCGGCTTGGCAATCATCTCCCGCATGACTGAAGCCGAGTCGCCCATCAGCCCAAGTTCGTCGAGCGACAGCAGGCGCATCCGGTCGAGAATACGCATGACCACGGTCTCGCCATAGGTCGTCGGGAAGGTCGAAACACGGAAGTCAATCTCCCGGCCGTCCACCAGCGCGCCGTAGCGGCCGTCCTGGGGTACGCGCTTCTCGGCGATGTTCATGCGCGACATGATCTTGATACGCGAAACGACCGCGAGCTGCAAAGCCTTCTTGGGCGAGACAATCGGATGGAGGATGCCGTCAATCCGGAAGCGGACGGTCAGACCCTCACGCGTCGGCTCGATGTGGATGTCGGAGGCCCGCTCGCGCACCGCCCGGATAATCATCTGGTTGACCCAGCGCACTACCGGCGCTTCCGAAGCGAGCTCCTCGAGCTTGCGCGGTTCGGTGCCCTGCTCGGCGGCGGCGCCTTCCTCCTCATCGGGCAGGTCGTCGAGACTGGTGATTTCCGGCTCGTCCGGAATGTCGGGCTGCTGCGGCTGAGTGTAGTACTGGTTCAACGACTGGAAGAAATCCAGCTCCCGGCAGACCATCGGCTCGACTTCCATTCCGGTCATGCGTCGGACCTCGTCGAGGATGAAAATCTGGCCCGGGTCTACCAGTGCGACGGCCAGGGTATTGCCGGACCGGAAAAGCGGGATGAGCTTGTTGGTGCGCATGAACTGCTCCGGGAACATCTGTAGCACCTCGGAGTCAACCCGGAAGTTGGTCAGGTCCACGAACGGAACGCCGTACTTCTGCTCCAGGGCCGTACCTGAGTCTTCGGTCGGCGTCTGCTGTTGCTGTTCATCTGCCATCTCATACCTCCTTATGCCGACAGCCGGGTCCGGCGGCATCACGCTCAGCCGGGCCGGTCCTGTCAGCGGAGAGCATCGGCGCCCTCATGGTGATTCATTATACCCGGCCCGGTAGGCCCGTGTCAATGTTGAAGAGAGCGGCAGAAGAACTGGCTGGGTGAGCTGCCGGCAAACTGCCCGCACTCAGAACCACCGTCCGTTCTTGACATGCCCCATCCGGGCACTATCTTGAAGTCGTGCAACCCACCGTACATGACGCCGTACCGGCCGGCAGATGACTGATGAACGCGCATCAGACCGCAGTCCTGGTCCTGTCGTTCCTGCTCGGTGCCGTGGGCGGCTCCGTCCCTTTCGGCTTCCTGGCCGGGTGCGTCGCGGGAACCGACATCCGCAAGACAGGCTCGGGTAACATCGGCTTCACCAACGTTCAGCGTACCGTGGGCTGGAAGTGGGCCGTGCCGGTCCTCGTACTCGACATCGCCAAGGGCATCCTTCCCGTCGCACTCGCGCCGTCGTTTGGGCTCGTCCCCGCGGTGACCGGGCTGGGTGCAGTGATGGGGCATGTATTCACGCCGTGGCTCGGCTTCAGGGGTGGCAAGGGTGTTGCCACGACTTTCGGCGTCGCGGCCGCGTTGTGCCCAAGGAGCTTCTGGCCCGACCTCGGTCTGTATCTGGCACTCCTGCTATTGACCGGCTTCATCTCTGTGTCATCACTCGCATTTGCCGCCACCCTTCCCCCGCTCACGGTGTTGTTCTACCCGGCGCAGTTGCCCTTGTTCGTCTTCGCCCTCGCCGTGTCGGCCGTCATCATCGTGAGGCATATCGCCAACATCCGCCGGCTGGCCGCCCGCACCGAACCGCGACTCGGACTCTGGGTCCGGCTGTTCAGAAGAACGTGAGCAGCAAAGTCGCCTTCCTCGGTGCCGGACGCTGGGCCCTGGCGCTTGCCGGTCATCTGGCCGAACAGAACATTGCCGTTTCTCTCTGGGAGGAGAATGCCGCGAATCTGGCACGCCTCGCCAGCACCAGATGTCATCCCGACCTGCCCCACGACTTCAGACTGCCGGAACAGGTATTGGTATCGGGTGACCCTGCGTCGGTCCTTGCCGGCGCTGACCTGGCCGTGTTTGCCGTGCCGTCTGAAGTCCTCGCGGTCGCGGCCGACCGGGTGCGCAGGTTCTTCTCGGGCAAAGAGATAATCGTAACCGTAACCAAAGGCATCGACCCGACCACGCTCAAACGGATGTCCTCCGTGCTGAAGGACAGGTTCCCGGAGCAGCGGATTGTTGTGCTTGCCGGGCCGGGCATCCCCTATGCCTTTGCCGCCGGCGACCCGACCTCGCTCGTTGCCGCGTCGGAACACGAACCGAGCACGGTACTGGTGCGCGACACGTTCAGCGGCGGTCATCTGCGGGTCTACTCGCATCCGGACGTCATCGGAGTCGAACTGGCCGCGGCGATGAAGAACGTCATCGCCCTTGCTGCCGGCATCATCGACGGCATGGGCCTCGGCATCAACGCCAAGTCCGCGCTCCTGACGCGCGGACTCGCCGAGACGATACGTCTCGGGCTGGCTTTCAACGCCAACCCCCTCACCTTTGCCGGGCTCGCCGGCGTGGGCGACCTCATCGTCACCGCCTTCTCCGAACACTCACGCAACCACACCTTGGGGGTTCTACTCGGTCACGGCGAAAGGCTCGATTGTGCCCTGACTCGGCTCAATGGTGTGGCCGAAGGTGTCGGCTCGGCCCGGACTGCGCGCGCCCTGGCAGCACGCCAGCGCGTCGAGATGCCGATCACGGAACAACTCCACCGCGTGCTCTACGAGGACGCGGACCTGCATGAAAGCATGGAGCGACTGCTCCGCCGCAAGCCCAAGCCCGAGATCTGGTAGTGGCAACCGGCAAGTTCCACTCGGTTACTCAGACCTGCCGGATGATTGGCGTCAAACCCTACATCCTGCGCTACTGGGAGCGGCAGTTCGAGCTCAAGCCCAAACGCAACTCGGCCGGACGTCGCATCTACTCAACCGAGCAGGTCGAGAAACTCCGGCTCATCAAGCATCTGGTGTATACCGAGAAGCTGACGGTCAAAGGTGCCCGCCGTCGTCTGGCGGCCATGAACTCGGTCACCTCCACCGCTCCGTCCAAGGACCGCCGTCAGACTCTCCTCTGGCTCAAGAAAGAACTCGTCTCCATCCAGTCACTTCTCGAGGTCGCGCCTTGAGACCCTGCCGCCAAGCGAGCAGATGCAGTGCTTAACAGTACGGTGCCGAGGGCGCGACTACCGTTGTGCCTTGGCACTTCGGCAAAGAGTGGATCGACATGTCGCTCGGTGGAGACCGCGTGTAGTCGCATGATTGCCCGCTCCCGAGCCACAAAGCCCAAGCTGCTGGTGTGCACCAAGAGCTTCTGGCCATCCATTGGTGGGACCGAGGAAGCCGCACGCTACCTCGCTGATGCTGTCTCCGACCGTTTCGAGCTAACAGTGCTCACTGTTGGAGCCGACCGGCGGGGAGACGTAGCACGACTGGGCCGTACGACCATCGTCAGGACAGGGCTACTCGCCTACAGGCTATCGACGCCATTGTCGCTCTCGTATACATCTACCTATCGCGCCCTTGCGAAGAATTCCGACCTCGTGCATATACACTCCCCCCACCCGTTGGGGGAACTCGCGGCTGTGGCCGCCGTGCATGCCCCTCCGATCTTACTGAGCTACCACTTCGACGTCCTGAGACACCGCGCGTTCAGAATGGTCTACGAACCTGTCTTGCTTCGGGCGTTGCGGCGTGCGGATAGGATAGTCTGCTCAAGTCCATCCGTCGCCTGCACTTCTTCGGTACTCAGTCGCTTTCCCAGTAAGATCCGCGTCATACCATATGGCATAGACGTTGATCAGTACCGGCTGGACGGTACGGACGCCGCCGCTGTGCGAGAAATCAGATCAACATACAAACGCCCACTGGCTCTTTTCGTTGGACGCCTCGTTAGCTACAAGGGCATCGAGTATCTCCTGCGAGCAGTGTCCCGCGTAGATGTAGGCCTAGTAGTGATCGGCGAGGGCTACCTTGAAGGCAAACTCAAGAAGATGATACGAGAGCTGAACTTGGGCAGTCGCGTTAGTCTGCTGCGCCAGATGCCGCACAACAAGCTGCGGCTCTACTTCCATGCCTGCGACTTCTTCGTGCTTCCTTCCGTCACTCGCTCCGAGTTCTTTGGTATCGTATTGCTTGAGGCGATGGCGTGCCGTAAACCGTTGATCACCACGGAGATCGGAACGGGGACATCTTGGGTCAATCAGCACGGCGAGACAGGCCTTGTCGTACCCCCGCAGGACGAAACCGCACTAGCCAGGGCAATGGGTATACTCGCCACTGAAGCCGGTACGGCTCGGCGGCTCGGGGAGACGGGGTACAGGAGAGTCGTTGAGGCATTCACGCTGCAGCGGTTCACGGCGGCCTACACGCAGCTGTATCTAGAACTACTGTGCAACAGGTAGGTAGAAGTTTCTAGAGCGTGACCAGCAACCTCAACAGCACCCGCTGCTTAGTGAAGCGGGCAGACGACGTGTTTGACTCCTTAAGCTGGAAATCACCACCAAGCCCGGCAACGATGGTCTCATCGAGCAGGCGGAAGTTCATCATGCCGGAGGTGATGAGAAGGTAGCGGTCGTCGTTCTGAAACTCGGACTGGACCCTGATGGCCGGCGTCATCCAATCTGCCAAGAAACAGGCTGCCTGCAGTGACACAGCGGTGCGCGTGTATGGGCCCTTGGTCGCGCTCTGGACCTGCGCGACCACCGGCAGGTGTCCCGTCTCGAGCCAAATCTCACCCTCGACGCTTCGAAAAGGCACCCCGACATCGGTCCGACCGGAATACCATCGCGCCGCGACGCTCGGGAAGCCACGGGTACGCGGACTCAATGTCATCCTCACGCAGACGTCCTTCCAGGGATTGTCGTCTACCGGTGCCCGACCACCATTACCATTGATAACGGCAGCGGTCACACTCCACTCAGCTGCTGAGTAGCTGGACTGAACGCCTACGTCGGTCGGCGCACAGTGTGTCCACCAGTCGCGCAGGAGCGAGTAATCGGCAAACCAGAGGTCTTGGTAGGGCGTCAACGCCTCCCGGCTATACGGAGGGACGAACTGCCCACCCCTGACCGTCCAACCGCTCTGCCAGTGCAGTTCAACATAGAACTCCCGCATAGGCATAGCCGTGGGCGCCGTCACATCGGTGTAGGCCCGGAGAACGGCGATCTGGCCCGCGCGTCCCGTGAGGCCTAGGGGCAGAGTGGGCAGGAGGAAGTCAAAACGGCCGCTGCTCAACCCGTCGGAGCGATATGCTTCCCATGCGCATGTGCTCGACGCCGTAGCGTCGAGCGACAGCCTGTCATGCAAGAGCTCGACTGAACCTAGCGCAAGACCGCTGCAAACCAGCAGCAGTGCTGTTGTCGGATTTTTTCTCTTCACATGTTCCTCCTTAGGAACGGCACAACCATCGATGCGACGCCGACTTGCCCGCAGGACGCTGACGGCACCTCGCTGGAGTCACTTCCTTTGCGTCCTCTCCCAGTAGCGCGCCGCGCCGCGTCCAAACAGGAACTCCCAATACCCTGCGGCCAAGGCGACGTTGGTGTACAAGTAGTACTGCACGAAGAGGAGCCTGCGCCACTTACCAGAGGCACGCGGGACGAGAGGCACGGTTCCCCAAAGAAGTACCTGCACGGCCACAGCGCAAAGGAAGAACAACCTGCCGGACATAGCAATGCTGGTCAGGAATACCAGAAGCAGGAGTAGCGGACCAATCAGACGTAGTAACTTATGGGAGAACAGCACCCACGCCCTAACCCCATGACGCGGCAGGAGAAGGTCACGGTTGCGAACAAAGAACTGAACGCTGCCGCGGGCGATGCGTACACGACGCCGAAACTCGAGGGTTTCCGATTCCACCCTGGTCCAACACTTGGCGCTACGTTCGTACACGACGGCGTATCCCCTTCTGAAGGGACGCGCCCCTATCAGTGCATCGTCGAGGACTGTATCTACTGGCAGCGGGGCGCAGAGCGACGTCCGCACCAGCAGTGCCCAACCATAAGCACCAACCATCGCTCCGAGCCTACCCTCCAAGTCTTTGAGCCATGACTCGTACCGGTCGAACAGCCCTTCCGCCGGGTGTCCATCCACGTTAAGGCGGCTGTAGTGTGCGTGAACGGCTCCAACGCGCGGATCGGACAGCCGGGCAACCATCCGGCTCAGTGACCGGTGCTCCAACAGCACATCGGCGTCGGTGAACAACACGGCATCCCCCCTAACTTCGCGCAGGAGCAGATTGAGGACAGCCGGCTTGCCCGACCGCTCTTTGAGCCTCAGCAGACGGACTCTGGGGTCGCCACACGCCAGCACGATCTCGTCGGTACCGTCATCCGAGCCGTCCGAACCCACAAGTATCTCCAACCGGTCGCGTGGGTAGTCAAGGTCGAGTGTGTTGCGAAGCTTCTCCCCTATGCTCGACTTCTCGTTCCACGCAGCGACGGCCACCGTCACGCTTGGCAGAACCACGGGCGGCAACGTCTTCGCACGACGCGGAGCGACTCTGACCAGTAGCAGCAACAGCACTGGGAAGACAAACCAGCTGTAGCCGATCAGCGACAGTGAAACCCAGAACAGGACCATTGTCATCGGCTGGAATCGCCTCCCCGCCACATGGCGGCCTCGCGCCGCGGATTTGTGACAACGTCGACGTACAACGCAGTGAACCTGCGGGCGACGTCCTCCCAGCGGTAGCGTTCTGCCACGAGGTTCTTGCCTGCGCTGCCAAGTCTGGCACGCAGGTCTGGTTCGCGCATCAGGGTCACTATGGCAGAGGCGAAGTCCTCGGCAGAGTCGGCCAGCAAGACGTTAACACCGTCAATCAGACCCTCGATTCCTTCGCAACCGATGCGTGTAGAAACAACCGCCTTGCCCATCGCGAGGGCCTCAAGGACCTTGATCCTCATGCCACTGCCCACTCGCGTCGGAACCGCGTAGACCCCGGCACGCGCCATCCATGGCTTGACGTCAGAAACAAACCCAGTGACCACAACCTTCCGCCCGTCGTGGGACCGACGGATCGAGGACGGTGGGTCTTTGCCGACGACAAACAGACGTGCACCCGGTTCATGCTGCCAGACCAGTGGCATTACGGACCCTATCAACCAACGCGTGCTCACTACGTTCGGGAGCCAGTTCATCAGGGCCACCGTCACTATCGATGTCGGCTCATCTTCTAGTGCGTCGGACCTGAAGTCATCGACCGAGACGCCAGCGGGGATGTAGTCCACCACACGGCCGCCGATTCGGCTCAATTCCTCCGCATCCGGCCGCGTTATCGCCACGCACCGATCAAACTGACTAAGGAAGGCCCGCTCATAGCGGACAAGCCTGCTGACCTGCAACGCCGCGTACGTTTTGACCAGTGGATTGGCTTCGTGGTCCCGAAACCTAGCCATGAGTCGCGAGTCGACGTTGTGCGCCCTCAATATCACGGGAACACGGAGGCGTCGCGACGCGGCCAGTCCGTAAATGCCAACGTGCAGGAAATCGACCTGGATTACCTGCGGACGGAACTCCTCTGCCGCACGGATAACGATGTCGGAAAAACCTCGCGGCTGGCACTTCTTGTAATTGTAGGGGATGGCCGAAAAAAACCCGTTCAGCAGCCCCAGCCACGAGTTGCCAAGGCGCGCGGTAAACTCCCAAGTGGGGAACCGCTCCCGGAAGATGGCTGGTGTTGGCCTTTCAGGTTGAGTGAGCCCCACGATTGCCACCTCGTGTCCGGCCTCGGCGACGGACCGCAGTGTATTGTACACGACTATCTTGCCACCATCGGTAGGCGGGTATGGAATATTCTGAGCAATGAACAGTATCCTCATGGTAGGGAGTCTAGGACAAATCTAGATAGTCCGTACGGCAGCGTGCAGTTCGACCGCGTGATGCCGTTCTCGTCCTCATCTCCTCCGCGTGCACGCATATCCTGTCCGCGTTTCCACTACGCGGCTTCGCACGCAGGACGGCCTGAAGCTCACGCAGCACTGTCGCGGCTGCGGTACTGTACCTGAATTCCCGGGCGCGTTCCAGGCCCATCTCGACCATCTCTCTACGTCGTCGTTCGGATGCCAGCAATCCGCTGATTTTGTCCACCAAGACATCGTGGCTACCAAGCGGGAAGTACTCTGCGGCACGCCCTGCAACCTCGGGCAAGCTCGACGACCAGCTACACAGCACCGGGCAGCCACACGCCATCGCCTCTGCTACCGGCAACCCGAAGCCCTCGTATAGGGACGGACAGACAAGGAACAAGGCCCCGCCGTACAACCCCGGCATGTCGTGGTCGTCCACCCTACCTAGATACAGCACACGCCCGTCGCCCTCAAGACGGCCTAACGAACGCATGACTTGCGAGCAACGCCAGCCGGCTCCTCCAACGACCGCGAGGACCGGAGCGTGCGGCAGCCGTTCAATTGCCCTCAGCAAGATCGGGTGGTTCTTGCGCGGTTCGATCGTACCCACGGTCAGGATGTATTTCTCCGGAAGACCATGCTTCTGTCGAACCTCGCGTATCTCCATCTCCGAGACCGGCCGGAAGTGGCCTTCCACGCCGGGGTACACCACACAACGCCGCCTGGAGTTCATACCAAGCCGAGCCGCCAAGTGTGCGGTCGCCACCGAGTCCATCAGAACGAGGTCAGCCACGCTGACCGCCCTGCGCAGGGACAGCCTTGCAGCCAAACGTGCACCCAGTGACATCGCATGAGGGAAGAGGACGGCGGTCAGGTCATGCAGCGTCAGTAGGCGGAAGCACGGCGCGCGCAGCCGAAGTGGCAATACATGGTTATGCCCCCAGAATACATCCACTCGGTCCTCGTGCAGCATTCGTGGTAGAGACTCCTGCAACCAGTAGGCCAACAGGAGCGTCCCGTGCGTCTTCTCAATTCGGATTCGCCACCGTTTGTTGGGCAGCTCGGCCCACAACGGGCTGGGTGAGTAGAATGTCAGCTCCAAATCCGGGGCGAGTTCCGATAGACTGCTGACCATGTTGAGCGTATAGCGGACGATACCCGCCGAGGCAATCCTGAACGCGGTCGCGTCGACGCCGATATGCATGTTCTGTTGAGTTAGCGTTCCTGTGGGGTATACACTTGGACCTTCGCGTCAGGCGTTTGACTGCATTTCGAGACGTTGACTTGAGTCGCTACCTGAGCATACGCGCAAACTGTGACCGGTCAATCTGCACAGCGGCTCGGACCGACAACGCCACGTCTTTGCGTACCCTTCCCGGACAAGAGTGAGAAGCTGCCTCGCTGCCTGCCCGAAACTGAACCCGGAAGAGCGCACCAAACCTGCGCGTCTCATCGTATCCGCACGCCGCGAATCTTCCAGCAGCAGACCCAACTTGCGCGACAGGTCGTCGGCATCCCTTGGCCGAAAGTACCAGGCTGCATTCCCGGCGACTTCAGGCAGACTTGACGACCAACTACACAACACTGGGCATCCGCAGGCCATTGCCTCCAGCACCGGCAGACCGAAGCCCTCGTAGTAGGATGAATAGACGCTCAACGCCGCCGCGCCATACAGGGCGGGCAGGTGGTCATCGGACACGCGCCCGAGGTAGCGAGCCCGGCCGCTCGCCTGCAGTGCGCGCACCATCTGCAGCGTCTCGCGGCATCTCCAACCCTCGCCTCCCACGACAACTAGCTGCGGTGCATCTCGGAGCTTCATCACAGCTGAGAGCAGGGTCGCGTGGTCCTTCCTGGGTTCCAGTGTACCCACCGTCAGGATGTACCCTGGCTTGATCCCAAAGACGCGCTCGACATGGCGGGCTGCTGTGATAGGTGAAACGGGCACAAGCAGCTGATCACAACCCTCGTAGATTACCTCAATCCTCGACGGCTCTACTCCTAGCCATCGGGAAACCCCGACCGCGGTGCACTTAGACACCGCTACGACCTTGTCGGCCGAACAAACCGCCCGTCGCAGGTTGAGTTTGGCCGACACGCGGTGACGGAACCGCATTGTCTGTGGGAAGATGACCGCGGTTAGATCGTGTATTGTCAGGATTCTGTAACATGGCCGCCTCAAAACTAGAGGCAGTGTGTTGTTCTGACCCCAGAACACGTCGATCCTGTCATTGGCGATCATGGACGGAAGCACACGGCGAACCCAGAAGCCCGGCACCGCACAGCACCTACGTTCAGGAATCCTGATCCGGAAATCCCTACTACCAGGGCCAAGATGGACCGGCCACGGAGCATAGAAAACGAACTCCACGTCCGGGGCGTCACCCATCATGGCCGCGACCATGCCGGTCAAGTAACGCGCGACGCCAGCGTGCGTCGCTGCCAGCACGCCGACCTCTATCCCTAGACGTATTCGTCCCAACGTCAGCCCGCCTCGACTATTGTCTCACTGCTCCCGACGGCACCGGCAAGCCTCCTGACGCTCATCCCGAGTCCAAACAGCACGCCGAGGAACACGAAACAGCCGGGCTGCCAGGTGAGCGCATCCCACATCCCGTGTGTGAGGTAGGCAATCAGCCCCGCGGCGAGGGCAATGGCCACCGGTCGCGCAGCGGCGTCTGACCCGCGCCAGACCTGCTCTAGCCCACGTATGGTGCCGCAGGCAAGCCACACCAACAGAAGCAGTCCAACGGCACCTAGGTCTGCCAAGAACTCAAGGTACAGGTTGTGGGTATTGTACCTCAGGGATTGAGCCTTGGGGAACGGGTATCCGAACATGTGCTTGACAAAGCGGTAATTCTCCATCCCGACTCCCAGCAGAGGACTCGCTCGGGTCACGGTTAGCGCATACTTCCAGAGCAACAATCGCCCCAGCAGCGATGGGTCCTTGACCCCGGTCTGCCCCACGCGCTCGAATACCGCCTGAGAGAACGAATCCATCCCCAGCAGCACGGTGAGTCCAACCGCGGCAGACAATACCATGGCGGAAGAGCGGATCCGCCAGAGTAAGTAGAGGTAGGCGACTCCGAACCCCAACCATGCCCCCCGGGATCTGGATACCACCAATGTCACCAGCATGACCACCAGTGCCAGATACGCCAAAACTCTGCGCCGCGTACTCATGCCACACGCCACAAGACAAATGAGCAAGACGGACATCGAAGCGGCCACGGTTCCGATCGCGTTCAGGTTAACGATGCCAAAGGGGGCAACGATCACTTTGCCTCCCATCAGCCACTCGTTGTCAGGAGGAGGAAGCAGCACAAGGCCAAGGCACATCACCACGGCGCCCACTACGACCACAGCCACCAGAGTCCGTACCTGTTCGATCGACCGCGGCACGGTGCCAAAGGCCCATGCCATCCATACAACGTCGAGGGCGACGGCAGAGTATCGGAGCAGGTACTCGGAGGTCCATCCTTGATACACCGCATGGGCCAACGAGAGGAGTATCCCTGTGCCCATCAGCGTCAATCCAACCGCCGCCGACCGGGGCAGTTTCTTCGCGATTCCTTCCGGTCGCGACTGCCAGTTGAGAAACCTAGAAACGGTTACGATCGCCAACGTCAGTGGGTACAGGAGGTACACGAGGAACTTCCCCGGCAGGACTTCGATCACCGTTAGCGGGAAGAGGAACGCCAGTATCGCCAGCAACCGGAGATCATCACCCATGATCGCAGCCCAGAGCAACACCAATGAAGGCAGGGCCAGCACGACAACCGCCAATGATGGCCGGCCCAGCCATAGGCCGGCAAAGAATGCCAAGGCGATCAGCCCTTCCGCCCCCAAGATTACCAGCAACAAGCTCCGCGTGCGCTCAGGCATGACCGTCGGATCTCACCCGGCCCTTGAAGCCAATGATGTCGCGCAAATCACACAGGTCGGTAGCGGTAAGCGCCCTGAACAGTAACAGCAATGGGACATACAGCACAACCGAAGCCCCGATTCCTGCAGCGAAACTCCTTCGTCCAACCCCCCAACCTACTCCGACCGCCACGAGCGTTGATGCCAGCACCCGAGCTGCCGTGCTCATGACATCAGCGGGAGTCAGCGCCGAGCAGCCGGGCTGTCGTCGCGCAACCAAAAAGACAAATCCCGCGAGTTCAGCCGCCAGGATAGCCACCGCCGCCCCACGCGCGCCTGACGTCGGGATTAGCAGAATGTTCAACAGAACATTGACCCCCAGAGATATCCCACTCTGCCAGCCCACGGTCCGCGCCTGATCGCGTGCGAAGAAGTAGTTGCTGAGCAGTCCGTTGAAGCAGGCGAACACGCCCCAGCCAACCAGTATGCGCAGGACGGCGACCGAGGCGGCGAACTCAGCGCCATAGACCAGCAGTACTACCCTGTCCGCAAAGGCACCGGCGATAGCCGCGACCGGCAGCACCAACACCAGCATGTATCGGACTGCCCTCAATAGGACCCACTCCGTTGACTCGGGCCGCTCGTGGTAGGACCTGGACATCACCGGATACATCGACCCAGCGAATGCCATGCCAATGAGAGCCAGCCCCATGACTAGGCGAAACGGAGCGCTGTACACCCCAACCGCCGTGTCGCCCGCTAGCCTCGACATCAGCGCCGAGCCGTTCCAGTAATACAAGGTCACGAAGATCCCGGAGATGCCGAACGGCAGCGCTGGACCCAACGCGCGTCCCCACTCGCGCAGCCTGAGATTCAGCCTGAGCGGTGCAAAACGAACGGCGACGATGCTCGTCACAAGCGTGGCACTCACGAATCCGGCTGACACATAGAGCAAGGCATACCGCTGTACCACGGCGGGGCCAGATGATAGTAGGAATACTCCAATCACCAGCACAACTGCTTGCGGGACGCGCCCGATTGCGGAGAACTCCATCCGCTCCATGCCTTGAAATACTGACATGCAATACTGAGCAAACGCCGTCTCAAGCACAAACAGGCTGCAGATCGCGAGCACGACCCTGGTCGTGACGTCATAGCGCAACAGGAACGTGGCCAGTGCGATCATGCCGATTACAACTAGCGAGGCAGCGAGCTTGATGGACAGGCCCGTGCCGACAAGTTGATAACCTGCTGCCGGTCGCTTGGCGATCTCACGTGCAACCAAACCACCCAGCCCCAAGTCTGTGAGGACGGAGAACATGCTGACAAAGGCAAGCGCGAATGAGAAAAGACCGAACTTCTCCACCCCAAGATGGCGGGCCGAGACCATGTAGAACACGAACATCATGAGCTTGCTTGATACGTCTGCGAGCGACAGGTAAAGAGTATTGCGCGCGACGCGGTGGGCTGCATTGCCAGTCTGGCGCCAGCCAACGCTGGCGGGCTGTGACATCACCGGCTCGCGGGACGCCTGAACGCGCCACGGGCGGACCGGAGACCGTCGAGCAACTGCCGTCCGACATCGCTCCAAGCGTGGTATTCATCTGGCCTTGTCATTCGCAACTGGCTGAAATACTCACTGAGCAATGCGACGGCGATCCCCGCCATGATGCTGAACAGGAACACGGCACCGACCATGATGGTCCGCCGTGGAAAGCTCCTCCGCTCCGGGGGCGCTGCATGGTCCAGGACTGTGATCGCTGGGGCGTCTCGCGCCTCAAGGATGCTGGCGTATTGGTACTGCTGGTACAACGCTGCGTAGGATTCCTCAAGGATTCGGTAGTCGCGGTAGCGGCGGGCGAACTCTGCCGCGACGTCGGGCAGGCGCTCGAACGAGACGCCGAACCCAACCCCGAAGCCTGTCTTGCCTGTTCCCCGCTCGAGCTTTGCCAGCTCCTCCTTGAACCCGGCTATCTCTCGTGTGAGATTGACCAAGTGGGGGTTGTCATCGCTTGCCGCAGTTCTGGCTGCCTCGAGCTCGGCCTCCCGAGTGCTCAACTGTGACTTCATCTTGGCGTAGGCATCGATCGCGGCGCGGGTCTCGTCGTCAACTGTGACCACCCGGTGTCGCTGTTGGAACACACGAAGCGAATCACGGGCCAAGGCCAGGCTGCTTTCAACCTGAACCAGCCGGTGCTCGATGAACACCCTCATGTTGCGACCGCGGCTGATGTTGGAATGTCGCAGGAAGCTGTCCAGTTCCGCAACGTAGGTGTTCGCCACCTTGGCGGCAAGGTGGCGCGTCTTTGCCTCAACACTGATACGGACGATGCCTTCGTCCGTAGTGGCAAGACTTGTCATCTTCCGGAGTTGTTTGCCAGTGCGCTCCGCGCTGTTCTTCTTGATGCGGTAGTAGTACGCGATGCTGCAGCGTTCTGCAACCCTTGAGCCGACCGTGCCACTCGCAAGGATGCCGACCATCAAATCCGACGCCGGTGAACCCCCCATCATCCCGGACCTCAACCGACTCAAGCCGCTGGCCATGCCGCCGCCGAGTAGGCTGGTCATGCCGAACATGTCGCCCTCGTCGCTCGGGGGGAGAAGCTGGGCCGTGGCGGTGTAGCGTGGCGGAAGCAGAAAACTGACAATGACCGCCAAGGCAGTCATGATGACCGTGTTCCAGAAGATGAGCTTGCGCCATTTGAGGATGACGCTCAGGTACTTGACCAGTCGATTCACGCGGCTAGTTTAGGTGAAGCTGCCCCTAAGTCAACCGGGGCAGTCACGGCCTTGTGGCACGATACGAATTGCCCGGACGGAAACTCGGTCATATCCCGCTCCGTGCGCATGGCAAGAACCGCCGCAGCGCCGTCAGGATGCGCTTCGCGGCCTTCCCGTCGCCGAATGGATTTGCGGCCCGCGCCATCTTGCGGTAGGTGGCTGGTGAGCGTAGCAACCGCTCGGTCGCCGAGACGATGCGCGTCACGTCCGTGCCGACGAGCTTCGCAGTTCCGGCCCGAAGCGCCTCGGGCCGCTCGGTCTTGTCACGCAGGACCAGGACCGGCTTGCCCAAAGCCGGAGCCTCTTCCTGGATTCCGCCCGAATCGGTCAGCACGAGATACGACCTTTCGAGCAGCAGCGCGAAGGTGGAGTACTCGACCGGCTCAATCAGGTGGATTCGCCTTTGTCCACCCAGCAGTCTGTTCACTGGTGCCTGCACGTTCGGGTTCGGGTGCACAGGATAGACCAGTTCCACGTCGGAGTTCCTGCGGACAATCGCCCGCAAGGCCCGGCAGATGCGGATGAGTGGAGGGCCGAAGCTCTCCCGACGATGAGCGGTTACGAGAATGAGCTTGTGGCCAGCAGGGAAATCCTGGGCTAGTCCCGGTGCGCAAGGAAGCGCACCGGGCCGTGGGACGGTCCTGGATTCCTGGTTCTTGAGCACCAGCTTGAGCGCGTCGATGACAGTGTTGCCGGTTACGCGGATTGCCCTCCGCGGCACGCCTTCGCGCAACAGATTCTCCTTGGCCCAGGCAGTGGGCGCGAAGTGCAGGTCAGCCATCGAGCTGACAAGTCGCCGGTTCATCTCCTCAGGGTAGGGTGCGTACTTGTCGCGGGTCCTTAGGCCCGCCTCGACGTGTCCAACCGGAATGCGGCCGTAGAATGCAGCCAGGGCCGCGGCCAAGGCGCTCGTCGTGTCGCCCTGCACTACGACCATTTCCGGCTTCTCTTGCGCCAGCACCGATTCAACGCCCCGCAGGGTCTTCACCGTCACATCGGCGAGCGACTGGTTCTGCTGCATGATGTTCAGGTCGTAGTCCGGCCGGATGTCAAACAACTCAAGCGTGCTGTCGAGCATGCGCCGGTGCTGTGCGGTCACCAGCACCACTGGCCTGAACTCCTTGGGATGCCGGCGCAGTTCCAGGATTACCGGCGCGAGCTTGATTGCCTCGGGTCTGGTGCCGAAGGCGAAAAGAATGGTGTGTCGCTTCAGTGGGCTTCTCCCCAGTTCGCGCCGACACCGATGCTGACCTCGAGTGGAACTTCGAGTTTCCACGCGTTCTGCATCTCTGCCCGTGCCAGTTCCTGCACCTGTTCTACTCGGTCCTTGCGGACCTCGAAGACAAGTTCGTCGTGGACCTGTAGGACCATGCCGGTCCCAAAGTCCTGTCCGGCCAGCTTTTCCTCGAGTTGCAGCATTGCCCGCTTGATGATATCTGCTGCCGACCCCTGGACCGGCGCGTTAATGGCCGCGCGCCTGGCCGCCTCGGCCTGGACTCGGTTGCCGTCCACGATGCCTGGTACCGGTCTCATCCGACCCGATATCGTACGTACGACCCCGGTCTTTTCAGCCTCCGCAATTAGCCTCTCACGCCACCGGGCAACACCGGAGAACCTGAGCATGTACTCGTCGAGGAATCTCTGCGCCTGCTCAACCGGGATGTCGGTCCGCCACGACAGACCATACCCGCCCATGCCGTAGATGAGACCGTAGTTTACCATCTTCGCAATCCGGCGGTGCTCATCGGTGACCTGGCTTCGGTCGATGCCGAGAATCGCGGCCGCGGTATGCACGTGGATGTCCTCGCCCGACTTGAACGCCTCAATGAGTGCTTCGTCCTGCGCCAGGTGTGCCAGCACCCGCAGCTCAATCTGCGAGTAGTCGGCCGAAAGGAGCACGCAGCCCTGCTGGGCAACGAAGCCGGAGCGTATCCGGCGACCAACCTCGGTTCGAATCGGAACGTTCTGCAGGTTCGGGTCGGATGACGACAGTCGGCCGGTCGCGGTTCCGGTCTGGTTGAACCGGCAGTGGATTCGCCCGGTCCCGGGGTCAGCGATTTCACGCAGCGGACCCAGGTACGTTCCACACAGCTTGGCCAGCTCTCGGAACCTGAGTACCAGCCGGGCAATCTCGTGCTCTTTAGCCAGCTCCTCAAGCACGTCGGCACTGGTTGAGAATCCGGTCTTGGTCCGTCTGCCCTTGGCCAGTCTCAGTTTGCCGAACAGCACCTCGCCAAGTTGCTTCGGCGAACTGATGTTGAACTCGATTCCGGCCAGCGCATGTACCTGCTGCTCGATCTGCTTCTGCTCTACGCCCAGTTCTGCTTCCAGCCTCTCGAACAGCCGCACGTCGACCTTGATGCCCCGTTCCTCCATTCGCGCGAGCACCGGCACAAGAGGCATGTCGAGCTGCTCTGCGACGCGCCCCAGTCCCAGTGCCTGAACTTGGGGTGCCATCTGTTGGTAGACACCCCAGACCTCTGCCGGCCGCGCCGGTGCCGCGGGCGGCCGGGCGTTGCGACCAAGCACCTGTCCGACAGCATCCTCCAAGCCGAACCGCTTCCTGTTGGGGTCCAAGAGCCATGCGCCAATCTCCACGTCGAACAGA
>CAZQFS010000040.1:0-22883 GCA_964592755.1 uncultured bacterium | reverse complement strand
AGCGCAAGGTCTTCGACGTACTGCGGGCAGAACGCATCGGCGTCGGACTGACCGAGACCTGGCAGATTGTGCCCGAGTACTCCTCGAGCGCCGTGGTCCTGCCCGGGGTCTAGACCGCACGTAACCGCCGGCCGTGCCCGGTCGGTCGCACCACCGGAAGCGTAGTGCGGACATCGCCTGATTTACCCCCAGTTGATACTTGTTGTAGCGGTCAAGCGCGTGGCGAGCTGGTCACTGAGGACGGGCGTCGGGGATGGCGGCTGCCGGAATCGGCCCGATAGATACGCGCCAGGGTCTTCCTTCGTTCTGGACGCGAATACCCCACGTCCTGCAGTTGTTGCTGCCGCCCCAGTTGCTCAGGCGCCAGCGCGGAAGGTCGAGTCCGGAATCTCCTGTAAAATGCCATCTCAGGCTGAGGCCTTCTGACCGGTAGTCTGAGGGCCTGACTCGGTCTTTCGGTCTGCCAGTCCCAGCGTCCGACGAAGCGTGTCGAGCTGCTCGAGCTCCACCGGACTGAACTTGATTCTCACCCACCTCCTCGGATAGAGACCCCGGTACTTCGCAGTCACCTCCTGCATCCTCGCCCGGCCCTGCTCAAGTGTCGCCGCATCGCGAATCGTGTATGTCTCCGCCTCCACCCCCGGCGCCACATCCCGCGGCAGTTTGGCCCGGATGTTGCGCATCTTGTGCACCCAGCAGCGAATCCGCAGGCTCTGCGGATACACCTGGTCGATCGCCTTGATCAACCCCGGCGCTCCGTCCGCCGTGATGCTCAGCAGCACCTTCAACCCGCGGCTCACCATGTTCCGCAGCATCTCCAGCCAGGCGTCGTAACTCTCCTTGTTACCCAACGCCATATGCAAGAGCACCTTGCGTCCATCCCGCAGTATCCCCCAGGCACATAAGACCGCCTCTTTTATCCCGGCCCGCAGCCGCAGCGCCTCGTAGATGGCGTCCAGGAACAGGCACTCCAGGTCGTAACCTGACAGGTCGCGCTGCTGAAACGCCTCGGACTCCGGCTGCAGGCTCTCCGTCACTTCACTCACCACGCTCCGGGACAGCAGTTGCTCGCCGGTCGCGCTGACAAAGGCCTCTGCGATGTCCCGGGTCGAAAGCCCCCGGGCATACATCTCACTCGCCAGTCGCTCCAGCGTTCCGGTCCGACCGCCCAGCTCGTCCAGCAGTCTGGACCGGAACGGCTCAGCCGTACCACGAGTCTGGGGCACGTCTACCGGCACCTTGCCGACGCTCGTCCGCAGGGTCTTGGGCTCGTGGCCGTTGCGCCAGCCACACCCTTCGGCCTGGTGCTCATAGCGTTCCCGGCCCAGGAAGGAAGCCTGTTCTTTCTCGTCCCGGCTCTGGTTGGATGCAGCATTGCCTTCCAGCAGGTCCTCGATTTGCTTGCGCACGCGCTCACTCGGTGCTATTCTCTTCATGGCGTAAGGATCCTTTCTGCCGGCGCTGCTGGCGGTTGAATGAACGGACAATGGAGCTTACGCCCTCTTTCTTTCCAGTTAAAACCGACCTCGAATTTACAGGAAGTATAGGACATCACCATGGCACCCGGCCAAGGCCTAGGCGCAGACCGGGTACCGGCATCTACTTAGTCCGGCACAAGAAGCCGCAGGACGGCACCCTGGTCGCGGGGCTTGTCACTGACCTGCGTTGGTGCGGGCCGCATAAACCGCGCGACCGCCACGCAGAAGCTGATTATCAGCCGTCAGCGAGCTGGTCTTCGCTTCAAACCGCTCTCGGACGTGCTCCTTGTTCCTGCTTCAGCGCAACAGGATGAGTTTGCTCGGGCAGCCCGGATTCGACGCAGGGCCTCGCGCGAAGTATACGCCGGGTCTGAGGTGGGTGAGGTCGCCCGAACCCGGGCCCAGGGTCATGACCACGCGACCGTCAGACGCAACCAGTGACAAACGGTCATCGGCGAAGTCGCGGAGGTTACGGATGGTGCGGGCCGTGGCGGTCTGAGTTCGGGAGCCTGAACCGCTCGGGCCGTCGTTCTCTTTGACTCCGGTCCAGCCACAGACCAGTCCGCACTCGACCGCGCCGAGAAACGGCCGTGAACCGGCATAGCCGGTGAGAGTGTAGAGCGAACATGGCTCAATGACCGCTCCGGCATGAGAACGCTTGGCCCGTCGCATCGGCATCTCCTCAATCCAGGTGTTGGTCGCCACGCTGTAGCGGTGCACCAGGTTGCGGGCCGCGCCGGCGCTCTCTCCGCCGCAGACGTAGATGAATGTTCCCGAATCAGGATGAGAAACGGCATGGGCGGTTGCCCAGCCGCGCGGCCGCGGCAGGTTGGCAAGCGTGCGCCAGGTATTGCTCACCGTGTTATAGGCATAGCAGTTCGGGATACCATTGGTGCTGGTTGTGAACCCACCGAAAACGTAGATAGTATCCTCGACCGCACAGCCGGCCGGGTCACGCACCGCGACCGGGATGTTGGCAAGCTGCGTCCACTGGTTGGTCTGCGGGTCGTAGACGCGGGCCGAGTTGACCGCGGTGCCGCCGGCGGGCGCGCCGCCGAACAGGTAGAGCCTGCCGTTGCACGCGACCATCTCGTAGTAGAGCAGTTGGGCGACCGGTGCCGCGCCGACCACAGTCCAGGTGCCGCTGGCCAGGTCAATCCGGGTAAGGTTGTTGTAATAGCCGGCCTTGAGGCTGCCCCAGCCGACGTAGATGGAGTCGCCGATAATCTCGACGTCGTGATTGTGTACGCCGCCGCCCGGATGTACGAGTGACGTGTCAACTGTCCAGGTGTTGGTCAGCGGGTCGTAGACTTGCTGGTACTTGTAGCTGGTGTCATTGAGCATCGTGTTGCCGCAGATGACGCGGATTCTTCCTTCGGGGTCAACGATGCCGGCGGTGCGCGTGAGCGGAACCGGGATACTCTCGCAGAACGCCCACGCGATTGAGTCCGTCTCCCAGGCCTCGACAGGCCCGGTCGCGGCGAACGGGTCGAAATCGGGGTTGCCGTTGTCGCAGGTCGGCAGCGCTGCCTGAACGCCGGCAACGATGACGGTAACGAGCAGGGATGCAAACACGGTCTTGCACACAGGTCCTCCTTTGATGGTAGCGATTACCTGATTCCATCTTAAGACCGTTCGTCCGGTTGTCAACTGCCGCGCCAACCGGCCTTGACTCGACGGCCGCCCGCTCGATAATCGTGCTGCCATGACCAGACGTTGTCCGACTTCGTCCCCTGCCGCCACCAGACCCATGCTGCACCGGTGGCACGAAGCCGCGCTGCTGGCAGGCATTGTCCTGCTGCTCTTCGGCTTTTACCTGGCGGTCGAATTGCACCGCAGCGGCACGCTCGGGTTCCCACTCGACGACCCGTGGATTCACCTCACCTTTGCCCGCAACCTGGCGCAAGGCCGGGGATTCGTCTTCAACCCCGGCGAGCCGGTCGCTGGCTCGACCGCCCCGCTCTGGACCGTCATCCTTGCGTTCTGCCACTTGCTCACGCGGAACGCAACCGTCATGGTGCTGATGGCCAAGTTGCTTGGTGCCTTGTTTCTCTTCGCCACCAGCTTCTATGCGCTCCGCCTGGGAACACTGCTCACCGACAACCGACAGGCCGGACTCGCGGCCGGCGTCGCGGCCGCCACGCTCGGGCCGATGGGCTGGGCCATGATGTCGGGCATGGAGGTGACCCTGTCGGCAGCCCTGACCCTTGCCGGCATCTACTACTACCTGTGCCGACCGCGCGGGCCGGGCTGGTTTGTTTCCTGGGTGCTGTGCGGACTCGCCGTCTATGCGCGGCCTGAGACTCTGGTCCTGCCCGGGTTCATCGCGCTCGACGTACTCTTCCGCCGGCGTCGGTCCAAAGACCGAGTCGTGTTCGGGAGGGGCGTTGCCGTCTGGCTGGCCGTGCTCGTTCCCTACTTCGCATTCAACCTGGCGCTTTCCGGCTCACCTTTCCCGCAGACATTTGCCGCCAAGGCCGGTCCGACCAGCATCATCGCCGCCGTCTCACGCGGCGACCTCGAACTGCTGCGCCGCCTGTTCGTGTCGGCACTGCCGCTGTACGTCGCCGAGTATGCCGCGTTCCTGTGGCGTCTCAACCCGGTGCTTGCGCTGCTCGTCCCGGTGGGAGTAATCGGTCTCATCCGGCGGGCGTTCCGCGAAGGTCGCGGCCAAGGTTTCATCGTGCCGTTGTTCGGGCTTGGATTTGTTCCCGCCATCGGGGTCATGGCGCCCGTGTTCGGGCCGGCGTTTCAGAGCGGAAGGTATGTCGGCAGCGTCACGGCTCTGCTTGCGGTCGTTGCCGTGGCAGGGGCCTTTCTTATCGGTCAGGCGTTTCGGACGCGCGCGGTCAGAATGGGCGTAACCGTCTTCCTGCTGGCGCTGGCAGCGTTCAACGCGGCAACGGTCACGCTGGCCACGGCCCGCAACACAGCACAGGCCGCGAAGTCCATCAACTCGATGCAGGTCAAGCTCGGCCGCTGGCTGCACGACAACACACCGGAGAGCGCATCCCTCGGCTGCAACGACATCGGCGCCATCGGCTACTTCTCGGGCCGCAGGGTTATTGACCTCTCCGGGCTTGTCACCAGAGAGATACTCGCATACCGCGAAGTCGAGTCCGGCCGCGAGCGGTTCATCCGCGATGTGCGGCCGGACTACCTGGTTATCTTCCCGGTTGCATTCCCGGGGTTCAGGCAGGCGTCTTTTCTCGTGCCGCTGACCTACGCTGACCCGGAGGACAACACCGCCAGCCTGTACGACATCCCGCCCCGGCCCCGGCTCCTTGCCGGGCTGCTCGTGCTCGACCTGGAGGTCGAACCGGTACGCGCACCCCTGGTCGTGTTCCGCTGCCGCTGGGACGAAGAGCCCTGAACCGGGCCCCGCGGGCGGAAGCATGACCCAGGCATTGAGCCACGAAAAGCGCGAAGGAATGGGCGAACTTCGGGCTCTAGGTTCTCTGCTAGGACGCTGTGCCCCTCGTGGCAGTGAATCTCGGGACCAGGGTCCGTGCTCCTGCGCAGACCCGCAGCGCTGCCAGCGCGCTCTTCTCTTTGTCCTTGATTTCGAGCATCACATCGAAGTCAAGGCCGCGCACCTCACCGAGGAACCGCCGAAAGTCGGCCCGGGCGATGTGCTCGGCGTGCCGGCCGCGTCGCTGACCCGGTTCCGGCGAGGAGTAGTCAACCATCGGCACGCCGTCACGCCGGCGCCAGGTGCGGGCGCAGGCCGCAAGCGCGGTTCGCAGACTTTCGCCCGAGCTGTTCAGCTTGTGGTGCAGGACGTCGAACAGCACCGGCACCTTGGTCGTGCGACTGACCTCAAGGCAGTCGGCCACCGTGTAGCACCGGTCGTCGTTTTCGATGACCAGGCGGCGGCGCACTGTCGGTGAGAGCTTGCGATAGCGCTCGACAAAGCGCGCCATGCTCGCCGCCTTGTCGCCGTACGCTCCGCCGATGTGAATCTGCACCTTGGCTGTTGCCGGCAGCGCCATCAGGTCCAGAATCCGGCAGTGGTATTCCAGCTCCCGGATGCTGCTCTGCACTATCTTCTTGTTCGGCGCGTTGAGCAGCACGAACTGGTCCGGGTGCATCGAGATGCGCAGGCCGTGCTGCCGGATGAACCTGCCTATGGCGCGGAAACGGCGGTGGAAATGACCGGCCCAGTCAGCCCGGCAGACCGGATGCGACGCAAACGGCACCAGGTCAGACGTGAGGCGAAAGAAGCCGATGCCGTGCTCAACGTTCCATCGCAGCACGCGTTCGAGGCAGTCGATGTTGACCGCGACCGTGTCCAGCAGCCGCTTGTCGGTGTATGATGCGAGCCGAAACGTCCGGGCCGAGGTGCAGCCGATTGACCGGTTGATGCAGGGATAGCCGACCTTCACCGGCTACTTGTCGCGGCCTTTGCCCGAGTCGGCGATGTCGGTGAGCTCCTCGGGATACGGCTGGAACATCACCTGCTGCGCCAGGTACGGCTCGTTGAACCGGACGACCCACGAACGCAGCACGCCTACCGGTACGCTCAGCGGTACTTTGCCCTTGCGGTAACGTTCGAGCGTGTCGAGGAAGAAGGTCTTCTCCTGCGCGGACAGTCCCTTCTTGAAGTACCCGAGCGCGTGCATCAGCACGTTGATGGCCGCGGTGTACTTGGGCGGGCTGGTGAATGCCCGCGGCAGCAACGCGCCGTAGTCGTCAAACACTTCGGCCACCGGCTTGTGCTCTTCGTTGGCGCCGACCCTGCCGAGCTGCCGCATGACCTGTTCGTTATAGGTCATCAGCAGCAGCTTGTGCTGAGCGTGGAACGAGGTGAGCCGCGCCATGGTCGGCTGAGCAGAGAGCTCGCGGAACCGCGCCAGCGTGAAGAGCATGGAAAGAAACCGCTCTCGGACGAGGAAGTTCTTCAACCTTCCTTCGTCCTCGACCGGCACGAGCGGAAACCGCTCCATCACCGCTGCGCCGAATAGGCCTTGGCGGCGAGATGCCGGCAGGACGTTGCCGGTTTCGTTGTAAATCTTCACGTCCCGCGTGCCGCAGGAAGGCGAGCGAGACTTGAGCAGAAAACCGTCCACCTCACCGACTCGAGCCAGGTATTGGTCGGCAAAGGCGTTCATCTGTTCGGAGAACTCCCTGCCGGTCTCGGGCTGCACCAGCCGCAGCCTGCCGGCGACGAGCACGACGCGAATCGGGTCGCGAGGCACGCCGAGCCCGATTTCCATTTCCGGGCAGACCGGCCGGAACTCGACGAAGTCGCACAATCGCCGCACGAACGGGTCCTCAATCATCTCTCCGTTGTACCGACAGTGGGCGAAGCCCAGGCACTTGCTGACGACGACAACCGGCTTCATCGTGCCGCTCACTTGCCGACCGGCTGCACTTCGGCCACGACGTTGAGGCCAAGGGGCAGACCGACCGTATCCAACGCCAGGACCGTAACCTGGTACTCGGCGTCGAACCGCTCGCGCGTGTCCTCGGTGCGCACGGTGCGTCCGCCGACGTACGGTGACAAAGAGACGACCCGGCCCGTGCCCAGGTCGCGGTCGGTCTCAGAGTCGCGTATGCGGTACACGTCTCCAATCCGCACCCGGTTTAGCCAGAACGACTCAACGAACATCCGCGCCTGCTGCCGGACCGCGCCGACGATTATCCTTGAGTCGTCACCCGCGGCCAGGGTCTGGCCCAACCGTACGTCGAGCTTGTACACCAGACCGTCAATTGGGGAGGTGAGCGTTAGCTGCGCAAGCTGCGCCCGGGCCAGCTCGGCTTCGGCCTCAGCGGCGGTCGCACTGGCCGAGTCGAGCCCGGCTTTGAGCATGGCCTGCCGGTACTCCTGAACGGAGACGCCGCCGGCCACGTGCAGGCCGGAAACCCGCGCAAACGCCTCCCGGCTGATGGCCCAGGCCTGGCGCGCGGCCTCGGCACGGCCCAGGGCAGCCGACAGTTGCGCCTCCTCGGCCGCGCTCTCCAGCACAACCAGAACGGCACCCGCTTTCACCGTGTCGCCTTCCCGCGCGACAATCCGCGCCACGCTGCGCGGCACCCGGGCCGCCACGTACGCCGGTCCGCCCAGGGGCTCAACCACGCCGTAAACGCGTGCTGGCGCGCCCGCCAGGTCCGGCGGCACCGGCGCAGTCCTGCGCGGCGCCGAACGCAGCACGGCAAATACCACAAAGAAGAGCACCAATCCGACCACACCCCAGAAAAGAGCGCCACGAACTCGTCCTGCCATGTCAGTTGCCTCCTTGGGAAGCGGTGCGCGTGTCATAGACAATCGCCCCGTCCTCCATCTTTATCAGTCGGTCGGCATAGGGGAACACCCTTGGGTCGTGCGTCACCAGGACTACCGCCCGTTGCGGGTCGCGCGACAGTTGCTTGAGCGTATCGAGCACCAGGCGACTGCTGTCAACGTCCAGCGCCGAGGTCGGCTCGTCACAGAGGAGCAGCATCGGGTTTCCGATTAGGGCGCGCGCAATCCCGACCCGCTGCTGCTGGCCGCCGGAAAGCTGCGGGGGACGGGCGTCCAGGTGATCCTTCATGCCCAGGCGGTCGAGCAATTGAACTGCCTGGACTCTTGTCTCGGGCCTCACCCGGCTGCCCTGTATCGACGCGGCCACGAGCACGTTGTCCAGGGTCGAGAGCGCAGGTATCAGGGCCGCCTGCTGGAACACGAACCCGTACTTGGCGAGGCGCAAGCGGGCCAGGCCGTCTTCATTCAGTCCGGTCACGTCTTCGCCTGCCACGATGATGCGCCCGGCCGAGGGCCTGAGCACCAGACCCATGATGGTGAGCAGGGTGGTCTTGCCCGAGCCCGATGGCCCGGCCAGGGCGGTAAGCTCACCCGGGATGACATCGAGCTTTGTTTCCTTGAGTACGCGCCGCACCACGCGGCCGTCGGAGAAATCCCGCGCCACGCCGTCGAGCTGCAGTACCGGCATCGTCTTCTACCTGAAGGCCGACGCCGGTTCGATCTTCAGCGCCCGGCGCAGAGCCAGGGCTGAGCCACCGAGGCACAGAAGCAGGGTCAGCAGGGCATGGGCCGGTGGCAGCCACCAGGGAAGGTTGGCAGGCAGGCGCGAGCCTTTCACGCCGAACAGGAACCCGGCGAGCAGGAAAAACCCGATGAGCAGACCGATGAAGCCGATGGTCAGCGCCTGGTGAACGATGATGACGAACACGTCCTTGCGCCGGGCCCCGAGCGCGCGCAACACCGCGAAGTCGCGCTGCCGGTTGAGCACGTTGGTGTACATCGTCAGGGTGATAATCACCACCCCGACCAGGATGCCGACGAGCGTCGAAAGCCCGAAACTCGTGCCGATGCCCGTGCTGGTCAGGTTGTAGACGATCGTATTGCGTGCCAGTTCTTCTGAGGTCAGTGCTCTGGCCTTGGGCAGCAGGGTCTCTATCTCCGCCAGGGCTTGGACGCGATTCACCCCGGGCCGGAGCCTGACCAGGATGTTGCTGCACCGGTCAGCCGGCAGGCCGGTCAGCTCCCGTGCTTTGGTGGCGTTGGTGAAAAGCAGTGGGGCACCGAACGCCCGCGAGCCTTCGGTGTAGCCCACCACCCGGATGCGGTGCGAGTTCACCTCGACAATCCGGCCGAGCTCAGGGTTGCCCAGGTCCTTGAGGTCGAACTTGTCAACCGTCGCGCCGTCGTACTCGAGCAGCACGTCACCGCCGCCGGAGGCGAACCGCCACGGCCCGCCGCGCAGGTGCGGCCGTGTCACGCCGACTATCTGCACCGGCTGGAACGTGCCGTTCGGCAGCCGGAGCTGGGCGCCGGCGTAGACTACCGGCACCGCCCACTCGATACCAGCCATGCCCGCCAGCCGGTCCACGTACCGGCTCGGCAGAGTGCCCGCTTCGCTCGTGTTCTCGACGTTCCCCGATGCGACCCAGATGTCGGCCCCGCTGTTGGCAACCACTGCCGACATCAGCGTGAAAAGTCCGAACATGATGGCAAGCTGCTGGCCGACAAGGAAGACGATTGCCACCACGCCGAGTATCGCACCCGCGGTTGTGGACCGCTCGTGCAGCAGCATCCGAACTGCGGCGTATCTACGCACTGCGCCCCGCCTCGTGCGCCTCGTCGAAGCGCTTCACAACTGCCACTCCCAGACTCTCAAGCCGTTCGCGCGCCAACAGGGCCGCCCGGCCGCCGATGACGACACCGAGCTTCGGGTTGACAAACCGCGCCGCCGCGACCAGCTCGCGCGCCGCCGGCAGGTTGGCAACCATGGTCACCGACAGGAAGAGCACGTCGGGTTTGAACTTGGCCGCGCCCACGAGGATATCCTCCTGCGGAGCGCTGCGGCCGACCGGCAACACATCCCAGCCCTTGAGTCTAAGGTGCTCAGAGACGAGCAGCGCGCCGAGCGCGTGCTCTTCGCCCGGCACGCACGATACCAGGGCACGGCAGCCGATACTCGGCTCCGGCACTGCCTCATCGAAAAGCCGCCACAGGACATAACGGCACAGCTCGGTCGCGGCATGCTCCTCGGCCGCGCTCAGGGCCGCCGACTCCCAGAGCGCGCCGACCCGCGCCAGGGCGGGCAGGACCACGCTGCCGACGACCTCGGGCAGCGGCGCGCCCTGCTTGAGGATTGCAAGCGCATGGTCGGCTGCGTTGCGGCGCTGCCGCGCCTGCAGCAGGCCAAGGAACTGCTGCGACTCGCGGGTCAGGGCGACCTCGCGCCGCTGCGCCTCGAAGAACAGCCCGAGGTTGCGGCGCAGGCCATCGAGCAACCCGGTCAGCTCCGTCGCCTCGCCCGCGCCGAGGTGCGTGACCGCTACCATGCTCCAGGCCTCAAGCATCCGGCCGAGGTAACCGGCCGCGAACCCGCGGCGGGACAGCACGCCGGCCAGCCAGTTGAACTCCTGTCGCAGGTGGTCGAACAGACCGAAGTCGCAGACCGCCAGCAACACGCGGCCGAACTGCTCGTTGTACTCACGGGACAGAGCCAGTCGGTCGCAGGACATTTCCCCGCAGTGGAACGACGCATCGACGCTCAGGCGCTCTTGCACGGCCTCAAGCAGGGCCGGCAACTCGCGCTTCAGCGCTTCAGTTGTCTGATGGGATACACCGTCTTGTGGCATGGCCGCCCAATCCTAGCGCGGCCCGACGCCGCATTCAAGTTCACCGATATGGAGGCCCGGGTGGTCGACTAGTCGAGCAGTGTCGGCCTGAACCTCACCGGGGCGGTTCGCTAATCCATGTATCCCGGCACGGTCTTGAGCTGCTCCAGGAAGTAGTCGCGGTCGTCCGCGGACTTGATGCCATCGGCCGCCTTCTTCGCCTCGGCGATGTGTTGCTTTGATTCGGTCGAGTTGCCGGCCAACGCATGGGCCCGTGCCATCGCCTCGTGGGCAAACGCGATGTCGAAGTCGCCGATGTTGTGCTGACGACAGATGTCGAAGCATCGGCGCGCGTGGTAGAGCGCCGGCTCGGCCCGCCCCAGCACTGCGTAGATGTGCGACAACTGCTGTTCTCCGCGCTCGACGTTGGTCGGGGTCCCGACCACTCCCCAGTGGTATCTGGACGCATGCCCCGCATGGATGAGCAGGTCAACGTCCTCCTGCGTCCGCTCTTTCTTGTCCATGATTTCCCACGTCTTGTTGAACAGGTCTACCGCCATCTTCCTGTGGAATTCAAGCTCGGTGCACTTCTGCTCTTCGCTCACTATGTCTCCTTTGGTCAGTTAGACTGGCTCAGTCGAGGGCCCGGTTCCGGCATTGCCCGCCGAGCCTCAGTGGTTCCAGCCCGCAGGCATCCGCACTTCATAGGCGTCGGTGTAATCCTCGGGCGAGAGGATGCCCCAGTTCGAACCGAACACCACCTTCGTGCCGGCCCGGTTGATACTGGCAAAGGCTTCGGCAAAGTAGTTCGACCCGGGGCGCGCGCCGGTGTGGCAGCGCGTCTGGGCCAGCTTCAGCGTCTCGGGGCTGGCGTCGAGTTCGAGCATGAACAGAAGGTTGTCCATCCACGAGTGGCTGTGGCCCGGCTCCGGGTTCTTCGCTCCGTAGGTCGAAACCAGCACCCAGCCCGGTGTGTCGTAGCAGTTGCCCGAGATGTGCAGGCCGATGTCGGTGTTAACGTCGAACGGAATCGCCAGCAACTGCGTGGCGGCACCTGTCTCAAGGTCTGCCATCTCGATGAAGTCGGTCTGCACGTTCTGGTAGACGACTACGTCCCGGCCGGTTGCGGTCAGGGCTACGTCGGCATGGCCGAGCGCTCCGGCCGGCATCTGCACCATCGTGCTGAAATCGCGGCTGAACGACTGGAACGGCACGGTGGCATCGTAGGCGATGACCGCATGGGCCCCGCTCGCATCCATGGTCACGTGATTGACCGCATCGGGAAACGTCGTCTTCCGACCCAAGACCGAATCAGTTTCCATGTCATAGACGCATACCGCCATCAGGTTGAACAGGCTGTCGGACACCTCGAAGCACCAGTACCTTCGGTCCTGTGACGCATCGCCTTCCACCCCGGTGCTCACGTAGCTGCAACCCGGGAACTCGACTGTGAAGTCGTGCACGACCTCCTGGCTGCTGCCCGAGACTCGGAAGCGCTTCAGGTTCGGCCCGGCCACATAGTAGAACACGTCCGGATTTGAGGCGTCCCAGCGCGGCTCCAGTTCCTGGCCGCCGCCCAGCTCGTCAAGGCTGCGCACCAGGGCGTAGCTCGTGCCGTTGTACAGGTAGAAGACGCCGTCATTGCTCCGGAGAATCAGATATGAACCGTCCGCGTTCCCGGCGTCTGCCCGGGCGTATTCATTCTGAATTCCGTTGCCCGAGTAGTTGTCTGCCGCCTTGTCCGAGATACGCACCAGGGTCGCGCCGTACAGTGAGTCGTTGAAAACCTGCCCCTTGGCCGGGAGATCAGGCTTCGCTTCCCGGCACGCGGCGACCATGACCGCCACAAGCAGGAATGGCAGTGATGACCTCATGGCAACGACTATACCAGCTCGACCGCCGCAGTCAAACCAAGGGTAACTCCCCCAATCCCGAGATTGTCTGCCACGAAGGATACGAAGTCCGGGCAGAGGACCATGAGCCGGAAGTGCACCCATTCCTTTGCCCTTTCGTGGCTCGATGCCGGGTTCCGAGAACTCCGGCTCTGCGGCACGGGCGTTTGACAGCCGGGTTCGGCCGGCTATCCTAGTCCGTGGCCCTCTCTGTCCGGGCAGTCGCGGCGCTGCTTCTCCTCGGTTCGCTCCGCGCGTCGGGCGCGCCGGTGATTCTCGGCCGCTGCCCACTCGAGCGCGTGGTCAGAATCGAGCCCGGCCGCTTCGCGGCCCCAGACTCCGACTGCCTGCTCCTGGCACAGGACCTCGGACGGGTTGAGCTCTCGCGGTCGTCTCAGCCCGGCCGGGCCAACCTGAATCTGCTCCGCCTGGCAATCGTGCACTTGGAACCGACCGGGCCGGCGACCATCTGGACCAGCGAACCGCTGGCCGGCTCAGGGGCAACTGCGCTCGGCCTGTCCGGCACTGCCTGGGCCTCAGGCGACCTTGACCGCGACGGACGCGACGAGCTGCTCCTTTTTCACGCCGGTCTCTGCCGCGTGCTCAGGTTCGCGCCCGGCGCGTTGCGCCGGGAGTCCGAGGTCCGGGACGGGGCTTCCGGGGCCGCCCCTTATTCCGCGCGTCCGACACCCGGCATCCCCACCGAGGAAACCCTTGCCTGTCCGGCCGCAGCCGTAGCAGCCGCCACTCTGTGTGACATTGACAGCGATGGAACAACGGATATCGTCACCATCGAACCATCTGGCCTGTCTGCAGTTGACGATGTCCGGCTCCTGCGTGTCTACCAGGTCGCCGGTAAAGAACTGGTTCCGCGCCATCAGGCCGGAATCGGGCTCAACTGGGGAGCGGCTACTGAGGTCGCCCTGCTCGGGGCGGCCCGGCTTGACGACTACCCTGGTTTCCTGCCGGTGGTCGCCGGCGTCCGTGCAGACCCGCGACCGAGCAGCTATCTCGTCCTCTATCAACCTGACTCCGGCCCGCCGATACTGACGGCCAATCCGTTTCCCTGGCAGGAGTGGTTTTCCAAGACAAGAGTTCTGCCGGCCGGTGAGCTGAGCTTGTTCAACGTCGGCGACACACTTGTCGGATACGGCTACTTCGTGCCCGGCGCAAGGCCGTCCGGCCCTTCCCAGAGCTTTGCCGCGCTCCAGGACGGAGAGTGGCGTCTGCTCAGCCTGACCAACGCGGGCGCGCGCCTGTCCGGTCCGGTCTGCCGGCTTTGCTATCGTGGTACTGACGGTTGGCTGGAGCTGCGTGACAACCTGCTCTACTTTCACCCCGGCGACGTCTTCCGCTGGCGCTAGGGCCCGGCCGGGCTGCGGTTTGTCGTTACGTGGTTCCTGGATGCCGGAAACTGGCGCAGCTTCGCCGGCATGGTATAATTGAACGTCGACCGCCAAACTGCCGGAGGAAAAGTCATGAAACCGAGAGTGTGCCTGGTTCTTGTTATGCTGACCGTGGCGGCCTGGGCCGGACCAGTGTCGCTGTTTGTCGTTGATGCCGGTCCGGCCGACGTGCTGCCGGAGCTTGCCCGGGCCGGAGCGGCCTGCTATGGCCGGCTGGGACGGTATGTGCTGCTGGCAGACCGGAGCGAGATTCTGACCGGCACGGCTCCACTCATGCTCAGTCCTGACCCGGGCCTGTCGCTCTTCGTGGTCACCGTGCCCAATCCGAGTTACCGCGCCCGGGTGCGCCAGGCCATCTCCGTGCTCTTGGAAGATGGGGGCTCGTTTCTCGCCCAGCTCGACGACACTCAGGCCAGGCAGGTCCGGCTGCTCGGCGGCGAGCTGTTTCGCTTGCCGGAGAAGCCGTTTCCAATTTACCTGACTGAGCCGACAACGCTGCCTCGCGTGGCTTTCGCCGACACGTTCATCCAGCGCCTCTGCGCCCGGGTCAGCCCGGATTCGATTCGCGCCCAGATGCGGCGGCTGGAGGACTTCCGCACCCGCTACTCGCCCACCGATAGCTGCCGCTCGGCAGAGCAGTACGCAACTGACTGCTTTGCCCGGCTCGGCTGCGACTCGGTGGCTCTGTTCCCTTACGAGGTCCAGGGTGACACCTGGTACAACGCGCTGGGCATCCGCTGGGGACGTGTGAATCGGGACCGGTATGTGATTGTCTGTGGACATATGGACTGCGTATCTGAAGACCCGTGGGCATTTGCGCCCGGGGCCGAAGACAATGCCTCAGGGACCGCGGTCGTGCTCGAAGCTGCCCGGGTCCTGGCGCAGGAGGACTTTGACGCGACCCTCTTGTTCATCGCCTTCACCGGCGAGGAACAGGGTTTGTATGGGAGTTTCTACTTTGCCCAGTGGATGCGGGAACATGACGCCGACATCATCGGGGTGGAGAACTTCGACATGATTGCCTGGCCCGGCGGCCGCTTCGGCGTGGCGCTGCACTGCGACACTCTGTCGCGCGACCTGGGTGAGTTCCAGGCGCGGATGGCATCACTCTATACGACCCTGGCCACGCGGGTTGATAACGACATGTATGGCAGCGACCAAATCGCGTTTCAGTACTTCGGGTACGTAGCGACCGCGGGCGCGGAGTACGGCAGCTTCTACCCTTACTACCATACGACCGGAGACACGCTGGGCAATCTCTCGCTGGAACTTGCCGCCGAAGTAACCAGGATGGCTCTGGCCACGGCCGCATCGCTCGGTGCAGCGCCGGCTGCCCCGCGCGAGTTCCGCCTGCGGGACATGGGCAGCGGCGGGTCGCTCCTTGCAACCTGGCTGAGCAGCCCTTCGCCCGACGTGGCCGGATACAAGGTCGTATGGGGTACTCGGCCGCGCACCTACACCGACTCGGCCATGGTCGGACCGGCCACCTCGTACAACATCTCCGGGTTGGAGAACGGCACGCGCTACTATGCGACGGTCATGGCCGTGGACTCGGGCGGCCACGAGGGGTTTCCTGCGCCTGAGCAGAGCTGTGTGCCCGGGGCTGAGCCGCTGCCGCCGACAGGCGTGGCTGCGCTTCCGTTCCGATTCGGCATGGCGACTTCCTGGCGGGCAAACACCGAACTCGACCTTGCCGGGTACAACCTGTACCGTCGCACCACGGGAACCGGCTCTGCACGGCTGAACTCAGCGCTGCTGGCCGATACCACCTATCAGGACTCAGGGCTGCTCGCGGACACGATGTACTACTATCTGGTCACCGCGGTTGACTCGGCCGGCAACGAGAGCGACTCATCCGCCGTGGTGCGCGGCAAGCCGATAACCCTGGACCACGGCCTGCTGCTCGTGGACGAGACCCGCGACGGCAGCGGCCAGCCGGGCAGCCCGAGCGACCCGCAGCAGGATGCGTTCTACCACATGGTGCTGAGCGGGACAAGGCTGACCGACTGGGATTGTTCTGCGGCCGGCGTTCCTTTGGCCGGGGATATGGGACCCTATTCGACGATTGTCTGGCACGCGGACGATTACTCCCAGCAGGAGGTCAGGCCGGCGCTGCCCGGGCTGACCAACTACCTCGCGCATGGTGGCCGACTCTGGTACATGGGCTGGAAGCCGATACTGGGCCTGTACGGTGGCGCGAGCAGATACCCTTACACCTTCTCGCCCGGGGAGTTCGCTTTTGACGAGCTGCACCTGGCCGGCGCTGGCCAGAGCGTAGAGCGGAACTTCGTCGGCGCGGCCGGTCAGTCGGGTTATGGCAGCCTGAGTACCGACTCGGCCAAGATGGTCGCCGGCATGCGTGGGCGCCTGCCTTTTGTCGATGTGCTCCACCCCCGCGACGCCGAGGTCGTACTCACATTCAACTCCTCGTTACCGGACACATTCCAGGGCAGGCCGGTCGGAGTCCGATGGCTCTCCGGGCCGGGCCGGGTTGTCAGTTTCGGTTTCCCCCTGTACTACATGAAAGACGATTCTGCCCGCGCCGTCGGCCGCAAGGTCCTTGACGACCTGGGCGAGCCTTACGCAGTGACCGAGTCGCCGCCCGATGTCCACCTGCTCACGCTCGAGGCCGGGCCCAGCCCGGTGCGGCGAACCCTGCTTATCCGGTTCACTCTACCGGAGCCGGCATTCGTGCGGCTCACGTTGTACAACGCCGCCGGTGCACGGGTACGCGAACTGCTCTCCGGGCCGCGCGGTTCCGGCCGGCACGAACTGAGGCTGCCAACGCACGAACTGGCAACCGGTGCCTACTTCTGTCGCCTCGAGGCCGGTGGCCGCGCGTTCACGGCCAAGCTCGAACTGGTACGATGAGAACCGCCTCGGCCCTGGGGCTGCTGGCCGTGCTCACCGCGGCGCGCGCGGTGGTAATCGAGGACTTTGACGACGGCTCCGTCGTGCTCTGCTCCTATCCGGGCGAGGACGTCCATCCTGATTCTTGGCGGCTCGATTCGGTCACTACCCACGACAGCTCGCCCTTTGCGCTGCAACTGTACGGCAACACGTGGAAAGTCGAGACGATTCAGCCGGTGCGACTCGATACCGGTGATGTCTGGCAGGTGGCCGCATACGTCGAAGACCGAGGCGAAATCCAGGGTTTTGGTTTAGCCGATTCAGCCCACGCGCTCCTCTACTCCTTTGCTGGCAGCGAGCTGCTCGACCCGGACAACTGGGCAACAGTGTATCAGGGCGCGTTCCCTGAGCGCACCTGGAACAGCTTTCCCCTGCCCGTGGGGGAGGACTGGTTGCAGCGGTTCGGGTATCTGCCGGAAATCACGGCCCTGGTGTTCGTCAACGACCGCGATTCTGACCCGCGGGCCGTAGCCTATTTCGACCGGATTGAGGACATCACGGCTGACCTGCCGGTGGCGCCGCAGGTCGAGGCGTGGTATGAGACGGTCATGACCACCGACAACCGCGACGGCTCCTGGGACGTAACCGTGCAGTTCCACAGCCGCGTCACCGACCCGGACAGCCGGACCCACGACTACTACTGGTACTTCGGCGACGACGCAACCAGCCGGGACTCGGCCCCAGAGCACACCTACACGGTGCGCGACAACCACGACTACACGGTGCTCCTTCAGGTTCGGGACAGCACCGACCGCTGGGGCCGCTCGACCTGTCGCGTGAGGGTTGACCCGGGACCGACGACCTTTCCCGTGCGCCTCAACTTCGTCGGCGACATCATGCTCGCACGGGGGTACGACAACCCGGGCGGCATCATTGACACCATCGGCGCCGAGGGAATCTTTGCCCCGACCCGCGTCCTCCTCGGTCCGGCGGCCGACTTTACGGTCGCCAACCTCGAAAGCCCGCTTACCAATCGCGGCACGCGCCATCCAACCAAGCCGATTGTGTTTCGGGGTCGGCCGACAAACGTCGCCGGCCTCGTCTATGCCGGCATTGATGTCGTCTCCCTGGCCAACAACCACGTCATTGACTACGGGCTGGAAGGGATGCAGCAGACTCAGCAGGTCCTCGGCGCGGCGCGGATTATGTTCTCCGGCGCAGGCAGGGACATCTACGAGGCGTCCCTGCCCCTCTTCTGTCAGAAGTCGGGATTGAACATCGCGTTCCTCGCGTACTGCGACCGGAATGGTCAGTATGACAACTACCAGCCATTCCTCGACGCCGGACTGAACAAACCCGGATTCGCCTATCTGGACAGCTTCCACGTGCGCCGGGCGATTGAGCGGGTCAGGGACCTGGCCGACCTGGTCGTGGTCGAGATGCACACCGGCGAGGAGTACGAGCCGACGCCGGAAAAGGACGGCGACGAGATGTACTCGCGGCTTGCCTTGTTTCCCGCGCCCAACGACACGGCCGAGCGGCACCGGGCAATCGAGGCTGGCGCCGACCTTGTCGTCTGCCACCACCCGCACGTGCTCCAGGGGTTTGAGGTCTACCAGGGCCGGCTCATCGTCCACTCGCTCGGCAACTACGCTTTCGACCTCGGCTATCCTGAGACCTATCCTACTGTGGTCCTGAACGCGCTGGCCGATGAGCCCGGCCCCAATCCCGAGATTGACTGCCACGAAGAACTCGAAGTCCGAGCAGATGGCCGAAAGCCCGAAGTGCACCCATTACTTCGTGCTTCTCGTGGCTCAACGTCGGAGTCCGGAGTCCGGGCTGGGGTTTCCGGGGCAGCCCCGGATTACGCGCGTCCGACGCGCGTACTTCACGGGTATACGGTCGTGCCGGTCTACATCGACGACTGGATTCCCCGGCCCGCAACCGGCAGACTCGGCCGGCACATCCTCGACTACCTGGCCCAGCGCTCAAGGGAACTCAACACTTGGCTCATCGTGCGGCCGGACAGCCTTGTCGGCCAAATCGTGCTCGACACCGCCGCGCTCGAACCATGGATTGAGCCCCACGCTGCCGACCTGCACCTGCGCGAAGAAGGCGGGTACTGGGTCTCTGAACCGCTCGCGCTGGCCCGGGCAGGCTCTCTTTCCCGCGTCGTCTCGGTCGTTCCGTCCGGTAACTGGCAGGTCCGCGTCGGCCGGGAGCTGGTCTGGTTCGGCGGGTTCGAGGACGAAGGCGCGACGATGTGGCTGCTCGCCAGCGCCGACGAGTTCTACGACACGGTCGCTCTGCATGGGGCAAGGTCGCTCTGCCAGGTGCGGCGCCAGGGCGCGACCGGCATCGTCACCAACCTGGAGAAGCGTCTGACCTGCAACGTCAGTACGCGGCCCCACTCAATCAGTGCCTCGCTCCGAACCGAGAATGCGGAAAGCGCGGCGGTCGAGTTCCGCTGCTATTCGGTCCGCACCGGCGGCACGCAGCTCGCCGGCTTCTCCACCGCTCCGGTAACGGGTACGACCAACTGGCAGACCCGCTACACGAACTTCACTCCGGCCGCTCAGACCGCCTATTTCGACGTCGCGCTCCGAAGCCGCGGGCCCGGGACCGGCGACGGCCGGGTCTGGTTCGACGACGTCTCGGCTATTGAGTGGGGAGACTGGCAGTCCTTGTCTCAGCCGGTATCCACGCCCGAGCCGAACGACATCTACTGGCTTCAGCTACGCACCGCTGCCGCGGTATCGGCCGCTACCGTGAATTACGAGGAAACCCGATACGATGCGATCGTTCCGCTCCGGCAGCCAGCATCCAGCCGGCCTCTCTTCCGGCAGCTTGCACTCCTGCCCAATCCGACCCGAGCCGCGGCCCGGATACAATACGAACTTACCTCTCCGGCGCGGGTCTCGGTCAAGGTTTTTGACGCGGCCGGCCGCGAGGTTCAGCCTTCATCCTTCAACGCTCAATACTCACCGCCCGGCGCTCGTCCTTCCGCCATCCTGCTCGACCTGCGTGGCCTCAGTCCTGGAACATACTTCTGCTCCGTCGCCGCAGGCCTCACCCGACGCACGCTCAAACTGCTCCTTGTCCACTGACTTCCATCTGCCCGGCTTGACCGTGCCGCCGCGCCGGTGTCTAATTAGCCCGTGAGGCCGACTTCTGCTCAACGCTCCGCGTCAGGCTGCGTCAATCGTGCCTGATTCTGGACTCAAACCTCTACCTTTGGACCTGCACAAGGAGGCCTGGTGCTTTCCGACATTGAAATCGCCCAACAGGCAAAGCTGAAACCGATTACCGAGATTTGCCGGGAACTCGGCATCTCCGACCTGAGCATGGTCCTGCCCAACGGCAGCTTCAAGGCCAAGCTCTCGGTCCGGCTGCTGGAGCAACTGAAAGACCGGCCGGTGGGCAGGCTCGTACTTGTGACCGCGGTCACGCCAACCAAGTATGGCGAAGGCAAGACCACAACTGCAATCGGCCTCTCCATGGCGCTCAACCGCCTCGGAAGACGCTCGCTGGTCGTACTGCGCCAGCCGTCCCTGGGTCCGGTGTTCGGCATCAAGGGCGGAGCCGCAGGTGGCGGGTATGCGCAGGTCCTGCCGATGGAAGACATAAACCTGCACTTCACCGGTGACTTCCATGCGGTCACTTCTGCGCACAACCTGCTCTCGGCCATGCTCGACAACTCCATCCACTTCGACAACTCGCTGCACATCGACGCCCGCGAGATTGTCTTTCCCCGCACCATTGACATGAACGACCGGGTCCTGCGCACGATGGTGGTCGGCCTTGGCGGTCGCGCCGACGGCCCGGCCCGGGAAGACAGTTGCGTCATCACTGCGGCATCCGAGGTGATGGCGATTCTCGCCTTGTCACGGGACCGGGCCGACCTGAAGCAGCGTCTGGCCAGGATTCTCGTGGCGCTGCGCTACGACGACAGCCCGGTCACGGCCCAGGACCTGGGTGCGACCGGAGCCATGGCCGTGCTCCTTAAGGACGCCATCAAGCCGAATCTCGTCCAGACGACCGAGAACACACCGGCCCTGGTTCACTGCGGGCCGTTCGCCAACATCGCCCACGGCACGGCCAGCGTTGTTGCGACCAATGCCGCGCTGCGGCTTTCCGACTACGTCGTCATCGAGGCCGGGTTTGGGTCAGACCTCGGGGCCGAGAAGTTTGTGGACATTGTCGCGCCCCTGGCCGGTTGGAACATCGCAGCCTGCGTCCTCGTGGCAACGGTGCGCGCGCTCAAACACCAGGGTGGAGCCCGGGACATCCGCAAGGGCACGCTCACCCATCTGTGGGGCGGAATCTCCAACCTTAAGCGGCATGTGGAAAACTGCCGCACGTTCGGGCTGGAGCCGGTGGTCTGCCTGAACCGGTTCACCGACGACGCTGACGACGACATAAGACTGGTCCAGCAGTACTGCCGCGAGCAGAACGTATCCTGCTCGGTCAGCACCGCGTTCACCGACGGTGGCGCGGGCTGCCTGGACCTTGCCGCCGCGGTCGAGAAGCAGATTGCGGAGAAGCCGGGTCAGGCCAGACCCATCTATGACCACGCCGCGCCGGTCGAGGCCAAGATTGAGGCGGTGGCGCGGCACATCTACGGCGCGACTCAGGTTGTCTACACGCCCCGGGCAGAGCGCGAAATCAAACGCATCTACAGCCTCGGGTACGACAAGCTGCCGGTCTGCATTGCCAAGACCCCGCTCTCGTTCTCCGATGACCCGGACTGCGTCGGCGTATGCTCGGGCTTCAAGATAACCATCTCCGCGGTCCACATCCGGGCCGGAGCCGGCTACCTTGTGCCGGTGGCCGGTGAAATCGAGCTCCTGCCCGGCCTGGCCAAGCGGCCCAACGCCGTCAAGATTGACATCGCGGACGACGGCAGGATAAGCGGGTTGTCGTGATGCAGAAGCCGTTGACAGACCACCGTGGCGCGACTGCGCGCAAGCAGAATGACCGAGAGGAAAATCGAGCAGATTCGCCGGCAGATAGTGTGGTCCAGCCGCCTCTATCGCGGAGCGATGAAGGCGGACACGGCTGCCTTTGCCTGTTCCTTCCCTCTCTGGTGCATCTGGGGCTTGAAACCTCGTCACGGACGCCGAGTCGTCCACTCAGCCGCTGACGCGGCAATGGCGAGGCCCGAAGTGAGAAAGGCAGGCAGCCGATGACCTGGAAGACCGCAGCAGCAATCGTCTTCACAGCTTTGGTAGTCGGAGCCGGGGTCTACTGGTGGCAGCAGGCAGCGGCGAGGTCATACCTGAACAGGGAGCGGGCAGTTCACCAGCGCCAGATGCGCGGCGAGAGCCCGCAGTCGCCCGGCGCCAGAGGCATGCCGGCGGAGAGCGCCGTCCTGTTGGGGCAGGCACCATCAGACGACGAACACGCGCTCCGGCAGGAGGTTTGCGACCTGCAGGAGGCGCTGTCCCGACAAGAGCGTGCCTTCAGCTTCGAAAAGGGGACCAGAACCACCGGCCGCTTTCTCAGGGTCTACTATGCCCTAGACTACGACCAGGTCTTCTACCACGTGGTTCCCGAGCCGGCGGATTCCTCGCTGGCAGGCAGACTGAGGTTCCTGGCCACGATGCTGACAGAACACAGATTCGGGTTGCCGATTGAGGTAGCCAGGGTTGAGAATCGCGCCGGGAAGTTGATTGCGACCATCAACCTGAAAGGAGATGGCTGGAGCCGGTTCTTCGCCACAACCTTTCAGGGCACGTGCACGGACATCGCGTTACGGCAGACATTCCTTCAGCGCGATTACGAAGGAGAATGGGTGGATAGCGTAGAGCTGGACCACAGTGACTTTCTCCCGTGAGAGCACAACCGGCACTGTGTCTTCCAAACCCCGCTTGAAACCCGTCAGTTGCGGAACCGGCCGTTCCGGCCAGAGCAGGGCCGGGAGATGATTCCAGGCAGTCACTGCTGTCCGCGGGCTGTCGGCTGAGCCAGGACAGTCGGGCCGCGTCTTGCCTGGTCGCCGACCGGGCGAGAACCGGCTCCGAACAGGCACCGGCATATCGGGTTCACAACAGCACCCCTCAAGACCAGCCGCGACATGACCGACCTCACGCCTGCTCACGCACGTGGCAAGAGAACCGGCGTCAGGACAGCCTCGGCAACCGGCAGCACGGTCGGCAACGCGACCGCTGTCGGTACTGCCGCGGCAA
>CAZQFS010000039.1:0-23621 GCA_964592755.1 uncultured bacterium | reverse complement strand
AACCCTCCCCAAATCAGAAGCCACTTCTGTCTCACTTTCTGTGAAACATTTCACCAAGGTACTCCTGGTCCAGAGGCAAACCATGCATTTGGACCACATCGAAGATAGTATCGTCTATAGTGTCCTTGGTGAATGTCAGCGAATCCCCGCTGAAGTCGTAGGTCTTCGAGAGACTCGCCATGGCGACGTTCACCACCAGCAAAGATGCCACCGCGACGAGAGAGCACTTCACACTGGTCTCCTGGGTAGAGCTCTGGAACAACCGCTGAGGCTGTCGCTTGCCAAGTTTCCCTCGTCACCGCCGCAGGCAACAGGAGCACGCCTGCCTCTGTGGCAGCAAAGACCGGGTCTAGTGCAAGTCAAACGCCTCATGGCGATTATTCTCAAATCAATCCGCGGGCGCTCGAACCGGGTGAGCGCCCGGGTCCAATAACAGGCCCCAAGAGCCACTTGCAGCTTACCCCCCACGCAGGCGCTGTCAAGCACGTTCGCAGCCCCGCAGTGCCGACCCCAGGCTTCCGCGTAGCCGCGTACGCTCTACCGCCGGGGAATTCGGGACACATTACTCTATTGGGTCGGCGCGCTCCGCGCCCGGTCAATCAAGGCCTCCGGACGGTGAGTTCTCCGGCCATGTCCTCTCCGACCAGCCGCCTGATGTCGTCCGGGCTCAGTTCCGGGTCAGACAGCAATACCATCAGCTTGACCAGGGCGGCCTCCGGCGTCATGTCCGCGCCGGACAGCACGCCCGCATCAAGCAGCCGGGCGCTGGCCTCATAGCGTCCGAGTTCCACCCGGCCGCCGCCGCACTGCGTCACCGCCACCGCCACCACGCCCCGCCGCACGGCCGCGGCAATCGGCTCAAGCACCCGCCGGTCCGACGGCACGTTGCCGGTGCCATAGGTCATCAGGACAACGCCCTTCAGCCTGGGGTCTTCAAGCACGTCCTGCAGGATGGACGTCTCCTGTATGCCCGGGAAGAAGATGACCGACGCGACATTGGGCTCGATGCGGCAGCGCAACCGCAGCGGGCCGGACCCGGCCGGCCTGACCACGCGCTGGTCCACGACGATGCTCTCACCGGCCATCGCCAGCGGCGGGTAGTTCGGGGACCGGAATGCCTCGAACCCGGATGCGGTTACCTTGCGGCTGCGGTTGCCCCGGAGCAGGGCGTTGTGGAAGAAGATGCACACTTCGGGCACGACCGGCAGACCCGAATGCGCGGGGTTTGCAATCAGCAATGCGGTCAGGAGATTCTGCAGCGCATCGTTGCGGACGTTCCCAAGATGCGAGAGCTGAGCCCCGGTGAGCACAACCGGCTTGGCCAGGTTCTCGAGCATGAGGCTCAGCGCCGAGGCGGTGTAGACCATCGTGTCGGTGCCGTGCAGGACGACGAACCCCAGGTAGTGTTCATAGCTCTCGCTGATTACCCGGGCGACCTGGATCCAGTAGTCCGGACCGATGTTGCACGAGTCGACCGGCAGCAGGCTGCATCCGTCAACGTTGAAGCCGATGTAGCGGGCATTGACGCTGCCGTCACTCAGTCTCGCCGAGAGCGATGAGGTCCGGCGCCGGAACTCAGTCCAGTCCACAACGACGAACGGGCTTTCCGGGTCGCGAGGTTCGCTCGGCATTGAACCGATGGTGCCGCCGGTGTAGATGACGAGGACGCCTTCCTGTCGGTTGGCCGGGTCGTAGACGTGGAGTTCATCTGCCATGGCCCTACTCTAGCCGGTCCGCGCGCCCGAGTCAAACGCCGGGCTTGGCAGCGCGCGGATATGTGCTACCATCTGGTGCCGTGACAAACCCGGGCTGTTCGACGTCGCCGTAGTCCGAGCGGCCGCCTCAAGATGAACTCGCAACCGACTTACATCGACCGGTTTGACCGAGAGCTGCGCGACCTGTTCCGACGCGCCGCGCAACATGCCCTGCGCCACCCCGCCCAGGCGCTCTTCTTCGCCCGCACCCTGCGCCACCAGCGCCGGGCAGAGGCAACCCGCCGCGAGTGGGAGAGGAGAGGTGTCCACGTGCCGCCGGTCGTGATTGTGAGTGTGACTAACCGCTGCAACCTGAACTGCAGGGGCTGCTATGCTCACGCTCTGCGCCGCGCCGGTGAAGGCGAACTCGCGCCGGACAGGTTCCAAAGCCTGCTTGAAGAGGCGCTTGAGCTGGGCATCGGCATCGTGTTCCTTGCCGGTGGAGAACCCCTGCTGCGGCCCGACATCATCAACATCACCCGCGACTTCCCGGAAATCGTCTTCCCGGTCTTCACCAACGGCACCCTGATTGACGACAAGTGGGTCGAGAGGTTTCGCAAGCAGAAGAACCTCATCGCGGTGGCGAGTATCGAAGGCGCCGAAGCCGAAACCGATGCCCGGCGCGGGCAGGGCGTCTACGCGCGGCTCAAGTCTCTGGCCGAGCGAGTACGGGGCTCAGGCATCTTCTGGGGCTGCTCCCTGACCGTGACGCAGGAGAACTTCGCGGTGCTGACCACGCCTGAGTTCATCCGGCGGCTCATCGGGGCGGGCTGCGGCGCGTTCTTCTTCGTCGAGTACGTACCGGTGAGGGCCGGCACCGAACACCTGTGCCTTACCCACGAGCAGAAGGCCGAACTCATCCGCCTGCTCGACCGGTTCCGCGCCGAACTGCCGGCGCTCTTCATCGGTTTCCCCGGAGACGAGGAGCAGTTCGGCGGCTGCCTGGCGGCGGGGCGCGGTTTCGTGCACATCAGTTCGTCCGGCAGCGTCGAAGCCTGCCCGTTCGCGCCCTTCTCCGACACCAGCCTGAAAGACAGCTCGCTCAAGGACGCGCTGCAGTCGCGCCTGCTGGCGACCATCCGCGAGCACCACGACCGGCTCAAGGAGACGCGCGGCGGCTGCGCGCTCTGGGCCGAGCGCGAATGGGTACGCTCGCTGGTGACGCCCGAACCAAGGAAGGTCCCTTGAAGGCAGCAGTCATCTGCGGCTCGACTCGCCGGATGAACACCGAGGAGGCTGTCAGGCGGACAGTCGCCTGCTCATTTGCGCGCGGGCCCGGCGGTCCGGCTTGATTCGGGTCCTGGGCCGGGTATTCTGACCTGAACCACGATATGCCTTTGAACTTGCTGCCTGAGAACCTGCTCAGCCTGATACAGGCCATGGTCTCGCCCGCGGTCATGATTTCCGCGTGCGGGCTGCTGCTGCTCTCGGTGTCGAACAAGCTCGCCCGTGTGGTAGACCGCATCCGCGGCCTGAACGCCGAGGACCGGGAAGTCCGGCCGGAAGAAGACGCGGTCCGACGCCTGAGCATCCGCAACCAGATTGACACACTGGTCCGGCGGGCGACCCTGCTGCGCAACGCCTGTGGCCTGCTCTACCTGGCCGTGGCCATCTTCGCCGCCACCTCGCTCTGCATCGGCCTGGCCCGTGTCGCGCCGGTGTTCGACGTCATGATGCTCGTGCTCTTCTTCCTCGGGCTCGGCATCGTGGTCTGGGCCGGCATCCTCGCCTACCTTGAAATCCGCCTCTCCCACCAGGCCGTCACCGAGGAAATCAAAGAACTCAGGCTGCACGACTAGCGCGCCGAAAGGAGTTCGCGTGACTGTCGTCGTCGGTGCCGGCATGGCCGGCCGCAGCGCTGGTCTTGCGCCCGCCTGAACGGCTACCGAACCACCACCCTCAAGCTGCACCACATCCGGGCAGACTCTGCCCGGCCTGGCAGCGCAAGGGATACACGTTCGTTCTCTCCATGCACATGCCGACCGGCTCCAAGGGCAGCACATTCCACCAGATGCGGCAGGAACCGGACGTATCGTCCCTGGCGTCGGCTATCTTTTCCCGACCTGCCAGAACAGCAGCGGCCGCAGCCGGCCTGCCCGCTCTCCCTGCAACCCGGAGCCGGAACGGAACGCAGCCAGGATCTGGTTGGTGTCCGTCCCGAGTGCGGCACCGGTGTCGGGATGCGGCCGCGGACCTGCCCGGCCCAACCCTTGTCCTTCCGGCATCCCGGTCAGAAACGGCACCAGGTCCACCGCCAGGTCTGTGCCGGCAGTCGGGCTGGACAGGCCGTGCATGAACTTCTCGCCGATGCCCAGGGCCACGGCATAGACATAGTACTCCTGCCAGATGGCTGACAGCTCAATCGGGGCCTGTTCGATGGCCGAGAACTCGACCAGGAACCGCCGGAAGCTCTGCCAGCGCAGATGCTCGTAGTACGCCGGCGGACTCCATCGCAATATCACGCGTCCCAGGCAGGCGTACATCGCGCCACTGAACAGAAAGGTCAGGAAAACCGGCACCGCGAGCACCTTTGGGTCCACATCCCAGGTGAAGAAGGGCAGAACCAGAGGGACGAAAAACCAACTGGCAGCGGTGACCGGCGGAGCAATGAAGCAGAGGACCCGGTACGCCATCGAACTGGCCGGCTCCAGGAACTCTACGCCCAGCTTTTTCCACCACCAGTCCCGGCCCTCCTGGCTCATCAGCTTCAGCCAGAACCGGAAAGCTTGCGGCTGTTCGCCTGCGTGGCGTTGGATGTCTCCGGCGGTGATGAGCTCCCGTCCCTGGCTTACGTTCGAGAAGTAGTAATCGACGACCTTCCTGCTCAGCTCATCCAGGTCGCCGAGCTTGTCCGGATGCGCCAGCACGAACCCGCGTCCTTCACCGGTTTGCGGGTCACCGGGCATGATGTCGAGCACGCCCCGGCGCGCGGCATCAACCAGGGTCGCGAGGGTCGCGTCCAGGGTCTGCACCGGCAGCTCGGTCAGGTCCGCCTGCTGCCGCACAATCGGCGGCACGGCCAGCGGTGGAATCCGGTCCGGCGGCTCATGCTCATACCGCACTTCGTAGCCGACCCTCGGCTCGCGACCGTACATCAGGTACAGGATTAGCAACAGCCCGAGCGGCAGCAGCAGCGGTATCAGCACGACATACCAGGGCAGAACCGGCCCGGTTGCGCGGGGTTCCGGCAACCTGCCTTTGAATCCCATCTGGTTCTCGGCCTCCTTCATCAGTCCGTGTTGCGGCGCTACGTCCTTGAAAACCTCAGGGTCGGTCACGGCATCAATCACCAGCCGGCCGCCCTCCTCCAAATCGGAGCGTGTCAGCAACCCGGTGGTGTAGTCCGGGCTGATGGTGCCGTGGGCGCCTGCCCGGTCGGAAACCCGGAACTGCCCGGTCGAAGCTCGTGGCAGGCGCAGTTCGATTGTGGCCTGCCCGACCGGCCCGGGCGCGCGGCCGATAACAGGTGTCTGCACATGGGCCGCATCATCGTAGCGCCGGACCGCCGTCTCGACCGTGAGGTCGATGACGTAATGCCTGGTCTCGTCCCGGGCGCGCGGGTGCCACTTCAAGCTGAGAGTACCGTTCTCGAACCGGGAGTCGACTGCTGTGGCCGCGCCATAACTGCGCGCAGACCGCTCAGACATGCGGTTGAAGGTGACCCGACTGGGCGGGAACTGGGCCGGGTATGTCAGGCGCAGTTGGCTGCATCGGCCCTCGAACCGGCAGGTCAGCTCCTGCACCATGTGGGCGCTGCCGTCGGAAGACAGTTCTACCGTGGTCCTGATGGACGGAAACGACACCTCAGCCAGCACCAGCGCAGGCAGCAGGAACAGACCGGCACCTCGGCGAATCACAACCTGATTATCAACGCCGACCATCAGACGTCAAGCCCGCGCTACTCACGGCCCGACACCGCAAACGCTGACCAATCAGCGCTGCCGGCTCCCTGATTCCTCGAATCCTGCCCGGCTTCCCCTCGACCACTTGACCTTACCCTGACCCGGCCTATACTAGCGGCAGCGTGAAGAGCGGTCCCTCCCGCAAACTGCCGACCATCATCGACAACCAGGTTGAAGTCACCCTGCGCGATGCCATCGTCCAGCTCTCCCAGATTACGAAGGACCTCGACGTGGCGACCGGCTTCTTCGAGCTGGGCTCGCTCCTTTCCCTCGACGGCTTCTGGCAGAGAATCGGCAAGGTCCGCATCCTCCTCGGCGACGCCGCCGGTCGCACCACGCGGAAGGAACTCGTCGCGGCGTTTGCCCGGCTCAACGAGGACTCTCTGGAAGAGCGCAAAGCGGCAGACGACTCACTCACCGGCATCGACGCGGTGCGGGCTGCGCTTGCGTCGCGGAAGATAGAAGTCCGCGCCTACACCCGCGAGCGTTTCCACGCCAAGTGCTACATCTTCGGCACGGTTCCGCCGAACCCGGTAGACTTTGCGGTCGTCGGTTCGAGCAACTTCACCCGGCCCGGGCTGAACACCAACGTCGAACTCAACCTCCTCACGACCGACCAGGTTCACATCAAGGAGCTGGCCAACTGGTTTGCCCGGATGTGGAAAGACGCCGACGAGAAGCTGCTGAACGATGAGGCATTAGACATCATCGCGCGGCACACCCGCGAGTTCTCGCCGTTTGCGGTCTATGCCAAGGCGCTGTATGAGTTCCTCTCCGGCCGCGAGGCACCGGTCACCGACTGGGAGCGACGCGAAAGCCGGGTCTGGCCCCGCCTCTCCAGGTACCAGCAGGACGGGTACCGCACCGCAATTGAGATGGGCCGGACCTGGGGCGGCGCGTTGGTCTGCGACGGCGTGGGTCTTGGGAAGACCTACATCGGCCTGATGCTGCTCGAGCGGTTTGTCCACGACCGCAAGCGCGTCCTGCTCATCGTGCCGAAGTCGGGACAGGAGAGCGTCTGGGAGCGTCACTGGAAGCCGTCACCGAAGAACCCCGAGCCGCTGCTCAAGTACATCTACCGTACCGAGTACGGACAACTGTTCTCCGTGCGCCGTCACACCGACTTCGGCCGCGACGACACCATCCCTTCGGACAAGCTCGCCGAGTTGAGCCGCGACACCGACGTGGTCATCATCGACGAGGCCCATCACTTCCGCACGCCGTCGTCCAACCGAAGCAAGCTGCTTGCGCGCCTCCTGCGCGAGGGCAATCCGAACAAGCAGGTGTTCCTGCTCACGGCGACGCCGGTGAACAACAGCCTGCTCGACCTGTACCACCTGATCAACTACTTTGCGCCGGCCAAAGGCCATTTCAACCGCATCGGCGTGCACGACTACCGGCGCATCTTCTCCGGACCGGACCGGCAGTTCGAGAACGCCATCCAGCTTGGCGACTGGAAAGACCTGCGCGCGGTTGAGCAGTTCCTCGGCGAGCAGCCGCTGTTCAAGTCGGTGCTTATCCAGCGCAGCCGCAAGTACGTCAAAGCGTCAGAAGAAGGCCGGGCGAACGAACCGGTGTTCCCGGTCCGGCAGCGGCCGCGCGTGATTCACTACTCGCTCAGGAAGGTCTACGCATCCATTTACGAGGAAATCAGACAGGCGTTCAACCGTGAGTCGCCGTTCCTGAGTCTGGCTTTGTACTGCACCGAGGCGTACAAGCGCGACCAGCCCGAGGAGCGCAAGCTGCTGGACCAAAGGAAGGTTGTCGGCCTGATACGCACCCTGCTGCTCAAGCGGCTGGAGAGTTCCTACAAGGCGTTCGAGGCTTCGGTTGAAGACCTGCTGGCCAACATGGCGCAGTTCCTGAAAGCCTATGCTCCCTACAAGTTTGACGGCTGGGTCACTGCCAACGACCGCTACTGGAAACGCATCCGTGACCACCAGCGCGAGCGGCTCGAACTTGAAGGAACCGAGGACGAAGAGGAGAACGACCTGCCCGAGTCGCAGCAGATACGGCCGGCCGAGCACGACATGGACCGCCTGCTGGCTGACCTGGTCGAGGACATGAACGTCCTGCTCGAGTTCCTGGCCAAGATTGCCAAGCGGTTCTACACGGCGGCGGACAAAGAAGACCCGGCCAAGGACGACAAGCTCCAGAAGCTGCTCTCCCTTCTGACCGGCGAACCGGAACAAGGTGCTCCGGACATCCGGGGGCAGAAGGTCGCCATCTTCACCGAGTTCCGGGACACCGCCCGCTACCTTCGCCGCCAGTTGGCGGAAGTTGCCGGACTGCCCGGCGTCGAGGAAATTGACTCTACCCGCAAACTGGACCGCGAGGAAGTCATCAAACGGTTCGCTCCCTACTACAACTGCGAGCCGGGCCAGGTGGACGAGTACCTGAAGCAGCCAATAAACATCCTTATCTCGACCGACGTGCTGTCCGAGGGTCTGAACCTGCAGGACGCATCACTCATCATCAACTACGACCTGCACTGGAACCCGGTGCGGCTCATCCAGCGCATCGGCCGTGTTGACCGCCGTCTCGACCCCGAAATCGAGCGCCGCCTCGAGCGGCCCGGGACGCTTGACCGCAAGGTGTTCTTCTGGAACTTCCTGCCGCCCGATGACCTTGAGGACATTCTCGGGCTCTTCCGTCGCGTCACCGGCAAGGTGCTCCGCATCAATGCCGCGCTCGGTATCGAAGGAGCACTGCTCACGCCCGACGACCCGGACATGACCCTGAAGGAGTTCAACGAGGCCTACGAAGGCCAGGAGAGCGCCGAGGAGAAACTGAGGCTGGAACTCGAGCGCATCGAGCGGGAGCATCCGGACCTGTACGCAGGCCTTCCCGACCTGCCGCGCCGGCTTTTCTCGGGCCGGGCGGGTCCGGCAAAGGTGAAACCCGGCATCTTCTGCGCCTGGCGTATCTGGAACGACACCGAGAAGAAGTCGTCTGAGGTCCGCTGGTACTTCCGCGAGCGCGAATCCGGCGCGATACACGACGGCATCGAGGAAACCTGGCAAGCGGTGCGCTGCGAGCCGTCAGAGCCGCGTGCGGTCAAGCTGGGCGTATCCGCGCTCAAGCCCGAGCTCCAGGCGATTGAGGCAAGGGTGCTCAAGCTGATGCGGGACCGAGGCCTGCCGCTCTCGCTCAAGCCTGAGCTCGTCTGCTGGCTGGAGGTTGGCTAGTTGACCGGGCGCCTGCGGCCGAGCGGCGGCTATCGTGACCTGCGGTCGTTCCAGGTGGCGACTATCATCTACGACGCCACGGTTACGTTCTGCGAGCGCTTTGTAGACCCGCACTCGCGCACCCGCGACCAGATGACTCAGGCGGCCCGCTCGGGCCGGCAGAACATCGCCGAAGGCAGCCGGGCATCGGCGACCTCAAGCCAGACCGAACTCCGGCTCGTGAACGTGGCCCGGGCCAGCCTCGACGAGCTCTTGCTCGACTACGAGGACTTCCTGCGTCAGCGGGGCCTCAAGCAGTGGGCCAAGGACGACCCGAAGGCGCTGGCCGTGCGCGCGGTGGGCAAGGCTCATCGGACCGATCGGTCCAATCCGACCGATCAGTCCGATTACTCCGCCTGGCTCAGCTCCCCCGACCCTGCGGTCGTGGCCAATGCCCTCATCTGCCTGATTCACCAGGCCAACTACCTGCTCGACCAGCAAGTCAAGGCCCTCGAGCGCGACTTTGTCAAGCGGGGCGGCTACACCGAGACGCTCGCCGCCGCGCGCATCGCGGAGCGGCAGCGAGCCATGACCAATCCGACTGATCGGTCCCATCGGTCGGATCAGACTCTGCCCACCTGCCCGCTTTGCGGCAAGCCCATGGCCCTGCGCACGGCCCGCAAAGGTGCTCGCGCCGGGGCGCAGTTCTGGGGATGCTCAGGGTTTCCCGCGTGCCGCGGCACCCTGCCCTACGACCGCTCGGTCGGCTCCGACCGATCGGTCTGATCAACCATGCCCAGCCCTGACCGCCTCGAATCCGCGCTCAGGGCCGCCGCCGACTTCCGCTCCTTTGCGGTCGGCCTGCTGCGCAACGGTCTGGGCTGGCAGCTTGACCCTGAGGCGGCGCGTGCCGCGGACGTCGGCTACGAGTGGAGCGAGGACGAAGCCGGCACTGCGGCGACAAACCACAAGGCAAAGGCCTACGAGCTGCAGATGCTCGGCCGTGACCAGCAGCCGTGGGGCATCTTCCTGCTGGAGTTTGACGAGCCCAGGGTCTTTGAGACGCGAGGTCTCGGCACGCCCCTGCGCGCGGTCCTGCGCCGGCTTGTCGCCTCCCGGCGCAAAGAAGCCAACCTGCCGTCGTGGCGTCTCGACAACATCCTCTTCATCTGCACCCACAACTACCAGCAGTACGTCTTTGCCATGTTCCGCGATACGTTCGGCACGGGCAGGGTCAACGAGGCGAAGCTGGCTACCTTTGGCTGGCAGAAAGGCCAGCCCTATCGCACGGTCGTCACCGAGAACCTGCCCCACCTCGTCTGGCCGGAAGACACCGAGGACAAACCGGCCTGGGTCAAAGCCTGGGCTGCGGCCTTCGACAAAGAACCGCTCACCCGCCGGTTCTTCGTCGAGTTTGACAAAGCGCTTGAGCTCATCGGCCACGACCTGGCCGCGCTCGGCCCGACCGAGGCGTACTCACGTGCCCAACTGCTCCTGGAGCGGCTCATCTTCCTGTACTTCGTCCAGAACCGTGGCTGGCTGAACCAGAACGCGCGTTTCCTCCGCGAGGGCTTTGAGCCGCACCGGGCCAGGCCGGACGACTGCAGCTACTACGAGGAGTTTCTGGAGAAGCTCTTCTGGTCCTTGAGCAGCGCCGGCAGCACCCCATTCGACCGCTGGGACTACGTGCCATTCCTGAACGGCGGCCTGTTCAACGACGACGAGTTCGAGCCGTCACCCAAACGCCGCAGGGACAACCCGCCCCTGCCCATCCGCAACGCGACCTTTGCCCGGGTGTTCGATGACTTCCTGGAAACGTTCAACTTCACCGTGCGCGAGGACACGCCGCTCAACCAGGAAGTCGCGGTTGACCCGGAGATGCTCGGCAAGGTGTTCGAGTCCATCGTGCTCCATGCCGAATCGGCCGACCCGGACGCGGTTGCGCCGGACAAACGCAAGGCGACCGGCTCCTACTACACCCCGCGCATCGTGGTCCACTTCATCTGCCGCGAAGTCCTGTACCAGTGGCTGCAGCCAAGGCTTGCCGGTGCCGACTGGCCGCAGCGCCTCCGGCAATTGGTCGGATTGGACCCATCCGACGGATTGGACCGGGAGGAGCTGGTAACCCTGAAGCAGCTCCTCTCGCCCGAAGAGGGCACGCGCCTCCTGGAGCTCGTCAAGCCCCTGCGCTGCTGCGACCCGGCAGTCGGCTCGGGCGCGTTCATGGTCGGGCTGCTCCACGAACTCACCAACCTGCGCCGGCTGGCCCAGACCGCGGCCAACGGCTACGTGGACCCGGTGGCCAAAGACCGCAAATGGCTGCACCAGACCAAAGCCGACATCATCGAGAACTGCCTGTTCGGCGTGGACATCCAGCAGCAGGCCATTGAAATCTGCATGTTGCGGCTCTGGCTCTCGCTCGTCGTGGACTATGACCTTGGCGTTGACCCGTTCCAGGCCGACCGCAAACGGTTCTGCGAGGCGATTGCCGAAATCTCCCAGTTGCCCAACCTGGAGATGAACTTCAGGCGCGGCGACAGCCTGCACGACCACATCTGCGGCGTGCCGGTTGTCATCCTGCCCGGGAGGGAAAACAAGCACCAGAAGCTCTTCGATACCATCCACCGCCTGGGCGAACGGCTGCACAAAGCCAAGAGCTGGGACTTCAAGCGCAAGCTCAGGCTTGAAATACTCGAGAAACGCCTGACCGTCAGCGAGGCGGTCATCGAAGACGAGCTGAAGGAGCTTCGCCAGAAAGACTCGACCCTGGCTGGGATGTTCGGCGAGTCCAAGTCCGAAGCCGAGAGCCGGAAGCGCATCGCCCATGAGACTGAACAGCTTGAAGGTGCGCTCAAGGCACTCGGCAAGGCCAGGACTAACCGGGCCCGGCTTGAGGCCAAACGCGTGGACCCGGGTTTCAAGCAGAAGCTGCGCAAGCTCGAAGGCGCGAGCTTCGACGCGCCCTTCAACTTCGCCTGGCGCATAGACTTCCCCCAGGTCTTCTACCCCGATTCCTCCTCTGTGCGAGAGGCATCCTTGCCTCGATTCCCCTCTCCCTTAAAGGGAGAGGGCAAGGGTGAGGGTGGCTTCGACATCATCGTCGGCAACCCGCCCTTTGTCACCGCCCGCAACCCAAAGAAGCGCGAACTCTACCGCGAACGCTGGCAGCCATACTGCCACATGAAGTACCACCTGCTCGTGCCGTTCTTCCCGCTGTCCTTTGGCCTGCTCAAACCCGGCGGCGAACTCGGCTTCATCGTCTCCAACGCCTTTGCCAAACGCGAGTTCGGCAAACCGCTCGTCGAGCAGTTCTTCACCAAGATAGACCTCCAGAAGGTTGTGGACTGCTCCGGCCTGATGTTCCCCGGCCACGGTACGCCGACATGCCTGCTCTTTGGCGCGAACACGAAACCCAACCCGAAGGCGCCAATCCGCATTGCGGCCCTGCTTCCCGGTGGTGGCGACCTGCGCACGCCACCTGAAGAGTCCAAGGTCTGGCACACGCTGGAGCAGCAGCATGATAGCGTCGGCTACTCAGACGCAGGGGTCGCCGTGGCGGGACTGACGAGGAAGGACATGGCGCAGCATCCTTGGAAGCTGGGTGCGGGTGCCGCCGGAACACTGACGACGCTCGACACCATGCCTGCACGGCTTTCGACCTTCATAGAGGGCGAGGTGGGCGTCTGCACCATGACCAACGCGGACCCGCTGTTCATCATCACGCCTGACATAGCCCGCCGGAACAGCCTGTCTGCGCCGAACCTACTTCCTTTCCAAGAAGGAGATGAAGTACGCAACTGGTCGCTTGTGGCAGCGTCCGTCATCGCGCTAACTTACGATACCACAGGACACATTCTGTCCGAGCGAGAACTAGGTGCCCACCTGCTGGAGTACCTGCGGCCGTTCAAGCCTTTCCTTGAGAGCCGGCTGTCATTTGGCAACAAGACGTTCAAGCAACTCGGTCGGCCGTGGTACGCGTACGAGCGCATGAATGCGAACAAGTACAGCACCCCTCGTTTCATCACCTTCTGCGAAATCGCAACCCATGGGCACTTTGTGTACTGGCATTCGCCGCGCATCTTCGAGCGGGACTCGCCGGTCATCAAGCTGCCGTCCGCAATCGATGAAGCTGCCTTCCACGCGGCAAGCGCCTTGCTCAACTCCTCCGCCGCTTTGTTCTGGCTCAAGCAGGTGTGCTTCTGTAAGCGGGAGTCAGAGCAGCCCGAGAAGGACACCTACTACGTCTTCGCGGGCGGGAAGGTGGAGCAGTTGCCGGTGCCGGACAAGGTGGCGCAGGCGCTGCGGGGCGAGTGGAATCCCCTGGCAAAGCGGCTGGCTGAGCTGGCCGAGGAGTGCTGGAAGCGGGGCCAGGTTCTGCCACGCCTGGCGATGAAGAAGCTGTTCGAGAAGCCGGGCGAGGCCTACCATGAGTGGAACTCGTCTCTGCCCGGCTACGAGAAGCCGCATTCGGCCATCGGCAGGCCGTTCGGCTCGGCCGAGGAGCTGAGGCAGGCCTATGACCGCGTGGTCGCCGAGCGCGAGAGGCTGCGAAGCGAGATGATTGCCCTGCAGGAGGAGATGGACTGGCTGGTCTACGCTGCCTATGGCCTGCTGCCTGAGGACCATCCGGCAGTTGGCTTCGGTCCCTCTCCCTTGAAGGGAGAGGGCAAGGGTGATGGTCTACCCGAGCCGCTCGACAAGGACCACCGGCCCTATCGCCTGTGGCAGAAAGCCGAGGGCGATTTCGCCAAAGCGACAGGTCTGATTCCGTCGGATTTGACGGATCGGTCCAATCGCCTGTGGCGCGAGCGGCTGGCCGCCATCCGTGATAACGAGCACATCCGCCGCATCGAGCAGCCGGTGTACAAGCGCCGCTGGGACGAGCAGTGGAAGGTGAAGAACCGCTGGGAGTGCGGCGAGGTGGCGTACCAGCAGGAACTGGCCGACGCTTTCGAGTGGTGGATGGCTGAGAAGGCCGAGTGGTATCTTGAGCACAAGAAGGATGGCGGCCCGGTTGAGCTTGGCGACTGGGTCCAGGCGCTCTGGCGCGACAGTCGCGTTCAGGCCGCGGTCGAGGTCGTGGCACCGGCATCAGTCGGCATCGCCGGGTTCACGGCCCTGCTCAGGTCGGTCGTGGATTCCGAGACCGTGCCCGACGGCATCCCGTTTGCCAGGTCGTGGGAAGAGCTTGAGAAGAGGCACGCCAGGGCCGACCTGAACAAGGCCCGCAGGATTCGCGGCAAGCTCAATGTCCCCCGCGAGCGTTTCCATCTCGTCAGCAAGGGCGTGTACAAGTGGGCCGGGCTGCTGTTCAAGTAGACGTGTCATAGCCACACGGAATTGCCGGGCAATTCGGTCGCGTCCCTTTGCCCTTGCTGAGTTATACGGCTCTCTGTGTCGGATTTGCCGGTTTTTCCTCAGTTTTCCGTACCCCCCGGCTGCCCGGAGGCCGTTCCCTAGACGGTATCTGGGCGCGTTTTTGGCCGGGTTGTCAGCCGGGCTTTGCTTCTGGCCTCAAGCCGGGCTTTGCTTCGGGCTCTGCGTCGAGCATTGCCGCGAGCGGTTGCTTGAGCTTTGGCCCGAGCTGTGGCCCGAGCAGTTGCTTAAGCCATTGGCTGAGCAGATGCTTAAGCAGTTGCCGGTCTTGTCGTGCGGGTCTTGAAGTTGCTTCTTGTTGCGGTCTTGTGCGCGGCTTTGGCCCCGGCTTTCGCTGCGCCGTTTTGCCGGTCATCGAACGGGTACAGCCCTCGGATTCGGCAAAGCACTTGAGTGACCCCACACCAGGTCCTGACCATGACAAGCATCGTCTCGTACCGCTTCCCTGGGTTCAAGGCATGGGGTTTGTGGGCCGGCATGATGACCATGTGGCCGGGCCTTGCCGCAACCGGCCTGCCCGCAATCAGGCGCGGCCGACTGAGCGCACCGCCCGGGTTCGCCGACACCGGCCGTCGAACTCACCCGGGCGGTAGCGCCAGTTCTCTGATTGGCTCCTAGTCTGTCAAGACCAGTTTCTCTGCCCCGGTAAAGGGGCCGGCCTGCAGCCGCAGGTAGTAGACGCCGCGACCGACTCGACCGCGATTCGCGTCCGTGCCGTTCCAGGCCAGCGAGTAGTAGCCGGCCCGCTGCCTGCCGGATTGCAGGGTGGTGACGAGCCGGCCGCTGGCCGAGTAGACCCGGGCGACCACATCTGCCGCCTGTGGCAGGGTGTAGCGCACAGTCGTGCCGGTGCGGAACGGGTTCGGGCTCGAACGGCCAAGCGCGAACTCGCGCGGCAGGCTGGTGCCGCCCTCGATGCCGGTGAGCGGAATGACCTCGAACGCGTTCGACACCATGTCGTTGGCCGGGTTCTGGTCCCCGGATAGCAGTGTCTTGGCACGGGCCTGCTGCACGCCCAGCGGCTGCGCGGTCCAGCCTGCGAAGCTGACCGTGTCGGTCACGCCGGCGGCGAGCGTCACCGACTGCGTGTCGGCGTAGCCCGAGCTGATGAGGAACTCAACGTCAAACGTCTCCTGCCCGACGCCGAGGTTCTGCACCACTGCCTGCGGCACCACTGCCAGGCCGGAATCGACCTGCCCGGCCGGCGCGAGGATGGCGCGGGCGCTGGCGTCACGGGTGAGGGCGACCGGTGCGACGTCGCCGGTGATGGTCCAGGCGAATGGCTGGTTCGCGCCGGTCGCGACGTTCTGCGCGCCGACCCAGATAGCCCACTCGCCCGTATCCGGCGCGTTGATGCGCGCACACTCTTCGACGTTGACCGCGTCCCAGGTGCCTGGATTGGGCTGGGACTGGCCGCCCGAGTACTTGTTGCCCCGGTACTCGGTGCCGCCGGGCGCGATGAGTTCGAGGTTCAGGTCGTTGACCAGAGTCGGGTTGGCACTGGGCGCGGCCGCGGTGTCGGTCCAGGCCAGGCACACGCGCAGCGGGATGGACGAGTTGACGCGGAAGCGCACCTCCTTGAACTCGCCGGTGGCGAGACCCATGGTGTCGTCCATGATGATGAGCTTGCGCGCGTCGCCCGCGAAGTAGAGCACCGAGTCGGCGTCGAGCCGACCCCAGCCGATGTCAAAGCTCGGCACGGTGTACGAGCCGACGTTCGGGTCGGCCGACACCATCGCCATCGAGCGGAGCAGGGCCGCGCTGATGTAGGAGATGCGGTTCTGCGGCTCGGGCGTGCCGGTCGGGTAGTACCCTTCCTGCAGATAGCAGCGCATCAGGCCGACCGTACCGTTCGCGGTGGGCGTGGCCATGGAAGTGCCGGACATCTCCGCGTAGGTATTGGTCCCGGTGCGGTTGGCCGACCAGATGTCCACGCCCGGCGCCACGACGTTGGGCTTGATGCGGTTGTCCTGCGTCGGTCCGCGGCTGGAGAAGCTGGCAATCGTATTCGAGCTGGTGCCGCGATTCGTCGCGCCGATGGTCAGGACATTCTTGGCAATGCCGGGATTGCGCAGCCGGCGAGTCGAAGTCTCATTGCCTGCGGCCATCAGATTCATGAAGTCCTTGTGCGCCCAGGCGAACGCATCGGTCGAAGCATCCTGAATCAGGTAGTTCCCCTGAGAATTGGACCAGCCCCATGAGCCGGAATGCTGTTTGACCGGCCGGACCGAGTCTGGCAGGCCCCGGCCCGCATAGACCGTGTCCCACATCGGGGTGTGGTCGGTCGGCACGAGGAAACTGGTGCCGTTGGTGATATCCACGAAGTAGTATCGCGCGTCTTTGGCCATGCCGTCGTAGTAGCTTGAGCCGCCGGTCACCGAGTCGTCGCCGCAGATAGTGCCGGCCACGTGGCTGCCGTGGTACTGGCCCTCGCTCACATCGGCCGAGCCGAATCGCTTGTACGCCACGACCTTGCGGTGGTCGGGCCAGATGCCCGGCGGGGTTATCGACAGCAACGGGTCACGGAACATGTCATGGCCGGTGTTCAGACCGGTGTCGGTCGCGGACATGATGACCCCGCGGCCGCGCACGCCATTGCGCCAGACCGGCCGCGCTGCCATGCTCGTATCCGGTGGTGACGAGGCCAGGTACCCGCTCTGCATCACCCACTGCGACGTGTTGTTGCAGAACGAACCCTCGCGGAACTCCTGAATCCAGAACGTCTGGCTCAGGCGCGCGACCGCCGCGATACCGGCCGGGTCCAGCGCGGCGGTGATGGTCGTGCCGAAGTTCGAGGTCATTGTCCCCTCAACCACGCCGCCCTGTGACTCGATTTCGTCGACGATGGCGGCCGGGCTTTCGCCCTGCATCGCCAGGATGACGACGCGCTTCATGTCCGGCCTGTCGAGCAGTCCGGGCTCCAGCTTGTACGCCGGCTGGAACAGCCCGACCCAGCGGACGAACGGCTGTGAAGAAACGTACTCGACCTGACCGGGACTGAGTCGCGCGAGCATCGCGTAGTGCGGCAGGTAGCCGAACACGCCGATGCCCTGCTCACTCAGGCGCGACACCCATGCCTGTTCAATCGGGCCGGTGAATTGGACGATGAAATACTGCGTCGCGGCCACCGGTTGCTCCAGCCTGAGCTCCTCGGGCAGAGGCGGCTCGCCGATGCGGGTATCAATGACGTACCCGTTGGAGAACTGGACGTAGTTGGCCTCTTCGCCGGCCAGGGGTGTGAACTGCCGGGCCGGACCCATGTCGTAATGCGGCCGGGCAAGTGCGGGCAAGGCAGTGACCGACAGCAGCGTGAATACTGCTGGGAGAAGGTTCTTCATGGACGCTCCTGTTTCATTGTTTACGAACTTCCTGCCGCCTGCGACGCCGGCAGTTTCTATGCGGAAGCAGCTATATTACCTTTGACCGGTGTTCAGGTCAAAGGATGCGAGCCGGCCTGTCAGGGCTGCTACTGAAGACAGAACTTGACCGTCTGCGCGCCCTGCCCGGTCGCAAGACGACAGAGGTAGATGCCTCGTGGCAAGCCGTCTGCCTGCCAGTCAAGACTGTGCCTGCCCGCAGCCTGGCGACCCGATGCCACCACGTTGACGAGCGTACCAGCCGCGTTGTAGACGACAATGCTCATCTGCCCTTCGGTCGGCAGCGAGTAGTCCAGCCGCATCCGGTTTGACACCGGGTTGGGCCGGGCACGCAGCGTCAACAACTCCGCGTTTGAGCGCGAATCAGCCTCCACTCCCTGGGGTGGCAGTGCCTTGAGCAGACCTGAGTGATTGCCGCAGGCCCAGAGCATACCGCCGGGCTGGTGGTTCAAGTCCTGTACCCAGCCACGGGGCCACGCGGCTGCGTATTCCTGCTGCCACGTGATGCCTCCATTGGTGGTTCTGTAGATGAAGCCGCGGCCATCCTCGCCCGGCTGACTGCCACCGGCATTGCCGGCCGCGAGCCAGCCGGTCTGCGCATCGGTGAACAGCAGCGCCTCAAGGTAGAAGTGCGGCACCGAGCCGACGATGCTCCAGGTCTGGCCGCGGTCTGTTGTCCGCTGAACCGTCCCGCCATAGCAGCCGGCCCAGCCGAGTTGCGCATCCAGGAAAAACAATCGGTTGACGTGCGCGCTGCCGCCCGGGTTCTGGGTCTGCCAGTTGGCGCCGCCGTCGGTCGTGTGGCGGATGAACGCGTTGCCACCGCCGTAGCCACCTGCGGCCCAGCCGGTCTTCGAGTTGAGCATGAATACGTCCTCGCAGTAGTTCGAGGTGCCGAGGTTCTGCGCACTCCACGTCGCCCCGCCATTCGCGGTCACACGCATCGTGCCCTGACTGCCACAGACCCAGCCCGAGTCCTGAGTGGCGAAGAACATCCGTCCAACCCAGCTCGACGTACCGACACTGAACTGGGCCCAGTTCTGGCCGCCGTCTGTGGTCCTGGATACCCGGGCGCTGTTGCCTTCCTGCAGCATCCAGCCGTGGTCCTCATCGGTGAACTGCACCTGCACCCCACCCGGTGCATTGCGGTCCCGCGCCCACGTCGCCCCGCCGTCGGTCGTGCGATAGCAGTAGCCCGGGCCGGTCGAAGAGCCGGCCACGAGCCAGCCGTTCTGGGCAGAGCTCCAGTCCGCTGCCTGCCACATCGGCGCGTAGAACTGCCAGTCCAACCCCGAGCCGTTGCTCGGGCTGTGCACGACCTGGCTGTAGTCCTGTACGACCCAGACATGACTCCCCCGGTACTGGCAGCCGTAGCCGTAGCTGTAGGTCGGCAGGTTGTAGCTTGACCAGTTCTGGCCGCCGTTCGTACTCACCACCACGCGGCCCACAGTAGTACCCAGCACCTGGGTCGAGAGAATCGCCACATGCAGGGTATCGGGCGCGTCGAGCGCGTAGTTGTAGTGCAGGCCGGTTGAGCCCTGAACATACCACGAATCCCCGCCATTGGTCGTGTGCAGAATCGTACCGGAAGGCGACTGGTAGATACTTGAAACCACGGCCCAGCCGACGTTCGGGGTGGGGAAGCAGACCGACGACACCGGCCCGTTGCCTGTCGGTATCGGCGCACTTTGCAGACTCCACGTCGCCCCGCCGTCGGTTGTGTGCTGGATAAAGGGATTGATGGACGTGTTCTGGCCCACGAGCCAGCCGTTGAGCGAGTCCGCAAACCAGATGTCCTCGCAAGAGTAGCAGTCCGAGCCGAAGCTCAGGTTCTGCCATGTCGTCCCGCCGTTGGTGGTCTTGAGCACAAGGTACTGGCCGCCGTCGTTCCAGCCGCCGGTTATCCAGCCGGTCTGCTCAGACACAAAGTGCACCCGACCCAGCTTGCGGCTGACCGGGCTTGTCTGCCGCGTCCACGTCGCACCACCATCGGTCGTGCGACTGATGTAACCGGAACCGCCCACGACCCAGCCCTTGTCCGCCGAGACAAAGAACACGCCGCCCAGGCTCGCGCTGTTCGAATCCGGAAACGGCAGTTGCCGCCAGGTCTCACCCCGGTCAGCGGTGGTCATGATAGCGGAAATGACCTCTCCGCCTGCACCGGCCGAGCCGACAAACCAGCCATGCTGACCATCGGCCAGGAAGCACAGGTCCATGGGCATGACAGCCGGCGCCATCATCACCTTGTCCCACGACTCAGGCTGGGCTGAGGCGACGGCACAAAGTACAGACATAAGGACGACGAATCTCTGCATGGTTTCTCCTTTTGTATACGGCGCGCTATTCTACGCCGGCGCGGGCAAAGGTCAAAACCAGAAGGCCCGTGCTTGACTTACCCCGGGTCGCGGCGTAGCCTGACCCATGACCGACTCGTTCACCGACCGCATCGTAGCAGTAATCAGAAGCATTCCTGCCGGCCGCGTCGCGACCTATGGCCAGGTTGCGGCGATGGCCGGTGACCGGCGGGCCACACGCCAGGTCGTCTGGGCCCTCCGGTCGCTGTCAGACAAAGAAGGCCTGCCCTGGCACCGGGTTATCAACAGCAAAGGCGCTATCTCGCTTACCGGCGAAGGCTGCGATGTCCAGCGCCGGGCCCTCGAAACCGAGGGCATCAGGTTCACCGACGACGGCCGAATCCCGCTCGAACTCTACCGGTGGCGCGGGTAAGTGACCCCACGCTCCACACCCCGCCGCCGGTTACTGAGTCTAATGATGGACGATGAAGAATCTCTGGCTGTTGGCCGCATTGGCGATTGGCTTGTCGCGCGCCGATGTCGGCGTGCCCAAGGAGGTAACTGTGAGCAAGACTGTGACCGCGACATTCGCGGCCGGGTGTTTCTGGGGAGTTCAGGCAGCATTCGACCAGGTCAACGGTGTGGTCTCAACCACGGTCGGCTACACCGGCGGCCATACCGACAATCCGACCTACAAGCAGGTCTGCACCGACAAGACCGGCCATGCCGAGGCGGTCCAGGTCGTCTTCGACCCGTCGGTCGTGACCTTTGACCAGTTGCTTGACCGGTTCTGGAACATGCACGACCCCACAACCAGGAACCGCCAGGGCCCGGATAAGGGCTCCCAGTACCGCTCCGCAGTATTCTACCACTCGCCCGAGCAGCAGGCCGCCGCTTTCGCCTCCAAACAGAAGCTCGACCAGTCGGGCAGGCTCAAGCGTCCTGTTGTCACCGAGATTGTGCCTGCCTCGACCTTCTGGCCTGCTGAAGACTACCACCAGAAGTACTTCAAGAAGCACGGCGGCGGAACCTGCCACATGAAGTAGTCTATGCCGCCGGAAACAGGCAACCCATACAGAAGCTCCCCGAACCAAGCCGGGCTCTTGTCTCTGATTGACAACAGGCTCCTGGCCGCGATAATGTAACCGACCTGTAAGGAGGTCTCTTGAAGAAGCTCTTACTCATTCCGCTCCTGGTTCTGGCGGTCAGTTCCGGCCAGAACATGCTTACCAATGGTGACTTCGAACAGGAACTGACCGTCGGTTGGACCTATCTGGACAGCGGCTCGGGCACGCACTCTGCGAGCCGTGATGCGGGCTATCACCCGGACCCGGACTTCGAGGCTCAGACCTACCAGTACGACAATCCGGGCTGGGCCCGGCTCAGCCAGACCGTAGAAGTACCCGGCACGATACTCGAGCTGTCATTCTGGGCCAGCTTCGAGCAGGCCGGCGGCTCGTCGACCTGCTGGCCTGCGGCCTGCTTCAGCGTCCGCTACCTCAACAATGCAGACGCGGTCCTGGGCGAGACCCGTTACTTCTACTCCACCTACGCCAACTGGGTTCCGACCGGAGTCCTGAGCCTGTACCGCATCACCGACCCCTCCTGGAACGAATACACCCTGAACATCGCCGAAGAACTCAGCCAGAACCTGCAGGGCGTGAACCCGGACGAAGTCGCCCGGGTCGAAGTCGCCCTGTTCAGTTACACCTATAGCGGCTGAGGGACGCCGTGGGCGAAGGTCTTCGCCGACGACGTCACTCTCATCAGCAATGCCAATGGCCCGTACTGCGTGCTCGGCCAGCGCACGGTCAACGACCCGCCGCCCGGCGGCAACGGCAACGGCCGGTTTGACCCGGGCGAGACCGGTGAGCTGCTCGCCGCAATCCGCAACGTCGGTAACGAAGCGGCAAACAGCGTCACCGGGTTGCTTCGCTCCGGCGATGCCCGGTTTGTTCTGACCGACTCCACGTCTTCCTACGGAGACATCGTTCCAGGCGGCAGCGTCATCGGAGACGCCTATGTCGCCGAGGTGAGCTCCTCGATTCAGCCCGAGACTCCGATACCACTGACCCTGTTCATCACCGGAAGCAACTACAGCGATACGCTCAGCTTCACCGTGGTCATCGGCGAGCTGCGGCCGGTTGACCCGGTCCCGGACGGGCCGCGTCAGCCCGCACGCTACTGGGCGTACGACGACGTCGATGTCCAGTATGCGCAGCACCCTGAGTTCTCCTGGGTCGAAATCCGCGACCGCGGGACAAGGCTGACTCTATCTGACGACCAGACCGTACAGGTTGACCTGCCGACCGGATTCGTCTGGAACTACTACGGACAGACCTACGGCCAGTTGTCTATCTGCGGCAACGGCTGGGTTGCGCCCGGTTACACGACCAGCTCATCATACACCAACACCGCACTGCCGACGACCAGCATGCCCGCGGTCGTCTGCCTGGTCTGGGACGACCTGTACCCGCCCTACGGCAACAGTGTCTGGTACTACCATGATGCGGCCAACCATCGTTTCATCATTGAGTACGACAGCGTCCACTACTACGGCGCGCGCGACCAGTGGGACAAGTACGAGCTCATCGTCTACGACACGACCGTCCACACGCCGACCGGCGACAACGTCCTGCTCGTTCAGTACCTGACCGCGAACGGCTACACCAGCATGACCGCGGGTATCCAGGACCCGAGCATGACCATCGCGATTCAGTGCCTGTTCGACGGCATCTACCACCGGGGCGCAGCGCCGCTGGTCCCGGGCCGGGCAATCAAGTACACCACTGTCGACCCGAGCATCGGTATCGCCGAACAGCCGGGCCGCGTCGTAGCCCGGGCAATCCGTGCCTGGCCCAATCCGTTCACGAACTCAGTCCGCTTCGATTTGAATCCCCGGGGCATTGAGTCCTCGACTCCTTCCGTGTCTATCTTCGACAACAGCGGGCGTCACGTGCGCACGTTGACCGGGACCACGTGGGATGGCCGCGACCAGGCCGGCAAGCTCTTAAGCCCCGGCATCTACTTCTGCCGCATCGGCTCGGGCAACACTGAGTTCGAGACCAAACTCGTCCTGACTCGCTAGGCTCGAGTTCCACCCCGACCTTAAGGGGCGGCGCGTTCTGGCGCCGCCCCTTTGCTGTTCAGTTCCGCAAGTATCGTTCCCGGTATGCCGAACCGGCGGGAACATCCGGCCCGCGCATCAGGCGGGTCAGGGTTGCGTGAGACGAACCTCGGCCCGGCCCGTGTCGCGCAGGAACGTAACGAGTTCACGGAACTCTTTGCGCGTGCGGTAGGCGAAGAATCGAACGAGCATCGGCAGATTGACGCCGCAGATGACCGCGACATTGCTGTGCCGCTGTTCGAGGCGCGCACCCGACGTGCCGCAGCTTGTGCCATACATGTCGACGAACACGAGCACGTTGCCGTCGGGATGCCTGTCAATCAACCGGCCGAGCGCCGCATCCAGTTCCTCGGCCGACGAATCGAGATTGGCAAGCGTCGTTACGCCCTCAATGTTGCCGACGATCGAGCCCGCCGCCGCAAGCAGGGCAGCGGGCAGGTCGCCGTGGCCGACGATGATGGCATAGGTCGGGACCAGATGTCACTCCTGGTCGTTGGTGATGAACGGGTCGATGATGGGCGACTTGCTCATCATCCTGGTCAGTTCGTCGTCGAAGACCTTGGCCGGATGGTAGCCGAAGACCTTGAGGATGTGGTTTTTCGCAATGACCTCGAGAACGAGGGC
>CAZQFS010000038.1:14299-23628 GCA_964592755.1 uncultured bacterium | reverse complement strand
CCAGATCCTCGGCGTGCTCTTCGGCGTCGGGGTGCTGGCGATATTCTTCCTGCTCATGCGCCGCTTCTCGACCGGCCCTGCACACCTGACCCCCTTTGCCGTGCTGCTGCTCTCCGCCAACGGCTCGTTCGCCTACTGGTGTGTCAGCGGCATGGAGTCCGGTCTGTTCAGCCTGCTGGTCGCTGCCGGCTGCTATGTCTATCTCGTGGCGGATGCAGGGACGCGACGCGGACCCGTGCCCCAGTTCGTCGCCGCCTCGCTGCTGCTCGGGCTCTCGGCACTGACGCGGCCCGAGGGCGCGTTGTTCCTTGCGCTCCTCGTTCTTCACTTCCTCACCCGCCGCATACTCAGCCGTGAGGCGGAGCTGCGCGCCCGACTCCCGCATCACGCACTCGCGCTGGTGGTTCCTTTCTTCGTTCTGGTCGCTCCGCTGTATGTCTGGCGCCTGACCTACTACGGCTACCTCTTCCCCAACACTTTCTATGCCAAGACCGGCCTGGCCGCAACGTACTTGGAGTCCGGCATTGACTACCTGGTGGGCTTCTACAAGGCGTACGGCTTCTGGGGCCTGGGCCTGCTCGTACCGGCAGTCATCGTATTCAGAAACCGGCACCGTGCCCCTGGTGCGCCTCTCTTCCTTGCCCTGCTGGTAGTCGGCGTGCATGCGCTCTACACGGTCGCGGTCGGCGGCGACGTGCTGCGCATCTACCGGTTCTTCGTCCCCGTCTACTTCCTGTTCTACTTCGTCCTCGCCGAGAGCCTCTGGCTCACCCGCCTGCCGCGGCCGACTGTCCCGGTTCTCCTGCTCGGCATCGCCGGCCTGACCTTCTGGGGCCCGTTCACGCCGGGCAAGAGCGTGCGCCGCGAGATAAACCATAACAAGTACCTTGAGCAGGGGCTGGTCACGAAAATGCGTTCCACCGGCCGCTGGCTCAATTCGAGCCTTTCCGAGAGTGACTGGTTCTGCTGTACGACCATCGGTGCGGTCGGGTACTTCTCCGACCGCAACCTGCTCGACATGCTCGGCCTGACCGACGCGGTCATCGCTCACGAGCCCGAGAACATTCTGGGACACCGGGTGTACTGGAAGGAACGCAACTACAACACCCGTCACGTGCTCGAGCGCAACCCGGCCTATATCTACTTCTCAACCGGTGCCAAACCGAGCGCCGCAGCCGAACGCGCGCTGTTTCTACGCACGCGGTTCCGCCGCGGCTACTTCGCCTGTCCGGTCTCGGTTGTCGAGCGCGGACGAATCTACTCTGACGTCCTGTTCAAACGTCGGCCCGGGGCCGATACGCTCGCGATTGAGACGCCGGGGGTCAATCCTGAGTTCGTGGACCTGTACAACCTCGGCATCAACCTTGCCCGCCCTTCCCGGTACGACACGGCACTGGCTACGTTCCGACGCTGCAACCTCATTGCTCCCCCGGATTTCGCTTACGGCTATGAGTGGCTCGGCCAAGTTCAGCTTGACCTGAAACAGGAAGAGCAGGCCGTTGAGAACCTGTACCGCGCGATTGCAATCGATGACTGGTGCATCACCGCCCACCAGCTACTCGGCAGCGTCTTCTTCACCCGCAAGATGTATGACTCCGCCGCCTTCCACTTCCGCAAGGTCGCAAGCTACGCACCGGACTACTTTGAAGGATATGTCAACCTCTCGGCCGCCGATATCCAGGCGGGCAATTTCGCCGCGGCGGAATCCACGCTGCTGGCCGGCGTCAGGAAGTTCCCCGCCATCCCGGACCTGACACTGAGACTCGCCTATGCCAGGATGATGGGCGGCAGACTCGACGCCGCCGAGCAGGACCTGAACACAATTCTCGCCCGTGCTCCCGGTCACCGGGAGGCGCGTGAACTGCTCGAGCAGGTGCGGCGGCGACGCAGCAGTTCTCCCCTGCCTTAGATACGCACGTAGAGGATCACAACCACGCTCGCCATGTAGAGCAGGATGTCGACGATGAGCGGCAGGTCGGTCAGGAGCACACGCTCCGGCGCTCCGCCCTGGTCCTTGCGGTAGACGAGATACAGGTAACGGAACACGCCGTACAGCACGAACGGTACGGTCAGGATGAGGTTGTGAGTGCCGAACTTCTCGACCGTCTCCGGCGCCAGCGTGTACAGGCAGTACGCAACCACGGTCGAGGATGTTGCCACCGCGATCATCTGGTCAAGCAGCGTCTCCGAGTACTTGCCCAGCACGCTCCGATGGGAGATGCCGCCACCCTCCAGAAACATCAGTTCGTGCCGGCGTTTGGCAATTGCGAGAAAGAGCGCGAGCAGGATAGTGCAGACGAACAGCCACGGCGATATCCGCACGTGCACAACGAACGTACCGGCCACGGCCCGAAACGCAAACCCGGCCGCAACGAGCATCACATCCAGCACCACGACCCGCTTGAGACGGAATGAGTAGGCCAGCTGCATCACAAAGTAAGCGAGGATGATAACCCCGAACCGCACATCGAGCCAGAACCCGCCGACCAGTGCCGCGACCGCGAACAGGCTCGCCGCCACGGCGGCGGTCGGCCTCTTCAGCCGGCCCGAGGCAATCGGACGCAGACGCTTCTGCGGGTGACGCTGGTCGTTCTCACGGTCGACGAGGTCGTTGATGATGTAGACCGCGCCCGACAGCAGGCAGAACGCGAGGAACGCAGCCAGGGAGCGCAACACATCGCCCGGGCTGAAAAGGCTGCGCGAGAAGATGAGCGCCGCGAACACCAGACCATTCTTCGTCCACTGCCTGGGCCGCATGCTCCTGACCAGCAGACTTACCATCGGCCTAAGTTCTACCCGAAATAGCCGGAATGTCAAACGAAGGGCCCTGGTGCACGTTGACACGCACGAGCATCCGGGTATGATGCTCTGTGCCAGGCTACCGAAGCGTCCGTAAGGAACGACCGAAGAAGAGGTTCCGGATTCCCAGTTCGTATGTGCAGTGGGGCACGCTCGGGCTGGTGGCCGCGGGCGTCCTGTTCGTCCTGTCACGCTCACTATGCCGTCCGCCCGCCGAGCCCGGACCGCTGCCGGTACTTGCCCAGGCCCAGACCGACCTCGGCACGGTCACACGGCTGCTGGGCGACGTAGCGCTCGACTCTGCCACACGCGCGCTGTTCCCGTCCGAACTCCGTCCGGCGCTGACCGCGGCCGACACCTTTGCCGACCAGCGTCGCTGGCACGACGCCATCAACGCAATCCAGCCAATGCTCCGGGATGCCCGGCCGGTCGATGCCGCCGCGCTGCACGGGCTGGCCGGGTACCTGTACCACAAAACGGCGAGTCCCGACTGGGCTCTGCGCGAGTTCCGGCGCGGCCTGGCCGCGGCCGAGACCAGCGGCAGTAAGCTCGTACCCTGGCTGGCATTCACGGTCGGCTACCTGTTCCAGTCGCACGGGTTCGCCGACAGTTGCATTCCCTACTACGAAAGAGCGGAACGCACCCTGAGAGATGCGGCGGAGGACGGCACCACGGGGATGAGCACGGCACTGCTGGCGAACAACCTGGGCGTCGCCTACGAGGCGCTAGAGGACACGGCTGCCGCGGTGGAACGCTTCGAGCAGGCCTGGGAGATGCTGGACACCCTGGCCGACCCGAAAACGGCACGCCAGGTCAGAGACAATCTCCTCCGGGTGAACCCGCGACCCAGATAGAATCCCTCCGGGCGAAAGACCGGAACCCGCTACAGCACGTCAAGCGGGTCCACGTCAATCCTCGCACTGACCCGCGACGTTTCCACCTGCTCGCGCACGAGCAGCTTGTCAAGACGCAAGTCCCTGGGTAGCTTGACCAGGAGTCGAGACCCGCTCCGCCCGGCACGCACCGGACCCAGAACAACCACGCTCCGCCGCACCTGAAGCAATCGTGCGACTCTGCCCGCCTGCGTCTCCGCCACGTCCGGCGTCGCGGCGCTGAAAGTAAGCAATGCGAGTCGGCGGTAAGGCGGAAACTGGGCCGCCTTGCGGGCTTCGAGTTCAGAATCGAGGAACGATGACGCGGTATTGGTCAGGGCAGCCTGTATCGCCCGCTCGTCCGGCCTCCTGGTCTGGACCAGAAAACGAGCGTTTCGCGAGGCCGCACGCCGCGCCAGGGAGGAGAGAGTCTGGAACACCCGCTCGTGGGCGCGGAACTCGCAACGGCAGAGGTCACCGTCAACCGACACCACGGCGACCAGCGACACCCTGTCCGGCCAGTCCCTGCCGAGCAGAGTTCGGGTTCCGACATAGACATGACCCAGCCCGCGTTCAAGCGGAAGCGTAGACTCGGTCAGCACGGTGGTGACCACGGCGTCGGGGGCGACCTTGCCGACTGCACGAGCCACCAACTCGACTCCCGGTGTCTTGAAGCGAAAGTCACTGCCCCGGCAGAAAGGACAGGACTCGGGCGCCGGCCGTGTTCGGCCGCAGTACGGACACCTCAACCCAGCCGTGCTGTCAAGCGCCATCGGGACCGAACAGTCCGGACATGTCAGCGCATTGCCGCAGTCGTTGCAGGCGACCTGCCGGGCAAGGCCACGCCGGTTGAGGTAGAGGATGGCCGCACCCTGCGCCAGCCCGCGCCTGAGTTCCAGTTGGAGCAGCGGCGCGAGGACTTTGCCGCGGTGGTGCCTCATGTCAATGACCGCCCGCCATCCGTCGCTCGCCGACCGGCCCTGACCCGTCGGCATGGCATCGGGTTTCAGCTCCTGGTAGGCGGCGGTCTTGATGTTATGCCAAGTCTCGGCCGAAGGCGTCGGGTCGCAGAGCAGCACCGGGCACCGGGCAAGCCGCGCCCGGTACACAGCCACGTCCCGGGCATGGAAGGCGGGCCGGCGCTCTTCCTTGAACACCGTCTCGTGCTCGTCCATCACCACAAGCCCGGCAAGGTCCGGAACCGGGGCGAAGACCGCGGACCTGACTCCAATCACGAGCTTTCTGGTCCCGGCGCGCAGCTCGAGCCAGGCCTGCCGCCGCTCCCTGAAACCCTGCCCACCGTGAAAGAAGACCGGCTCGACCTCAAGCCGGGTCGCAAGCAGCCCGGCCCAGTGCTTCATGTCACACTCGGGCGCGAGCACGATTGCCGACCCTCGGCGCAGGACCTGACCGACAAACCGGACCAGCACGTCTTCGCGACCGACTGACTGCCAGTATGTCAGGACGGCATAACCAGGTGTCGCCAGTTGCGTCATCTCGGGACCGGTCTTGAGCGCATCGCTTACCACCGGCGGTGCCGAAGCCGGCTGGCGCAGCCCGTAACCGCACACCCCGGCAGGCAGCGCAAAACTGATGGTCTCCCCCATCCGGCCGAAGTAGTACGACCTAACCCAGCCCAGGAGACGAAGCAGTTGCGCATCAACCAGCCCGGGTTCTACGATTTCCTCGATTGAAATCGTGCGGGGGACCGGGCTTTCGTCCAGCAGTTCCACAACCAGGGCTCGGACCCGCCTTTTCCGCAGCCTCACCCGAACGCAGTCGCCCGGCGCCAGCCCGGGAAAGCACGTCGGGTCGTACGAATACGTCAGAACGTCGAAGTGGGTGTGCGGTACCGCGACGTTGCAGTAGGCCACTCAGTAGCGCAGCTTCAGCCGGTAGCGCAGGGCCAGCCGGCCCAAGTCACTGCGCTCGGCCACGAGTTCATTCCGGCGATTGATGTAGTATTCAACCCGAAAGAGCGGCTGCATGTCGCCGGTGAAGTTCTGGGTGTACGTGACATACACCCGCCGGCCGACGTACTTGCCGACAGTTACCCTGGCTTCGCGCCCGCCCAGTAACCCGCTCTCAATCTCCAGGTAGTCCAGGCCGACAAAGCCCCGGGCCCGCTTCGCCGCCTGGGTCTGGAAGTAGCTGAGCAGGCGCTGGGACAGCAGCCGGGTGACCGCGTCGCGCTGCTCCAGGGCAGAGAACTGGTCCGGAGTCATGCTCAAACTCAGGTAGGAGGCGATGTCGGCTTCGTTCCACCCCGCGGGCTCGGACGCAAACTCAAGCTGCGGCTGTTCGAGCGTGCCGGTGAGAATCAAGACGACCTTCTCCGGCATCGAAGAGGTTGAGTCGCGGGCCGGCCGCACCGCCAGCTCGGCCGCGATGTCAAGCTCCGGGTTCAGGCGGGTGATGTTCGGGAACCTGAGCAGACCGCGGGTGACACGCAGAGTGTTGTCAAGGTAGTAGACGTTTCCCTGGCGCGAGGAGAGCTCCCCGATGTAAACCTCCTCAGACCGCGTCTTGCGCACCGTAAGGTCCATGCCCAGCTCGATGTCAACCATCGAATTCCGCAGCCAGACTCCGCGTTCGGCTCTGACTCGGACATCGTACTCGAACAGAGCATCCGGTTCGCCGCCTCCGTTCGCCGCGGCCGAGCCGAACCCGATGGCAATCAGGGCCTCGACCACGTCAACCGTGCCGCTCAGTACGAGCGGCCGGGCCGCGGCCCAGTCAAGCATGATACTGCCACCGGCGACCGCGTAGATCTCCGGCTGGGGATTGATCGTTGCGCCGGTGAACTGGATGTCATGGTGCATCGTGTCCACCTGCCAGCTGGAACCAAGGTCAAGAAAACCGTGCCCGACGACCGCACCCCGACTCGACCGGCCGGAGAACTTCTCAAACCTGATTCGATTCCGGCTAAAAGTGAGCTCCACGTTGAGACGCTCAACCGCCGTGTTGATTGCCGGCACACGCAGGCTGGCGCGCGAAATCCTCACCCGCCCGTCAATGACCGGCTCCGCGAAGGACCCGCGCAGGGTGAGCAGACCGTAGATCGTCCCGGCGGGCAGCTCGATACTCGGCCTCAGAAACGACAGCACCCAGATGCCCGGGTCGCGCAGGTCAACCTTGAGGTCCATTTCAAGAGTCGAGAGCACCGAGTCATGGTCAAGACGATAGCCGACCCGTCCGGAGACAATGCTCGTTTCGGCCACCGCCGGCGTGTCCACGACCCGGGCCAGTTTCAGGTGGTTAATGACGGTCCCGGTGCGAGCAGCGTGGAGCTCGAGCTCCAGCGTGGCCAGGGCCAGCTCCATCCGAGGAACTGCAACCTGCCGGCCAGACAGTCTCACCGCCAGCGTATCGCTGCCCCGGATATCAAGGTCGAGCCTGCCGGACACCGCCAGGTTCACGTCGAGCAGCTCACGCAGCCTGGCGATGTCCAGGTCTTGGATGCGGAGGCTGATTTCGGGTGAGTGCTGTGCGAGAGCGAGGAGGTGGAACTCGACTGTGGCGCCGGCGAGTCGCGCTGCAATCCCGGTTACGGCGAGCGATTCTTTCGTGTAGCTGATCTGAAAGGGCCGGGAGGTGAGGAGGGTCTCGTGCTCGGTGGCAAATTGGAGCATGTGGACCTGGGTGTTGATGCGCTCCGGAGTGAGCTGGGCTGAGCCGACCGCCCGGAGCCGGTTTTTCGGCAGGTCGAGCCGGAGTTCGAAGTCAGGGCCGCTCCAGAGGAGTTGTGCTTCGTGGCAGACCTGCCGGAGGAGAGCGAGGGATTCGGCACCGATGGCGAGTCGACCGTGGAGCCGGTCGGCGAGAGTGAGGTCGAAATCGGCGGCGACTTTTGCGGCGGAGACCGTTGCGATCTGGAGCCGGAGGACTTGGAGGTTGCCTGCCATGAGGAGGGATTCGGGCGCACTGCGAATGTGGGCCGTGCCTGAAATCCGACCGGCCAGGGCGACGTTGCTCAACCCGGCAGCGCAGGCAAGGTCGAGGGTGTCGAGGCGGCACCGGGCGGCGAGTCTGCCGTTGGCAAAGTGACCTGCGAGTTGGGCCCGGCCCACCGGGCCGGTCAGTTCGGCCCAGTCTACTTTGAGTCGGCCGCGGCCGAGTCTTAGCTGGCCGCGGAGACTGTCGATACCCAGCGCGGGGATTCGGGCGCCGAATCGAACCGCTGCCGAGTCCGCACCCCGGCCCTGGAAATCGGCCCTTGCCCCGACGCGGATGTCGGGCAGTTCACCGACGAGCCGCCGTACCGCGACATTCTCCGCCGTTGCCCTGCCCCAGAACGAGCTGTCGCGCAGGTCCAGTTGCGCGTCGAGTGCGAACGCACCCAGGTCCGGGCTCGAGCCTGCTGCCGTGAAGGTCAGCACCGAGTCGGCCAGCGTCGCCCGACCGGAGAGCGAGGGCAGGGCAAGCTCGCTGACCACGAGCCCCTGCGCCGCGTACCGCGTGTCGCCACTCAGCCTGCCGTGGTCCAGACCAGCCGAACCCCGCGCCAGTATCCGACCGGGCAGGTCAGAGAACTCAGGCAGGCTGAGCACGAGATTGTCGACCGTGGCCGCAAGCCCGCCGGTCTCCAGTCGGACCCGCACGTCGCCCTGTAACCGCGACTCACGGGTCATCAGAATGAGGCTGTCCACGCGCAGGGAGTCCTGCGTCAGATTCAGCATCGCCTCGAGCCGCTGCACCTTGATTCGCGGGTTGTTCAGACGCGCGGTCAGGTTGTCGATTCCGGCCCGGACCCGGGCGCCACCCGAGACCAGCCAGATGTCGGCGTCCAGCGAGTCAACCAGCGCCACCGTATCGATGAAAGCAGCACCACCGACGATTCGCAGCCGCGCAAGCGACACTCTGGGGAATCTGGCCCGGTCGGCCCGCGCCGCAGCCGCCCGTGGAGCCGGGACCGGCCGCTTTGAGCCAATAAACACGGTGAGCCCAAGCAGTTCCACGTTCGAGAACGCGAACCTGCGCCGCACAAGACCCAGCAGGTCGTAGCCGAGTGCAACCCGCTCCACCCGCAGCGAATCGACGCCGAGCGCGACGGTCAGCCCGGTGACCACCGGCCGGGAGAAGGGATTCCCTTCGACCCGCTCGTAGCCGACCCGTGCATGCAGGAAGCGGCCGGCAATGAGCAAACCCCGGCCGAGCAGGAACCGACCGAGTTCCTGACCGAAGACCAGAACAAGCAGCAGGACCGCGAGGGCCAGGGCCCAGCCGGCCAACCGTGCCCTAGAACGCATGCAGCAACCCCAGGTAGAACCGGCCCCGTTCACCCGGTTGAGGACTGGCGAGCCGACGGCCCCAGTCAAGTCGCACCGGGCCGATTGGCGTGCGCACCCTGACTCCCGTACCCGCGCTGTACTCGTAGGCGAACAACCGAAAGTCACGGCCCACGGTACCGAGGTCAATGAACCCGACCAGTCCGACCCAGCCGAACAGATACGGGCTCCGCAGCTCCAGGTTCGCGTTCACTACTGCCGGGCCGAATCGTCCCTGAATCGACACGTCCGGTCCGACCGAACGCTCCGAATAGCCCCGCAGGCTGCTCCGGCCGCCAAGGGTGAATGCCTCGTAGTAGGGTATCGCCCTGGTGCGCGGGCCGTAGGGTACGCCCCGGCCGGCCATGCCGCGCAGAGCCAGCACAAGCAC
>CAZQFS010000038.1:0-14289 GCA_964592755.1 uncultured bacterium | reverse complement strand
TGATAAAGCCGCAGCTCGCCGGTCAGACGGTAGAAGTCGTTCCGGCCCTGGAGCGGGCCGCCGGCAATCTCGGCCACCGTTTGCAGCGAAAGACCATGCCTGGGGTCAAATATGTCGTCGCGGGTGTCGTACTGCCCGGACAGACCGAGCGAGTTGGTTACCCCGGTGGCCGTATCCGAAACGAAGCGCAGACGGTTGGTCAAGGAGAGAGTCAGGTTGGGAGCAAGGCTGCGACTCATTCCGGTCTCCTCGCCGAACTCCCGCGTTGACACGCTGTCTACCCGCTCGTACAGGAAATAGGGACGAGACTGGAGGTCAATCCGGGCAAGCAGCAGATACGGGATACGGTAGGTCAAGGCGCTGCCCGCCCGGAAGTCGCGGTTGAACGCCGGACTGGCCTCGGCACTGGCCAGCGCCGTGTGACCCCGGTTGAACAGGTTGTTGTGCTCCCACTCGACCGAGGCAAGCAACCGGTTCGGCGGAGTCTCGACGCCGCCGCCGAAGGCGACGGAGCGGTATGCCTGTTCTGATACGTCAAACCGAACCGCGATGCCACGGGACTCGCCGGGCCGGCTCCGCGGTCGGCTCGAGTCCGCCGCCTCAACCACGAATGCAACCCGGCTGAACAGCCTGGTCGCGTAGAGCCTGGTCTGGGCTTTGTGGAGCCGCGCCTGACTGAACCGCTCCCCGACTCGCAGCTCCGATGCACGAATGATTATCGCACTGCTGACCGTCCGGTTGCCGCGGACCCGGATTTCCGCGACATGGCAGAGCGGACCCTCGTCAATGTCGAACACAACGCTGGCCGTTGAGTCCTTGTGCTCCATCGCGCCCGATACCCCAACCCAGGGGAAGCCCGAGTTCAGGTACCAGGCACGCAGGACCTGCGTCCCCAGCTCGACCGCGGCGCGGGTTGCGAACTGACCGGGCCCGGCAGGCAGGAGCCGCATCAACTGCTCGGCGTTGAAGCTGCGATTGCCGGTCAGGACAACTGATGCAATCCTGGTGCGCGGGCCTTCGGTGATGACGAAGGTGAGGGTCGGCCGTCGGCCCGGACCGAGTGACCGCTCGACGTGCACTTCGAAGCATCCCTGGTCCTGATAGAATCGCTCGAGGGCCGCCACGTCAAGCCCCAGCAGCGCCTCGTTGGACGGCTTGTTCCTGCGTGCCATCACCTCGCCGAGCAGGACACGAGCCGGGAACAGCCGGTTGCCCTCAAACCGCACCCCCCCGAGCGTATCCCCGGCCGTCTGCGCAACAAACAGCAGAACCAGGACGATGCTCATCCTGCCGGCTAGGCTGAAGTTACGAGCGTGGTCATGAGGTCTGCCACAGCCCGGCAGCGGTCATTATTGGCGCACACGAAGCTCATATTACCACCAGCCCTGCCCGGTTCAAGCCTGCCATGCGCGACAAAGGACCAGAGGACAAAAAGGTTCCGGTCTGGATTCTTCGTGAACTTCGCGGCGTTGTGTCAGATTCAGGCCGCAACGCGCAGTATTGACCAGGGACGTTTTTTTGGCGAGAATGGAGTACCTGTGAAAGGAGTCCGGTAGCGTCCCTTCTGTGTTGAATGTCGTCTGCATCAATTGACGAGGCGGCCGAGAGGTCGGTCCGGCCAGCCTCGGCAGGTTCTGTGACGGCGCCGAGCGCCGAGAATCGCGTCGCCAGCCTTTGTACCCTCCAGAGTTCTCCGCGGCAGCCCGGGTATCCGGACGTCGGGCGCCCGGCAGGACAGGCGGCGCGGCTGTCGCCGCGAATCCCTTCGGGAGTCCGGAGTCCGACCTGGGGCTTCCGGGGCAGCCCCGGACTCCGCGCGTCTGACGCGCGGCTGTCGCCGCGAATCCGGTCGCACTGATTTGAGCGTGACTCCCCGGGTTCTCGACGGCAGGGCCTGTAGTCGACAGGTCAGGGCCGAGCTGGCCGCGCGGGTACGGGCTTTGCGCGAGCAAGGGGTGGTCCCGGGTCTGCGCATCCTTCTGGCCGGGGAGTACGCTCCGTCTCTGGTTTACGTGCGTAACAAGCAGAGAGCAGGAGAGGAGACCGGGATTGAGGTGGAGGTTTGTCGCGCCGGGGCAGATGCGACCCAGGAGGAGCTGCGGAGGCAGGTTGAGGAGTGGAATCGTGACGCGGGAGTGCACGGCATCGTGCTGCAGTTGCCGCTTCCTTCCGGGGTAGATGAGCAGAACCTGCTCAGCGCCGTGCGGCCGGACAAGGACGTTGACGGCCTGAGCCCGGAGAGCCTGGGCCTGCTCATGGCAGGCAGACCATTTCTGACACCAGCCACGCCGTCCGGAATCATCGAACTGCTGCGCCGGAATGAGGTGCGGATTGCCGGTCGCCGGGTCGTGATTGTCGGCCGGGGCAACCTCGTGGGCAGGCCGCTGGCCAACATGCTGCTGCTGCGCGGAGATGGCGGCGATGCAACGGTTACTGTCTGCCATACCAAGACCGCTGACCTTAAGGCGGTCTGCCGCAGCGCCGAGATTCTCGTCGTCGCGGTCGGCCGGCCCGGGCTGGTGAACGGTGACATGGTGAGTGACGGCGCGGTCGTGGTTGACGCCGGCACAAACAGCGTGGGAACGAGTCTCGTGGGCGACGTCGACTACGCCACCGTGGCCCCCAGGGCCGCCGCGATAACGCCCGTGCCCGGTGGGGTCGGACCGATGACCGTGGCGATGCTGCTGGCAAACGTGGTCAAGGCAGCCGAGTGCGCAACTGCCGGGAAGCGATGAACGCGGCGCAGATCGGAATAAGGCTCGCCCGTGACAGGCACCTGGTCAACCGGGCTCTGGCGCGGGCCCTGCGAGCCGGTCCCGGGGTTCCTGGACGCCTGGCCCAGGCGATGCGCTATGCCGTACTCGGCCCAGGCAAACGGCTCCGGCCGATTCTCTGTCTGGAGGCGTTCCGTGCCGGCCGCGGCAGTCCGGACCGCGCCGTGCTGCCGTTCTGCTGCGGCATTGAGTTTATCCACGCGTTCTCACTGGTTCATGACGACCTGCCGAGCATGGACGACGACGATTTCCGGCGAGGCCGGCCCAGCCTTCATCGCCGCTTCGACGAGGCAACCGCCATCCTTGCAGCCGACGCGCTCTTTGCCCGGGCCTTTGAGCTGTTCTGCCAAACCCGAACCGAGGCAGAGCTGGTCGTCGCCGCAACCCGACTGGTGTGCCGCGCCGTAGGTCCGGCCGGGATGACCGGCGGCCAACTGCTGGACATCGCCGCACCACGCCGGCATGAGAAAACCGGCAGGCGGATGGCGCTGGTCAACCAGAAGAAGACCGCGGAGTTCATCGCCGCGTCACTGGAGTCAGGCGCTCTGCTTGCCGGCGCGAACGAGAAGGTCTGTCGAGGTCTACGACAGTACGGCCTGGCGCTTGGTGAGCTGTTTCAGGTTACCGACGACCTGATTGACATCGGTCGCGACACGACGTTGAGCCACAAGGAAAGGGGGCAAGCGAAGGAAGTGAGGAGTGAGGCGAGAGGAGCGGGGAGCGCGGCAGTTCCTGGCCTTCGCGGCAGCGAATTGGAGCGTCAGGCCGAAATGCTGGCCGCCAGGGCAGGGGAGCAGCTCTCCTGGCCGGGCGCTCAGAACTCGGTGCTGGCTGCGCTGCCTTCGCTGATTCTGCACCGGAGCGCGTGAGCGATGCCTCTACTTGACCGGGTTTCTTCGCCGGAGGACCTTAGAGGGATGTCGGTTCACGAGCTGAAGGCGCTGGCCCAGGAGATTCGCCGGCTCATCATCGAGACCACGGCGAGGAACGGAGGGCACGTGGCTCCGAGCCTGGGGGTGGTGGAGCTTACCCTGGCCCTGCATTTTGTGTTCGATACGCCGCATGACCGAATCGTCTGGGATGTGGGGCATCAGTGCTATGCCCATAAGATTGTCGCCGGCCGCCGGAACCGGTTCTCTACGCTGCGTCAGTATCAGGGGATTGCCGGGTTTCCGAAGCGGGCGGAGAGCGAATTCGACGTGTTCGACACCGGCCACTCGGGCAACTCGGTATCGGTGTGCCTGGGGAGCGCAATCGGGGACCGGCTCCAGGGCAGGAACCGGCGTTCGATTGCGGTCATCGGCGACGGCTCGATAGTTGCGGGTATCGCGCTTGAGGCGTTGAATCACGGGGGGTGTCTGAAGCAGGACCTGGTGGTGGTGCTGAATGATAATGAGATGAGCATTGCGCGGAGCACCGGCGCGATGGCAGGGTATCTGAACCGGATGATCACCGGCCGGATGTACAACCGGCTCAGAGCCGACATCTGGAACCTGCTCGGCCACCTGCCCGAGGACCTCGGGGAGAAGTCGCGGCTGGCCGCACGCAAGCTCGAAGAAGGCCTGAAAAACCTGGTCGTGCCCAGTATCCTCTTTGAAGAGCTCGGGTTCCGCTACGTGGGGCCGGTTGACGGCCACAACCTGAGCGAACTCATCGTCACCCTGCGCCGGGTGAAGACGTTGCACGGACCGGTCCTGGTTCACGTTGTCACCCGCAAGGGCGAAGGGTACCAGCCAGCGGTCGAGCGACCCGAGGCATTCCATGGCACCGGGCCTTTTGTTCCGGAAACAGGCCGAGCGGCCGAACCGCCCGGCCCGTCCTTCACGGCGAGCTTCGGCAACACCCTCGTCGAGCTGGCTGAACAGGACGAGAGGATTGTCGCGATAACAGCCGGGATGTGTCTCGGGACCGGGCTGGCCCGCTTCCGGGAGCGTCTGCCCAACCGGTTTTTCGACGTGGGCATTTGCGAGCAGCACGCGGTGACGTTTGCCGCCGGGCTGGCGCTCGCCGGTCTGAAGCCGGTCGTGGCGGTTTATTCGACGTTTCTTGCCCGGGCTTTTGACCAGCTTGTGCAGGATGTCTGTCTTCAGGGCCTGCCGGTGGTGTTCGCGGTGGACCGGGGCGGGCTGGTAGGAGAGGACGGACCGACACACCACGGGGTCTTTGACCTGGGCTACCTGACCATGCTGCCCGGCATGACCGTGATGGCGCCGATGGATGAGTTCGAGCTGTCCGCAATGCTTGCGTTCGCGCTGCACAAGTGCTCCGGCCCGGTGGCTATCCGCTACCCGCGCGGCGGAGTTGCGAATCCCGGCCCGTCGGGCCTGCCTGGTATCGAGCTCGGCCGTTCGGCCCGGCTGCGCGAGGGTACGGACGGCTGCGTCTTTGCCCTGGGACCGACGGCCGGGACGGCCCTTGCCGCTGCCGCACTGCTTGAGCAGCAAGGGCTGAGTCTGGCAGTTGTGAACGCCCGCTTTGCCAAGCCGCTGGACCGGGTCGCCCTGGAACAGGCTGCCCGCTCCTACCCCCGTCTCGCCACCGTCGAGGAGAACGTGCTCGCCGGCGGCTTCGGCACGGCAGTAAGCCTGGCCCTTGAGCATACAAACCCGCGGCCCCAGACCCTGCTCCTCGGCCTGCCGGACCGGTTCATCGAGCACGGGAGCCGCACTCAACTGCTCGACATCGTCGGTCTCTCGGTCGCAGGACTGACCCGGCAGTTCGCCCGGTTCTGGGGAGTGAGCAAGTGACAGAAGGATGGAGGAGTGAGGAGTAAGGAAAGGGGGAGGATGAGACGCTGCGTTCTTGTCCTGCTGGCCGCGGCCGGACTCGCATCAGCCCAGACCTATACGCTGTATGAACCGGAGCGCATCGTGCCCCGGGTTGACTACACACTGGGCATGGTCTTCATGGAGCGGTGGCGCGGCAACCGACTGCTGGGAGTGGACCGGGTCCTGATGCTCGACGAGTACCTGGAGTACCAGCTTGCCCAGTCGGTGACGGAGAAGTGGCAGGAGAAGACGCAGCGCACCCAGCAACAGCGCGACCTGGCCGCGGACGCCAGCGGCCTCATCCCCGACATCGAGCTGCCCCGGCTTCCCATTTTCGGCGAGGGCAGCAAAATCGACATCTCGGGCCGGGACCGCATAACACTCGGCGGCCGACAGACAGTGGTGCGCGGCGGCGTGGAGACTCCAGGGCGGCAGCGCGGACTGATTCCCGAGCTGAAGATGGAGCAGCAGCTTTCGGTGGTGCTGAACGGGACGATCGGGGAGCGGACCAAGGTGAACATCGACCACGATTCGGAGCGCGATGAGGCTCAGAACAAGGTGATGCTTTCGTATACCGGGACCGAGGATGAGGTGGTGCAGTCGGTGGAACTGGGCGACACCCGGCTCGCGATTCCGGGCACGGCGTACACCGGTGACCTGCCCGCACGCAAGGGGCTGTTCGGAGCCTCGGCACGCGGGAAGCTGGGCGGGGTTGACGTGTATGCCGTGGCTTCACGCGAGCAGTCGCAGAGTCAGACCCAGACTTTCCAGGGCCAGCGCCGGACAAGCGTGGACACGATTTACAGCGGGCAGTATGTTCCCCGCCGTTTTTACCGGATTCCAGCCCCGGGCCCGGTCAAGAGCCTGCGCGTCTACGTGGACGACCGCAATCCGGGCAACAACCAGTCGGCACTGAAGGGAATCGCCACGGTCTTCCCCGACTTCCCGGAGTCCCTGCCCGGTACGATTGACGAGGACCGCCAGTCGGGCGACTTCGACCTGAAGACTTTCGGCCAGGACTACTATGTCCGGCCGAACAATGTCCTCGAGTTTGCCAGCCCGCTCAACCCCAACGAAGTCGTCGGGCTTTCCATTGTCACCACTGACAACGAGTCCATCGGCGGATACTCCTGGCGCGGCGATACCGTGATTCTCGCCCTGCTCAAGCCCCAGCGCAGCGACACTCTTTCGCTCACCTGGGACTACCAACTGCGCAACGTCTACTCTCTGCCCCAGGGTGAGGTGACGCTCAACTCCCTGCGGCTGTTTCGTTACGCCCCTGAGGGACAGCACCCGGACCGCGAAACCGACGGCCGCAGGTTCACCGAAATCCTCGGGCTCGACCCCAACGGCGACGACCGACCCGAGTACCCGGAGTTCGAGAAGAAGACCGGGCTTATCATCTTCCCCGGGCTCAAGCCGTTCGACTCATCGGCCCTGTCGGTGCGCGAACCGGTCATCTACCGCAAGGACCCCTACGAATACCTGCCCGGCGAAGGCCGTCGGTATTACATGGTGGCGGAATACTCGAGTGCCACCGAGTCGTACTACCTGGGCCAGCCCGATATCACCGAAGGCTCGGAGCGCGTCACCGTGAACGGCGAGCAGTGGACCAAAGACGACGGCTACTCCATCAACTACAAGACCGGCGTGCTGACTTTCCTGAAGCCGCTGCCGGTGAACGCCAATATCCAGGTGACCTTTGAGTACCGGCCGCTGTTTTCGCTCGCCGACAAGTCTCTGGTCGGAACCAGGGCCGAGTACAGGCTTCTGGACCAGGGCAAGGTCGGGGCAAGCGTTTTCTACCGCAACGAAGGCCTGCGGGAAGAGAAACCGAGCCTCGGGTCTGAGCCGTTCCGCCGGATGATTTGCGAGGCCGATGCCTCCTGGACCGCGAGTTCGAACGCAGTCACCGCGTTCATCGACCGCCTGCCTCTGGTCAGGGCCCAGGTGCCGACGACGTTCAACGCCGCAGCCGAGGGTGCGGTCTCTCTGCCCGACCCGAACACGCGCGGTGTCGCCTACCTCGACGACTTTGAGGGGACCCAGATTACGCGCGATGTATCGACGACCTCGATACTGTGGTTCTGGGCCTCACCGCCGCAGCATAAGGACACCGCCAGTTTCGCCGCGACTCCGCTGTTCTGGACCAATCCCTCAATCAGAGTGAGGCTCGACACGATTTTCGGACCCTCGCTCGGCGTCGAAGGACGCGAGCGGCGCGACTTCCTGCGGGTCGTCTTCACCCCGGACACTGTAGACGCCGAGTCGTCCTGGGCCGGAATAACGACCAGCCCTTCCCAGATCGGCATGAACCTCGCGGACATCGAGGACCTCCGGGTTGTACTCAAGACCAGCGGCACGACCGGCAGGCTGCATTTCTCGGTGGGCACGTCAATCGACGAGGACCATTGTCGCCGCACCCGGTCGGACCTCATCGCCGGACGGGACGGCCGCCTCAACTCAGAGGACCTGAACTTCAACGGTCAGCTTGATGAGGGCATGGAGGACGGCGGGCTCGACGGCATCTATGCCGCCGACACGCTGTTCGGCCGGCTCGACACCGCGGATGACTTCAACGACGACTACGACCTGAACGAGAACCCCATGGGCACGGAGCGGAACGGCCGCCTCGACGGCGAGGACCTTGACCGGAACGGATTCTCGATGTACAACCACTACTTCGAGTGCGCGGTCTCGCTGGACGACGAGCGGTACTTCTCGACGCTGTACAACGGCTGGCGGCTCCTGCGCGTACCCCTGATGGACTCAACGGTGTTCCGGACGGTCGGCAAACCCAGATGGGAAGACATCAGGCTGATACGGCTCTGGTTCGACGGTTTCAGTGCCGCCGACACCATCGACCTCTACTCCATCGAGTTCATCGGCTCCCGCTGGAGCAGCCCGACGTTGTCCATAATCCGGGATACGAACGTCATCCCGGTCGATACCACGGAAAAGGTCTGGGTGACGCAGATATCTCGGCGAACTGACACGACCTATACCTCGCCTTTCGAGCTCAAACGCAACGCCCAGGGACAGATTGAGCAGGAGGCGGCGATGCTCATGGGCTACCGCAACCTATACGGCAACCGCCGGGCCGTGGTCTCCAAGCTCTCGTCAGAACGCGAAGACTACCGGGACTACGTCAACCTGCGAGTCTACGTCCACGACGACGGCAATGACCTTGGCTTCCTGCTGCGGCTTGGCTCAGACTCAGCCAACTTCTATGAGTACTCCTCACCAGTGACTGCCGGCCGACTCGTTCCCGGCCGCGACGGGAAGTGGTATGAGTTCGTCATCGCGCTCGACTCCTTCCCCTGGCTCAAGGCGAGGCGTGATTCGTTTGCCCCGGCCGAGAGCCTGTGGCGCCGCGGCCGCTACGCCGTGCAGGGACGACCGTCGCTGTCCGACGTGCGTTACACCGCGCTGGGCATCGAGAACAGCACGAACCGCAAGCTTGCGTCCGGCGGAATCTGGTTCAACGACCTGCGACTGACTTCGCCGCGCAAGGAGCCGGGCTACGGATTCCAGACCCGCGTCAACCTGGGCTTGTCCGACTTCGCGAGCATCGGACTCACTTTCGGGTACTCTGACCCCAACTTCCGCCGGTTCAGTGAAGGACGGGGTGTCAAGGCGGGCGGCTTCGGCACCAACACCGGGCTCGGGTTTCGGGCCAGCCTGGACCGGCTCCTCCCATATGGCTGGGGTCTCAGCCTGCCTTTCTCCTACTCGGTCGCGGACCAGCGCGAGTCACCGAAGTTTGACCCGGTCTATCCTGACCTGCGGGTGGCACGCGGCACTGCCGCAGCATCCTCCGGCCACAGCGAGGACATCGCCCTTGAGAACGTGCACAAGAACCGGTCAGGAAGCAAGGTCCTCAACTACACCCTGGAGGCGATGGGAGCATCCTGGCGCCAGCGCCGGGCACGCAGCCAAACCGCCCTGACCGAGGACTCGTCCTGGGCCAGCACGATTGCGTGGTCATATGCCGTCTCGCCCGACCTCAAGTTCAGCGTCGGCCGCGAGGAAGAGCTCTCCTACTTCCCGCAGAGTATCAGACTGGCGGTCTCGGATGCCCGGCGCAACGACTTCCGAGGTTCGAGATTCAGCCCGGACAGCGCGATGCGGGTTGACACCCTGCGCGGCCACGGTCTTTCCACCGACTTCGGTGTCGAGTACTCGCCGCTCGACGACCTGAACTTCGACTACTCGGTCAATACAGAACGAGACCTCCTGGTCAAGAACCCTGATACGGTCCTCTTCCTCCTCCTCGGCAGCGAGGCCGGCCGCGACCACAGCTTCAATGCCGGTTACTCGATGGACATCGGCGACTGGCTCTCGCCCTCAATTGACTTCTCCGGCGACTACTCCGACGAGCGGCCCAAACAGGGGGCAACCTATGCCGACGTCCGCAACATGTCCAACTCGGGCGACATTGACGTCTCGCTCAACCTCGACCTGCCCGAGCTGCTGACCAGTTCCGAGCGCGCGCCGACCAGACCGTCACGGCGTCCGGCCCGGCGCGACACAACCGGCCGGGACTCATCCGGCCTGGACACGACCGCGGTTCCCCCAGCCCGTCCCCGACTCAGACTCAACCTCGGTGCGCTCGGCCGCGCGCTTGAGCCGCTCGACGTCAGCTACTCGTTCAGCCGCTCGTCGAACCTGGTTGCGGTCTACGACGTCTCGCCCTGGAACTACCGGCTCGGATTCACCGACATATTCACCTTCAAACGTGACTCCGAGCGGCTCCCGACCAGCGCGGTCCGCGACCGGGACCGGACATTCCGCCTCTCCTCCGGCGCCCGCGTGAAGGAACTGACCACCCGGGTCGGGTTCGACTGGGCTGACGGCAGGACCTACAACAACGCGGTCAGCTCTGCCGCCTTTGACCAGAGCACCACCTGGCCCGACATCGACCTCAGTCTGGCAAGAGTGCATGCCCTGTTCAAGAAACTCGCCACCGACTCGAAGCTCTCCTGCCGCTTCCGGCGTCGTGCGACGCTGGCCGGCGAACTGCAGCGCGACAGCACCGGGGCGGAACGACTCGGCACGTTCGGCAGGACCGAAAACACGAGTAACGAGTTCAGCCCGCTGCTGTCGTGGCAGACGACATGGAAGCGCCGCATCACCACCACTCTGGCGGCGAACTACAGCTTCTCGCGGAACGTGAGCTACCTGAGTGACGACGGCTTGCTGAGGAGTGTCGCCGACGGCCGGAACCGTTCGTTCGACTTCAACCTTTCGTATGCCTTTGCCGCACCACAGGGGGTGAAGCTGCCGTTCCTGCGCCGGCTTCGTTTCTCTTCTGACCTGACCCTCACCTGGACGATGCGCTACTCGCAGGCGTCGCGCGTCCAGACACCGTGGGACGCGGCCGGCCCGGGCAAGTCGTCCGACCTGCAGCGTGACAACTCACTCGGCACGACCGTTGCCGCGTCGTACCGCTTCTCACGCAGCATCGAGGCCGGACTGAACACCGGCTACAGCCGTAACCGTGGTCTGAGCCCGACCACGACCGAGAGCACCAACCTGGAAGTCTGGGTGCTCTTTCGATTCTAGCGGGGCAGAACGTGCTGCGGCTAGGACTCGCCCGGCGCGAAGCCGCGGTCCTTCTGTTCCTGACGGTCTCGTTTCTGGCCGGGACCGGAGTCAACTACCTGCGCCGGGTCCGTCAGGTGAGCCGTCGGCCCGCCCTTGCGGTCGTGGCTCCGGTGACTGACTCCGGCGTCGGTAGCACGGTCCGCCCCCGGCTCGACCTCAATCGAGCCACCATGCGCGAGCTGGAGGCCCTCCCGGGAATCGGGCCGACCCTGGCCCGGCGGATTGTCGAGTACCGGGAGCAACATGGCGGGTTCGCGAGCGTGGGCCAGTTGCGTCAGGTAGCGGGCATCGGGCCCAAGCGCTACGCCGCGCTCAAGGAACTGGTGACGGCCGGGCACGACCCTGAGCTGCCCTAGCCCGGCTTCCTGCGTCCGGCTGAAACCTTAGCGCGGATAGCAGCGTGTAGGCTGAGAGTCGGGGATTGGTGTAGAGCGACGACTCCTGGTCGCGCTCAAGCAGGTACGCAAGCGCCCGCACCAGATAACCGAGCCCGGACTTGTCGGCGCGCGCGGCAAGTGCCGGATTCTGTACGAGCAGCGCCGAATCAAGGCCCAGCCGCCTGCGCAGCATCTCACGGAAGACAAGCAGCAGGGCCTCGGTCAGTGATGACTGGGCAGGCTGTCCCAACTCACCCAGCGACCTGAGCAGGGCCGCCTCACTTCCCGGCTGCGCGAGGAACTCAATGACCGGCCCAGGCAGCACAGCGGTCGGAGCAGCGAGAAACCGGAGGGCGCGGGCCATTGAACCCTGCCCCACTGCCGCGGCAAGCCGCGCCTGCTCGACCGAGCAGGCAAGGTGCTGTGTGAGGTGACGGGCAAGCACGTCTGGAGCCAGCGAGGCGAATCTGACCGTGCGACAACGCGAGCGAATCGTATCCGGCAGAGCGCTGGGTATGTCCGAGGTCAGGATGAACGCGGTCTGCTCCTGAGGCTCTTCCAGGGTCTTGAGCAGGGCATTGGCAGCCTCATCGGTCATCAAATGAGCATGCAGAATGATGATGAACCGGCGGCGGGCAAGCGCGGGCGGACGGCCGAGTTCTGCCCGCAGCCAGCGCACCAGTTCTATCCGAATCCGGTGTTTCGGGTCAGGAACCGGCTGGACGCGGCCGAGTGCGTAGTCGGCGTACCGGTCCAGTGTCGCGGCAACGGCGTCGTCGGCCGCACTCTCGTCACCCTCACTCGGGCGCGAACGCTGGGCCCGAATCGGAAACACCAGCCTTACGTCAGGATGCCGCAGCAGCGCAATCGTCCGGCACGAACGGCAAGTGCCGCAGCCCTGCGCCTTGACCGCTGCGCGGCAGTTCGCCGCCTGGGCGAGCCTGATTGCGGCGGTGCGCTTTCCTACGCCCGGGAGCCCGGTGAAGAGCAGCGGCGGGAGCCGGTCGCGAAGAAGATATGTCTCAAGAAGACCAAGGGCGTGCTCTTGCCCGACCAGTTCGACCGCCACATTCTCCTCTTCGCCGGCCGGCCGCTTCACGCTCACCGCCCTGGCTGCCGTGCACGCGAGGATGACGGTCGGGCAAGCCACGGAACAGGGTCAATGGGCTTGCCCTCGCGCCTTATCTCGAAATGGAGGTAATCCTCCACCCGGCCGACCTGGGTGCCGGCTTCGACTGCGTCCCCGACCTTGAGCACCATCTCGGTCAGGTTGGCGTACAGAGTGAAGTAACCGCCGTCGTGGTCCACGATTATCAGGTTCCCGTAGCCCATGAACTGGTCGGCGTATACGACCCGGCCCGCACCAATCGCCCTGACCCCTGCCCCATCGCGGTCTGTCTTGGACTCCGGGGCTATGCCAATGCCCAGACTGGTGGTTCGCGTGCCGTAACGCGGATGCACCTTGGCGCCGAAGTTTGTGACGACCTGCCCGGCCAGCGGCCAGCTCAGTCTGCCCTTGTTCTGCTCCAGGTAGTGTGCACCTTCGGGGCGGCGGACTTCGCTTCGCTTCCGTTCGAGCTCGGCGAGCAGCGCCTGCACTCCCCGCGCCGCCTCCTCGAGCTCGGATGCGAGCCGCCGCTGGTCTGACTGCCGCGACCTGACCTGGCTGAGCAGGGCCGCAGCGCCGGCCCGGGCCTTCTCCAGACCGGCCTCGTGCTGCTGCTGCTCGTCCGCCAGTTGCGCCAGGTTCTCGCGTGCGGCCGCAACGCGCGCCTGCCTCTCCTGGTACTCCTCGCCCAGTCGCACCAGCTCACGGGCGAGCTGTTCATCATTGCGGGCAAACCAGCGCAGGTACGTCATCCGGCGGTAGACTTCAGGCAGGGTGCGCCGGGAGAGCATCGCCTCCAGCGGCAGGGTCCGGCCATATTTGTAGATCGCCACCAGCCGGCGACCCAGGACCTCCTGACGGGTCCTCATCTCTGCGGCAAGACGCTCTGCCTCGCCCGCCAGCTCGGCGACCTCCCGGGTACGGGCACGAATCTGGGTCGCAAGCTCCCTCAGGTAGCGCCGGGTCAGAGCTATCTCCTGCTCGTAGGAGCTCACCTTGGCCAGCACCGTCTTCTCCTGTCCTCCGAGCTTCTCCAGCTCATCGTGCACCCGGGCCAGCTCCTTCCGCGTCTGCTCGAGTCTCGCCTCGTTTTCCTGAATCTGACGGTCAACTGCCAGCGTGTCTGCAGGACCAATCGAGCCGGATTCGCTCGTCTGCTCGCCGCTCACCGCACCCAGCAGACAGAGCCAGCACAGCGCCGCGAGTACGAGCCTCACCCGCCCAGCAGCCCTGCTACCCACCGGTTGTACGCCACCACCTCTCGATTCCAGACTACACCTGCCACCCTTATCCCCTCAATCTGCTCCAAGAAAGCAACCGCGTCCATCAATCGGCCTACGCCCCAGATGTCGGCCTCGACCTGGACCAGCCGGTTTCGGTACGGCGCGCCGCCCAGCACCAGCCTGAACCCCTCGGGACCGACAAGGCGTGCCAACTGCTCCGCACGGTGCCCGGTCTCGACCAGAAAATGGAAGTGACCGAAGTTCTCCACTCTGGCCCAGTCGAGCTCCACCTGAAACCGCACCACCCCGCAGCGGTTCTCCTCCCGCCACACCAGCCGTTCCAGCTTGGCCCTCACCCAGCGCTCGTCACGCCCCAGCCCGGCGACCAGCGCATCCGCGTTTGCTCCCGGGTGCTGGACCAAGAATCGGACA
>CAZQFS010000037.1:0-23662 GCA_964592755.1 uncultured bacterium | reverse complement strand
GCCATGAGCCAAGGTGTCTCACATGCCTGCCGGGCGACCAGAACCGGCAGAACGACACGGTCGTGGCCGAAGATTCAGTCGAGGTGGTTACTTGTCGCCACGATGTCGGCGTGGTGGCGATTGTCGCGCCGGCCGACACCGTGGACTCAGGTGCCCTCGTGACGCCGTGCGCGGTCATCCGCAACTTCGGGGACCGCCAGGACACTTTCCCGGTGACATTTCAGGTCGGCGCAGACTATCGCCGGACCACGGTCCATGTGCTCGCACCTTACCAGACCGACACCGTTTATTTCGAGAACTGGTTGGCCGGCCCGGTTGGTCGGCTGGCAACAGTCTGCTTCACGAGTCTGGCCGCAGACCAGTACCGGAGTAATGACACGGTACGCAGCCTTGTGGACGTGGTCCGGCCCAGACGCCACGACGTTGCCGCGAAGGAGCTTCTTGCCCCGACCGGCAGCGTAGACTCGGGCACGCTCGTCGTTCCCCGGGCCGTGGTGCGAAACCTGGGCGATTATGCCGATGAGTTCCCGGTGACGCTCGACATCGGTGACTCGTACTCCGAGACGGTGCAGTGCGCACTCGGCGCAGGCCAGCTCGACACGGTCGCGTTCCCGCTCTGGTCTGCCGCACCGGTGGGCAATCTGGCGGTGACGTGCTACACCAGCCTGGCCGGTGATGAGGACCGCAGTAATGACACGGTCCGGACCGCGGTCGAGGTTGTGGCCTGCCGGCACGATGTCGGGGTGGTCCTGATACTGGCTCCCCGGGACACGGTTGATTCAGGCACAGTGCACACGCCCAGTGCCGTTGTCCACAACTTCGGGGACCGACGCGAGACCTTCCCGGTTAGCTTCCAGATTGGGCCGGACTACGCCGAGACCATTGAGCGTACGCTCGAACCGGGCGCAACCGACACGGTGCGCTTTCCTGACTGGATTGCCGGCACGGTCGGGACCCTGAGCGCGCTCTGCTTCTCCGAATTAGGTAACGACATGGACCGGACCAATGACACGGCCTATGCCATTGTCGCCGTGGCGGTGCCGAGAAACCCGGATGTCGGCGCGGTCTCGATTGTCTGGCCCCGGGGTATGATGGACTCTGGCGTTGCCGGCACACCAGCCGCGGTGGTCGCTAACTACGGCAGTCACGCGGAGTCGTTCCCGGTGACGCTGAGCATCGGCTCGGTCTGGCGTGATTCGGCTTCGGTCCAATTGGCTGCGGGCGAGACGACCGAGGTCAGATTCCGCACCTGGGTGGCGCAGCCGGTCGGGCAGCATCATGTTCTCTGCCACACGCAGCTCGCCGACGACCGGAACCGGGCCAATGACACGGCGCGGGCCCAGGTGTGTGTGGTACCGCTGGTGCCACCGCGGCGTGACGTCGGAGCAGTCGAGATTCTCGCGCCGACCGGCTCGGTCGTGCTCGGTAGTTCGCTTGCGCCGCGCGCGCGGGTCGGCAACTTCGGCGATTCGACCGAAGTGTTCCCGGTCACGTTCGAAATCGAGCCGGCGTACAGCGCAACGGTGACCTGCACCCTGGCCCCGGCCCGGACTGCGACCGTCAGCTTCCCGACCTGGACTGCCGGTCCGCTCGGGCTTCACGCGACAACCTGTTACACCAGCCTGGGGCCTGACAATGACCGTTCCAACGATACCGTAACCAACTCGGTACAGGTTGTGCCGCCGTCCCGGCGCGACGTCGGGGTAATCGCCATCATGGCCCCGGCCGATACGGTTGACTCCGGCTCGGCGCATACGCCCGGCGCGCGGGTCACGAACTCAGGCGACCGGGCCGAGACGTTCCCGGTCACATTCCACATCGGCAGTCAGTACTCCCACACCCTGCCCGCGGTCACCCTGAACCCGGGCGATACGACAACCTTGTACTTCCAGTCCTGGACCGCAGCGCAGTCGGGCAGTTTCTCGACCACATGTTACACCGGGCTGGACCCGGACGAAGACCGCTCGAACGATACGGCATACGGCTCGGTCGTGGTCCGGCCACCCCGCTACGACGTGGGGGCGATTGCGATTCTTGCACCGGCGGACACCGTGGACTCAGGTACGGTAATCGCGCCGGTCGCGGTTGTCCATCGTTTTGCCCGAGAGCTTGCGACTACCGGACCAGGATACTCGACCACCTCTGGCCTGGACGTTACTTTCCCGGTCACGATGGCTATTGGCGGCCTGTACCGGCAGACCGTGCAGGTGACCATGCCTGCACGCGGCATTGACACGGTTCGCTTTGACACGCTCTGGACTGCCCAGCCGCCGGGTTTTGTCAGGTGTACCTGCTACACAAGCCTGGCCCAGGACCCGAATCGGTCCAACGACACCGTCTGCGGGCTGGTGGTCGTGCGTCGGCTCCAGCCGGGCCCGCGCCACGACGTCGCGGTAATCGCCATTCAGACACCGGCCGATACAGTCGATTCCGGCTCGGTGCACACGCCCAGCGCCAAGCTGACCAACCTCGGGAACCGCACCGAGACCTTCCCGGCCACCTTCCGCATCGGCACCGGCTACTTCCACACCCTGCCTGCGGTCACCCTGAACCCGGGCGATACGACCGTGCTCCACTTCCAGTCCTGGACCGCATCCCGTACCGGGACATTCCCTGCCATCTGTTACACTGAGCTGGCCGCGGACGAAGACCGGACCAACGACACCGCCTACCGCACGCTCACGGTCGTGGACACAACCGCGCCTGCCCGGCACGATGTCGGCGTGACCGCGATTCTTGCGCCCATGGGCACGGTGGACTCCGGCACAGTCCATACCCCGCAGGCAGTAATCCGAAACTTCGGCACCCGTCAGGAGCAGTTCCGGGTAACCTTCCTGATTGGTGCCGGTTATGCGGCATCGGTCCAGCGCATCCTGATTCCGAACCAGACCGATACGGTCATGTTCCCGCTCTGGATTGCTCAGCCCCCGGACAGCTACCCCACAATCTGCTTCACCAGTCTCGACAACGACGAGAACCGGGCCAACGACACCATCTGCGGCTCGGTCGTGGTGAGCGGTCTGCCCGGACTCAGGCACGATGTCGGCGTGACCGCGATTCTTGCGCCACCAGACACCGTTGATTCAGGTTCGGTCCTTGCGCCCAGTGCCCGGGTCGCGAACTCAGGCGACCGCACCGAGACTTTCCCGGTCACTTTCCGCATCGGCAGTGCGTACCTCCACACCCTGCCCGCGGTCACCCTGAACCCGGGCGACACGGCGACGCTCTTTTTCCCGTCTTGGGCTGCGACCCGGACCGGCAGCTTTGTCGCCACCTGCTATACTGCGCTGGCGGCCGACGAGAACCGGGCCAATGACACCGTCTACGGCTCGGTCGTGGTTGTTGATACTTCGGGTTCGGCCCGGCACGACGTTGCTGCGGTCGCGATTGTCGCGCCGACCGGCCAGGTTCACACTAACACCGCGGTTGTACCGGTGGCAGTGGTGCAGAACCGCGGCACGCGGCCGGAGACATTCCCCGTGTCAATGAAGGTCGGCAGCGCCTACCTGGGCACGGTGGTCTGTGAGTCGCTTGCCGTCGGCGCAACCGACACCGTGCGGTTTGCGGCCTGGAACGCAGTTTCCGCCGGGGTCGAGCCGGTGGTTCTTTACACAAGCCTGGGCACGGACGAGAACCGGGCAAACGACACGATTGTCGGCTCGGTGCAAGTCGTCGCCGCGGACGTGAGCGCCATCGCCATCCTCGACCCATCCGGGCAGCTCGATTCGGGTCTAGTGGTGAAACCACGGGCCGTGGTCCGGAACCTGGGCCCTGACCGGGCAGAGTTTCCGGTGACGATGCTGATTGGCACAGACCGCCTGCCCTCGGTCCAGTTGCGACTCGAACCCGGCGCCCAGGACACGGTTGAGTTCCCGCTCTGGGTCGCGCAGCCGGTCGGGGACTTAAGTGCGGTCTGTTTCACGAGCCTGGCCGGCGACCCCAACCCGGCCAACGACACAGTCCGCAAACCGGTCCGAGTCAGGGGCGCAGACCATGACATCGGCGTGGAAGCGGTCATCTCCCCGGTCGGCCGGACAGAAGTCTCCGGCCCGCCGTGGGCTGCCACGGTTAGGCCGAGCTGCCGGGTGAGGAACTTCTCCGGCACGGCGGAGTCGGGCTTCGAGGTGGTCTGTCGCATCTACTCCTCCGGTGCCTGCCTCTACGACCGGACCGCGCTTGTTGCGGCGCTCTCCCCGGGCGGCCTGATTGAAGTCAACTTCCCGGATACCGTGCTCGGCTACGGCGTCTACTCGGTACGATGTTCCACCAGGTTGGTGACCGACCAGAATCCGGGCAACGACGCGGCCGAGGCGGACTATGTGGTAACCGCGCGTGTCGGTGGGCCTTCGCAGGTGGCGGTAAAAATCTACACCCGCGCCGGCGAATGCGTGCGGCGGCTGGAACGCAGTGTTACCGAAGGTTCCCCGCCCTGGATAGTCTGGGACCGGAAGAACGACCAGGGCAGGCGCGTTGCCGCAGGCGTCTACCTCTGCCGGGTCACCCGGGAGGGTGCAACCGACCAAGGCGAGAACGGAGCCAGTACTTTCAACGTGCTGGTCTCGCGCGAGGCCGAGGAAGTCCGCGTGATGTGGAGGCAGCCATGAATCTTACGATGACAACGCTTTTGCTCTCGCTGCTCGGCGCCGACCCCGGCACCGCGGTGCTGCCGGTCGCGAAAATCGGCCAGGGTCCACGGGCAGCCGCCATGGGCGAGTGCTTCACCGGGCTGGCCGATGATGCCAGTGCCGTGTATTGGAACCCGGCAGGCCTGGCCCAGCTCAGCCAGTATCAGTTGTCGCTTTCGCACCAACAGTGGTTTGCCGGCATCAAGGACGAAGTGCTGCACGCCACCGTGCCCCTTGGCCCGGGAAGCATGGGGTTAGGACTGGTCTACTCGGGTACGCCCAATGTACAGTATTGGGATGACCTGACCGCGACCTTTGGCTCGTACGACGCCTCCAGCGTCATGCTCTCGGCCGGCTACGGCCTGCGCCTGCTGCCCAAACTGAGGCTGGGCGCGACCCTGGACGGCACCTACGAGGACCTGCTGACAGAGAAGAGCATCGGCGGCGCGGCCAATGCCGGCCTGCATGCTCAACCGGCTCCCTGGCTGGGTCTTGGCCTTGCGGCTCGGCATCTTGGGGCCGTGTCCGTGTCGGGTGCGGCTGAGCCGCTGCCTATGGAGCTTGCGGCCGGAGCAATGTGCGGCAACCGCATAATCAGAGGCACACTGGACATGACCCTGCCGTTCCTGGACAACCCGCCCACCTTTCGCACCGGCGTGGAGTTCGTGCCGGTCCCGGCCCTTGCCCTTCGGTGCGGGTATCGAACCGGGCCGGTAGCGCTCAGGGACCTGGGCGCGGTGAACGGCCTGACCGCCGGTCTGGGCATAACAGTCGGCACATTCGGAGTTGATTACGCGTTTGTCCCCTATGGCGAGCTGGGTCATACCCACCGGCTCGGTATCAGGCTCGGCAACCCGGTTCCGACCGACGGTGGACTGAACGTGGTCGTGCTCGACCGCGAGACACTCGCCCGGCTCACGGCGAACCTAGCCGTGACCGGGGTCCTGGATACGACAGCGCAGGCCGACGAGCTGAGGGCGCTGCACCTTCGCCCCGGCCCGGTCCAAGTCCGGTCCTCGGCTGAAGGATATGAGCCTCAGTCAATGACCCTCAATGTGGTGGCCGGCCGCGTAACCCGCGACACGATACTCATGCCGCGGCTCAGGGCGGCAATCAGGGGCGGCATCTACGATGCACATACCAAAGACGCCATCGGCGGCACCCTCGACTACGATGGGCCGCTACAGGGAAGGCTGAAAGTGGAGCGCGTTCCCGGCACCTATCTCATTACCAACCTGGCTCACGGCGTGTATGTGCTCCACGCGGCCGGACCAACAACCGAGTATCTGCCCCAGACCTGCACGACCCGCGTGAAACCGGGTGAAACCGTGCAACAAGACTTCTACCTTTGGAAGAAAGGCGACTTCCTCGTGCTCGAAGGCGTCAACTTCGAGACCGGCAAGGCCGACATCCTCCCGCAGTTCTTCCCGGTTCTTGACCGGGCCGGCCAGATTCTGGCGCAGACCCTGGACATCAGCAGAGTCGAACTGGCCGGACACACCGACCCGCGGGACATAAACACCCGTGAGTTTCCCTCCAACTGGGAACTGTCCCAGGCCCGGGCCGAAGCAGTACGCCGGCATCTCGTCTTCAAGTTCGGCATCGCGCCGGACCGACTCACGGCGCGCGGCTACGCCGACACCCAGCCGGTCGCCAGCAACGCCACGGCCCAAGGCATGGCGAAGAACCGGAGGACCGAACTCAGGATTCTCGAATAGCGCCGCTTGAAGAGAGGAGGCCGTGATGCGCATTTGCGCGCTCGTTGTGCTGCTGGCAGGAATGCCGTTGTCGGGAACAGAGCCGTCCCGGAGCGAGAAGAGCATCAACTACATCAACATGTATGTTCGACTCGCCGAAGAGCGAGGCTGCGGCCTCCACAAACTCACCCCCGCCGAACGCAACCGGCTCAACCAGATATTCCAGGCAATCACTCAGCGTTTGGACGACAACCTCCGCAACAGCGCCCTCGCCTATCTCAGGAATCAGGGCTGGCATGAGCTGACCATAACCGCACTGGAGAAGCGCACGCTGGACCCTGCGCGGGGGGAGCTTACCTATGTCATCGCCGGTGACCTTGTGCTTGAGCCGATGGCCATTTCGACCCTGATGCCGGGCACATACCTCGCCCGGCTCGACTCCGGCCAGTGCCGGGTCATCGACGCGCAGGGCCGGGCCGTCGCGTTCCGGGTCATGCCGTAGGAGTTCAGAGCCGCTCCGATAGCAGAGGGCGGCTTGTGTGTCTACAAAGAGGTGAGTTCACTCCTGGCTGACCATGACCTCGTCGCACAGGCGCAGGCCGGCGACATGGCCGCGTTTGAGCAGCTCGTGAAGGAACACCAGGGGCCGCTCTATCGCTATCTCTGCCGCATGTCCCGCAACGCAAGCGACGCCGAGGAGATGATGCAGGAGACTTTCATCAAAGCGTGGCAGTCCATCCGCGGATTCCGCGGGCAGGCGAGCTTCAAGACCTGGCTTTTCCGCATCGCGGCTAATCTCTGCATCAACCGGCTCACGCGCCGACGGCCGACCGTTGAACTGCTCGAGTCGGCTCCCGCCGACCCCTCGGCCGAACCCGAGGAGGTTTTCCGTCGCAAGGTGCGGCAGGCGGCAATCGAGGCGGCGCTGGTCCGTCTTCCCGTGGACCAGCGGTCGGCAGTGCTGCTTCTGGTCTATGACGAGATGACCTACGAGGAGATTGCCGACGCGATGGGCCGGTCGCTAGCGTCGGTCAACGCCCTGTTGTACCGGGCCCGGATGGCCCTGCGCGGATACCTCGCGGACGCCCGCGGAAAGGGACTGCTGTGACCCCAATCACCAGACTGACCGCCACGAAGGACACGAAGTCCGGGCAGAGGGCCGAGAGCCTGAGGTGCGCCCGTTCTTTCGCACTTTTCGTGGCCCAATGTCGGGTTCCGGGTGTGAACAGGGCCGATAGCCGCGGCCTTTCCTTGTGTCTATTCAAGCGATGAACATGAAGTGCAAAGATGCCAGGCGACTGCTCGTGGCGCAGGCCGATGGCCGACCGGCCGGGTCGCAGACAGATGCGGTGAACGCGCATCTTGCCGTCTGTGCCGAGTGCCGCGGGCTGTTGGCAGGGCTGCGTGCCGATGTCGCGTTGCTCCGGCAGGTCGAAGACCCACCGGTTCCCGATGGTCTTGCGGCGCGGGTCATGGGGCGAGTGGGGTCTGACGCGCAGGGTTCGCCGTTCGTCCTTCGCCGTTCGTCCTTCGCCAGGCTGGCGGTCGCGGCCGCACTGCTGCTTGTGGCTGTGGGTCTCTGGCTGGGCGCGGCGCTGGGACAGGGTATATTCGGCAGCCGGGACCCGTATCGTGACCGTTCTTCATTCAACGCATGTGGCCTGCCGGTGGACGGATTGCTGGAGCAGTTCCTCGGGGAGGGAATGTGAGTCGGAGGCTGCTGCTTTGCCCCAATCGCCAGATTGACCGCCACGAAGGACACGAAGTCCGGGCAGAGGGCCGAGAGCCCGAAGTGCACCCATTCCTTCGTGCCTTTCGTGGTCTTCGTGGCTCAATGTCGGGTTCCGGGCTCTACGCCTTGCTGGTCGCCTCTTTGGCGGTGAACGCGGGCGTGCTTGCCGTCTTCGGGCTTCGCCGGTACCGGGCGTACCGCATCGAGCAGCACCTGGTCCGAACATGGGTTCGGGACCGCGCTGCGCTGAGGCAGTTGGACCAATTGCTCGAGGCGAGCCACGTGGTTCAGGAGTCGCTGAGGGAGGAGAAGAGCCGGGCGCGACGTGAGCTCGGGCAACTGGGCCTTGAGCGAAACCCTGACTCCGAAGCGGTCGAGGCGGCACTGGACCGGCTCGAAGAGCTGAGCCGGCGGCAGTGGTACGCGACCATTGATTTGGAACGCGCCTTTGGCCGGCTGTTGCGACCTGAAGTGCACTCCCGGTTGGTCGCGAACGAGTTGCGGTGGGCCGATTCGGTCGAGGCCGCAGACTCGGCCGCAGGACGCCTGAGCAAGGAAGAGCGATGAAACCGCGGTGGCTTTGTGTCTTGCTTGTGCTCTCTCTGGCCGGGAACGCGGTTGAGCTTGCCGTGTACGAACAGAAGACCACGCAGGCGGCGCGGCAGCGCCGGGAAGATGCCCGCACGAACGAACGCCGCACTGCCCGGTTGAACAACCACCCCCTGGCCGGCGCATACAAGGATGAGCAGGCAGCGCTCAGGCGCGCCTACATAGCCGGCCGCGCGGCCTTGGCAAAGTGCCTCCACGACGAGAATCAGGACATCCGGCGCGCAGCAGTTGTGGACACCATCGCCCGCATAGGCCGCGCGACCTACCGGCTTATGTTCCGCAGCGCCCAAGACTTACAGCAGGGAAAGGACCCGGTGGCGCGCCGACGCCTGGAGCGCCGCTGGCGTTTGATGATGGACCTGCCCGACACCACCGCAGCCGACAACTGACGCCGGCCACTTTCTGCCGGACTAACGCTGAACCACGAACTTGCGGGTGGCGGTGAAGTTCGGGGTTTCGATGCGGCAGAACCAGGCTCCGGCAGCCAAGTCCTGAGTCGGCAGCCGGAGCGAACGCCGACCCGCCGGCTCTGGTCCGCTCACCAGCTCGCGCACCCGACAGCCAGCAGCATTGTACAGCACGACCCGCACCCTCGCCGGCTCGGACAGCGTGAAGCTCAGCTTCACGGCCTCTCCGGCCGGACTCGGCCCGATATCGAGTAGCATGCCCGGCGGCCCCTGGCGCCATGCCTCACTAAGACCGTAAGGCTCGCCCAGGTCGTCGAGAACCCGGCGGGCAACCGCGCGGGCCTCATCGTCCTTCATGTAGTAGAGAGGGAATCCGAAGAAGACCGTCCGGCCTGGCCCGGCCAGCCAGCGAACACCGACCGACCGGCCGTGAAACGTGTCACCGGAGAAGGAGTTGTAAGCAAGCACAACCTCGGCGTCGCGGGGAAGGAGCGCGTCAATGTAAGGCAGCCGGCCGCGAAGCGACGGTGCTGCCTTGGCCGACTCGACTGCCACGCTCGGGTAGCCGGAAACTCCGTCGGCGCCGATGAAGTCGGGCCTTGCTGACTGCTGCGCCTGGGCCAGGTGCATGTAGTCGCAGGCAAACTGACCAGGCTGGAAGGTGAACGGGTAGGAGGCTGTACCCATGAGCGCGGCGACCGGTTTCCAGCCGACCAGCCAGAGCCGACCGCCGTGACTCAGGTTGTTGGCCAGACCAGGCAGAGCCGGCAGCAGCTCCGGCTGCGAATAGTCGTCACCGTGCCAGACTATGGTTGAATAGGGCCCGATGTCACCGGCCCGGGGCACGCTGTCGGTGGCACAGTCCCAATCGGTGTACGAGTAGCCGGCAAGAAGGGCATGGTAGAACGCGTCCTGCTGTTCGTCCGATGGGTTGCCCGGTTGGCCCGTGCCGTCGCGCGTCTCATCCACGAGCAGGATGCCGTGGTCGAGCGTGACCGGCTTGCCGCGTGCCTCGGTCGAGAAGGGGCTCTCGTTGCCCGCTGAATCCTGCGCCGCGCAGGCGTAGCAGTAGAGCGTGTCTGAAAGCAGGCAGGAGTCGCGCCACACCGTGTCGGTCAGCAGCGCGGCGTTGAGCCGCTGGTATCCGGAGCCCGGGGTGCGGCGATAGACGTTGTAACCGGCCAGGTCGAGCTCGGTGTTGCGTGCCCAGGCAAGGGCCATGCCGTGCCAGAGCGGCATGGCGGTAAGGCCGGTCGGCGCGCGCGGCATCACGCCCGGCCTTGCGCTGTCTTCGGGCGACGCGCCGCTTTCGTGCCCGGCCGAGTCAACGGCGACCACAGTTGCGTAGTAGGTCGTGTCGGTCATGAGGCCGCCGATGCGGTACAAGGTGACGCGGCCGAGTAGTATCGAATCCGAGTAGTTGCGCCCGGTTCGACCCCAAAGCAGTTTGTATCCGGCAAGGTCCGGCTCGACGCTCGCGGGCCAGGAAGCAACGAGGTCCGACCCCGAACCTGCGTCAACCAGGCTGAAGCTCGCGGGCGCAAGTGGAGCAAGGCCCAGGGACGCAAGCGTGGCCACCGCGAGGCGGGTAACATCCGCGGCCAGGTTCATGTTGCAGTTGCCCAGGGTGTCGCCGGTTGTGTGGTACCAGATGTACGGCTCGCTGCCATACTCGTAGCCCGAGGTCGCGGCATAGCCCTGGTTGTCGAAGGAGCGCGAGTCCGAAGGAAAGCTGCGGAACGAGACCCGATGCGCCAACGGAGTGTAAAGCGAGGCCATCCGGGCTTCGTAGAGGACAAAATGCGCGGCTTGGGGCACACCGACCAGGCTGATTCCCCAACTGCCGCCAGGCCACGAGACCATGTCGAAGTTGAAGGCGCAGATGATGTCTTCGCCGCGGGAACGCGCCTGCCGGGCATAGTGGTCGCTGCCGTTGAGCCCAATCTCCTCGCCGGTGAAGGCGATGAACCTCACCGTGTAGTCGAGGTCAACGTCCGCGAGCACGCGCGCGGCCTCCAGTGCCACGCCGGTACCAGAACCGTTGTCCTCCATCCCGGGAGCGAGATTCCACGGGTCTTCGGAAATGGCGTCCATGTGACCGCAGACAATCAGCACCTTATCCGGCCGGAGCCGACCGAGTCTGGTAGCGACCACGTTGCGCCAGGTGTCGCCCCCCACCGGATACGGGTCGAGCGCGACCGAGTCCAGTCCCAGAGAACGCAGGTATTGACAGACGTACTCTTCTGCGGCCCGGCAACTGTCGGTCGGCGAGTAGCGGGTGCGGAATGCCTGCAGCCGAGCCATGCGGGCGCGAATCGAATCCGGGCTGACGCGGGCGACGATGCGCTGGATGAATGTGTCCGGGTCCGCCCGGCGCGGAACTGCGCGGCCGGCAAACTCGGGCAGCGCAAACGGTCGTTCGGGCAGTTGGATGACTGAAGCACCGTCGCGGGCAAGGAGGCGTGCGGCTTCTTCCTCTGCCTGAACCAGCGTCTCGTCCCGGTCACGGAACAGCACGACGAGTCCTTCTGCCCGGCCGCCCGGTCGAGCGACAACAAAGAGCGGCAGGTGCGGCTCAGGACAGAGGAGAGTGCCGGGCAATCTGGCCCGTACCGGTCCAGACGGTTCAAGCAGCAGGTGGTTGGCGGTGCGGCCAAAGCTGCGTGCGCCGAGCCGGGCCGCGGTGTCATGAAGCGAGTCGCTTACGACCAGAATCTCTCTCGGTGCGGCAAGCACAACCGCGCACAGAGCCGCGCCGAACACGGCCGGCAACAGCAACCTCATACTTCAGTCTGCCCGAGAACCCGGCCAAGTCAAGGGACGAACCGGACCCGGAACCCGACATTGGGCCACGAAAGGCAGCTCTGGCAGCAGGACGACAGAGCCGGGTCGTGCGCCGTGCGGACCGCGCGCAGTTCCATCACCTTGCGCCCTGCCCCTTCCGGCAATTGGTTTGTGGCTTGGGGCTTGTGGCGTGAGGTCTTCCCAAGCAGCGGGATATCGGTGACGTCTACGGCCTGCTCTTTCAGAGTCAGGGATGGTCATATCATGCCTCCGCTTCGAGTAGATTTCTGGTGAGGCAATGCGGGCAGTGTTGTTGACTTCGGCCTTACAGGGCAGTATAATGTACCTCTGTGGAACGTCTCCAGGTACTGGTTACCCTGAAGCGTCGCAACAGGTTTCTGAACCTGTCGGTTCCTGTTTACGTCATTTATCTGGCCGGCACTGCGTTTGCCGGCCTGATTGTTCTCGGCAGCCTGCTGGGCAACTTCGTGGTCGGACGCCTGACCGGGTCGGACGAGCTTGCCCGGCTGGAAAAGGAGAACGCCGCCCTGCGCCGCCAACTGGACTATTACTCGGCGGCGGTGGATACGTTCCAGCAGTTCATCACTGCGACCGAGCAGATGGACAACAGGTTCCGGGCGGCAGTCAATCTCAGTCTGATTCCTTCTGAAATCCGCCTGCTCGGCGTTGGGGGCAGGGCCCTGCCTGCGCCCGAGGTGCGGGTGGACAACCTGCTGCGGCGCGTCAGGTTCGAGCAGCAGTCGCTGGGCGAAATCGCCGCCGCGGTGAGACAACAGGAGGCCCGGCTCAAGAACACGCCGTCGATATGGCCGGTGCAAGGGTGGGTTACGTCCGGGTTCGGTTATCGTTGTGACCCGTTCACCGGCCGCCGCACGATGCACGAAGGACTGGATATCGTCGCACCGACCGGGACACCGATTGTCGCCTCGGCCGACGGTCGCGTGGTTCACGCGGGCTGGCGAAGCGGTTGGGGTCGGGTGGTCGAGATTGACCACGGATTCGGGGTCAGGACGTTCTACGGTCACTGCCGGTCGGTCAAGGTCAATGTCGGCGAGCGGGTCGCCCGCGGTCAGGCTATCGCCACTGTCGGCTCGTCTGGTCGGGCGACCGGCGTGCACCTGCACTACGGCGTGATGGCGAACGGCTGCTGGGTCAATCCCCGCAACTACATCGTCGGTCCTGCCGACCGAAGCTGACGCCTACTTCCGGGTCAGCGCCACGGGCAGTTTCTCGACCCGCGTCATTCCGCCTTCGCGGTATTCAAGCCACACAGCGTAGATGCCGACCGGGGCTCTGGTTCTGTCGGCCAGGGCACCATCCCAGAGCAGAACGCCCCGTTCCTCAGTTGTCACCAGGCTACGACACAGGTTGCAGACCTCGCGGCCGGCCAGGTCGAATACACTCACGGTCAGCCTGCCTTGGGTCTTTGCCAGTCGGTACGAGACGACCAGTGTATCCTCGAACCCGTCTCCATCCGGGCTGAAGCTGAGTCGGTCAAGACTGAGGAGACGGTCACTGCCTCCCGGCCGCAGATAGACCCGGCGCCGGTTGTTCAGGGTGTCGCGGTCTGCCGGGCACAGCAGTCTTGCGTCCAGGTAGGCGTTCGTGCGCGGAGCCGTGAAACCGACGACGATGAGCGACTCGGCGCCGGGAGCGAGCGGCCCGCCCGGGACCGAGTCACACAGCGGACCGGGGTCCAGTTGCACAACGATGGACCAGTCGGCGGTTGAGACGAAACCGGCGTTGGTGATTTGCACACTGACTGATGCCCACGCGCCCGGCCGCAACGAATCGCTTACCACGAGCTGGGTCAGAGCAAGGTCGAGGCAGGAGAGGATGCTGTTGGAGTCGCCCGGGGTGGATCCGGCAGAATCAAGACACCTGGTCCAGTTACCGGCCGCGTCAGGGGCGAGAACTCGAATCCTCTCCCATGAGACCCCATCACCCGGGTCACAGGGCAGCGAGTCGGCAGTGTCTGCCGGGGTACCGAAAGTACTCGTGTCGGCAAATCCGTAGGCCGAAGATGAGATGAGCGTCAGCGGGTCGTTGCCGGCCAGGCCGTTGCCGATGGTTGTGTTGCAGGTCGTCAGCAGGAGCGCGCCGTTGCCGAACCGGCAGGGCTGGACGTGACCGCCAACCGGGTTGCGGTCGGTGTACTCAGAATCGAGCACCACGGCGAAGCACCCGGGGTTGAGCCAGGTGGTGCCGAGCCGGGCCGTCGGATTACTGGTGAGCACGGTCGAGTCGAGCCACGCGGTCAACCGGTCTGCCGCATCGCCATCACTGACAGTCCAGTCGGACAGATCGAGCGCATACCGGGAGGCGTTGTACAACTCCACAAACTCGTTCCGGTCTTCAGGTCCGTGCGCGCCCGATGGGCCGGCCGGATTGGCCATCACTTCGGTGATGACTACCCGGCCCGCACCCACAACCACTGCCAGCAGCAGTCCGCAGAGCATCGATTCAGAATAGTCCAGGAGCCGGGCGTGTCAAACCGGCCTGACCGGCGTGTCGTCGTGGTCGGTGTTGAACCACCAAGACCCCGAAGGAATGGTTGCACTTCTGGCTTGCGGCCCTCTGCCCAGAATCCTCGTCCTTCGTGGCCGTCAATCCCGGGACCGGGCTGACTTGACTGACTCTGCCCTGGTGGTAGGATTGTCTGCGGTGCCGCGGCGTCTGCCCGTGCGGTCCTGCCGCAGCCCTGCGTTTGCAGGGAGGCGCCGGTCAAGGATTCGCCGAAACAGGAGGCTATGATGCGTGGATTGTCTTTGCTGATGGTGCTGGGCCTGGTCGGTCCGCTGGTCGCGGCCAACAACTTCGGGACCGGGCTGGAGCAGGACGTGATCTGGGACCCGGAGGTCCGCCTGACCGACAACAGCCAGTACGAGTACACCGACTATTCCAGCCAGCGTAATGTTGTGGCTGACCCGGTCGGACGGATTCACGTGGTCTGGTACCGTTCCGGAACCGGGACTTTCCCCATCCAGGTGATGTACAAGCGATTCAGCCCCGGGTTCGGCTGGTCGCAGGACACGTGCATCACGTCGGAGAACATCCCGCAGTACCACAGCCGGTATCCTTCGCTCGCCTGCGACTCGTCCGGGGTGCTGGGCCTGGTCTACAACTGCGGCAACGCCAGCAACCCGAGTCAGTACGTCTACTTCAAGCAGTGCGTGCCGCAGGGTACGGGCAATGACGGCTGGGATTCGGTCGGCACCCTGGTCTCAAACGACGTCCAGTCGCAGTACAAGTACGTCCCGAGCATCGCCGCGACCCCAGATGGCCGGTTTCACGTGGCCTGGATTCAGGATCGCTCGCCGGACTACAGCGTCACGTACCGCGAGCGTATCGGCACGACCTGGCAGCCAGAGATGAACATCGTGTCGAACGCGTACTACAGGACCGGCACGTGCATTGCCGCAGGCCGGGACGGAACCGTGCACGTCGTCTGGCACGGCTCTCTGAGCACCAACTCCTACTATCAGGTGCAGTACCTGGGCCGGTTCGGCGGAACCTGGATGACCACGCCCCAGAACGTCTCGGCCGGTGCGGCCCAGCACTGCTATTACGCATCGCTGGCCGTTGACCCGACGACGAACCGGCCAGCGGTAGCCTGGTACGGCTCACCGGTCGGGATTCCCTATCAGCGGATTGTCTACAAGGCACGCCTAGGCACGACGCCGGCCGACACCTGGCAGAGAATCGGAGACACGCTCTCTGAGCCGGGCTCGAACTTCTACCAGTACTACCCGCACCTTGCGTTCACAACCGCGGGCTCGGCCCATGTCGTCTGGTACGGCAACTCCGTCCTCTCGACGACTTTCTACCAGCTTCGCTACAGCGAGCGGCGGCCCGGCCTGGGCTGGGTCGGGCCAGACGACCTGACGTGCCTTTCCTCACACCGTTACCAGCCGTCGCTGGCGAGTGGCGGGGACAGCAGTCAGGTGAACGACCTGCATCTGGTATGGTACGACCACCGGTTCGGAGGCACGGGCGAGATTTTCTACCGGCGCGCGCGCCCGGCCGCGCCGCGTGACGTCGGGGTCTGCGCCCTGATACCGAACGGGCTGTACCTGCCGGACTCCATCGTGCCGCGGGCGTGGGTGAAGAACTACGGCGCTGATGTCTCCGATTCGTTTGATGTGCGTCTTGACATCACGCCCGGATACTCAGGCACGGTCCGGACCGGCGGCATCCCGCCGGGCGAGAGCACGTCTGTGTCCTTTCCGGCCTGGGTTCCGGCCGGCACCGGCATCTACGCGGCCCGGTGTACGACGCAACTGGCCGGCGATTCCTGCAACGCCAATGATGCGCTGGCCACGACCTCGATGGTTGCCGACTTCCTCGAAACCTTCGACCCGGACGATGGGGCCTATCTGGCCGAGCCGGCTGCCGGCGGCTGGGCCTGGCGCCGGCCGGCATTGCCACGGCCCGGGCCGGTCAGTCCGCCCAATGTCTGGACCGTGCCGGACTCGGGCAACTACGGAACCAACGGAGACTGGCACCTGTACTCAGGCTACTACATGGCCCAGACGGACGCGCCGTTCATTGCCTTCTGGCACTGGTACAACACCGAGACCTCACGCGACGGCGGCAATCTCTGCCTGAGTACGGACCGGGGCGCGTCCTGGCGCAGGCTCGACCCCTGGTCGCCTTATTCGCTGCCGTACTACGGCCGCGTCACGGCGCTGGCCGACACCGGCTGGTCAGGTTCTTCGGAGACGTGGCGGGTTGCCTGGTTCCGCGTGCCCGTATCGCGGGGGACCGTATTCCGGCTGCGCTGGCGGTTCGCCAGCGACGCGACAGGCCACTATCCCGGCTGGCTGATTGACAACGTGGCCGGGCTGGGGGCACGTCATGCCGTGGACGTGGGCGCGGTCACGGTAATTGCCCCCCGCGACACGATCGACTACGCATCCAGAATCACGCCTCGCGCCCAGGTGCGCAACTTCGGGGCCGCGGAACAGACCTGCGGCGTGCGGCTTACCATCGGCGACCGGTACGCTGCGGTCGAGTCGGTTCGCATCGGGCCGGACGACTCGGTCGTGGTCGTGTTTCCTGAGTGGGTCGTTGACACCTCGGGGCCGACAGTCGTGACCTGCTCGACCGAGCTGGCCGGTGACGACGTGCCGGCCAACGACCGGGTGGTGCAGCCTTTGTTCCTGCGCCGGATTGACGTCGGCCCGGTTGAGGTCGTCTCACCTTACGACACCCTGCCCGGCGCGGTCTTCGCACCTGCGGTCCGGCTCGTCAACTACGGCACCGGCCCTGCGGTCTTTGCCCTGCGCCTGATGATTGACCGGGGCGGTGACGTGGTCGTCTACGACACGACTGAGACCGGCATCAGGCTGGAGCCCGGTGCTGACACGACCCATATCTTCACCCGCATGTGGCATGCCGAGTCGGTCGGGCTCTACGCGGTGACCGCACACACGATGCTGGTCGGAGACCAGGTTCCGGCCAATGACCTCGTACGCAAAGAGGTCACGATTGCCAGGCTCTATGCCCGGGGCTGGCGCGAAATGAGAAGCATGCCCAGCCTGCCTTCTGGCAAGGCGGTCAAGGATGGCGGCTGGCTGGCCGGGCATGGGGACGTCGTCTATGCGGCCAAAGGAGCAAAGACGAGCGACTTCTACTGCTACCACCTGGCCGGAGATTCGTGGAGCACGCGGTCGCCGATTCCGCTCGGCGAGGAGAACAAGCCACCGGCCAAGGGCGCGGCCGGCGCGGCCGGACCTGGCCTGGTCTACGCCACCAAAGGGAACAACACGCAGGGGTTCTATTGCCATGATGTCGCGCAGGACTCATGGTATCAACTGGCCGACGTCCCGCTCGGTACCACCGGCAAGAAGGTCAAGGGTGGAACCGACCTGGCCTACGTCGAGACCGGCGGTAACAGCTTCGTCTATCTGCTCAAGGGGTACAAGAACGAGTTCTGGCGCTACGACGTGATGACCAACTCATGGCAGTCCATGGCACCGGCCCCGCTCGGCGTCTCCGGCCGCAGCAAATACGACCGCGGCTCGTGGCTCGTTGCCGGCCAGGCCGGGACGCTCTTTGCCCACAAGTCCAAGTACCACGAGTTCTTTGCCTACTCGGTTGCCCGGGATTCATGGTCGGCGCAGCTTGCCGGGATGCCGCTTCTGAGCACGGGCGGCAGGAAGAAGAAGTCAAAGGACGGCTCGTGTGCCACCTGGCTTGACAGCCTGGTCTACGCCCTGAAAGGCGGCAACACGCAGGACTTCTACTCCTACGACCCGGTTCGCGATTCCTGGACCACGCTCGAGACGATTCCGACGCTGGGCAGCGCCAACAGCAAGAAGAAAGTCAAGACCGGGGCCGACATCGTCTCCGTCGGGCCGCTGCTCTACGCGCTGAAAGGCAACAAGTGCCTGGAGTTCTGGCGCTACGTACCGGCAAGCGCACCCACCCGAGTTCAGTATCAAACCCAGAGCGGTGTCCAGGCCGACGAGGCAGCTGCCAACCCTGGTCGGCTTGTCGTTACGCCCAACCCGGTGCGTGCCGGCTTGGCCACGCTTACGGCAAGCGGTCAAGCGGCCCAGTGGTCAAGCGGCCCAGTGGTGGTTGGCATCCACGATGCGTCCGGCCGCGTGGTTCAGCGTTCCGCGCTCCGCGTTCCGCGCTCCGGCGTCGTGCTTGACCTTCGCGGCCTTCCGGCCGGCGTCTACATGGTGCGGCTGGAATCCGAGCAGCGATGCCGGGCAGCAGCCCGGGTCCTGGTGGTGAGGTGAGTCATGGCCGGGACGGGAGCGCGGGTGACGATTCTGCTGCTGGCGGTTGCCGCGTACGTTGTCGCGCGGCCGGACCCATTCCTGGTTACGCCCGAGCTGCGATACGGCCCGCCGCTGATGTACCAGGATGCGCCGGCAGTTGCCTCGGGCAATGGTCAGTACCTGGCAGCCTGGATAGATGACCGCGACGGCTACTATTCGGGTCAGTTGCTGCTGGTTGCGGCCCGGATTCGCTCCGACGGCGTGCTGCTCGACTCGGCCGGCATCGTCCTGCGCGAGGCCGCGGGCGAGTTCGGAGAGGAAGGCAGCATTGCGGTCGGCTGGGATGGAACCAACTTCCTCGTTGTCTGGGAGGAGGAGCTGGACCTGGCCTCGCACTACGACGTGTTCGCCTGTCGGGTGAGTGGGGCGGGTGTCCTGCTCGACTCTTCACCGATTGCGATTGTGCGCGCGCCGGAACAGCAGTCAATGCCCGGGGTCGCGTTCGACGGCACCAACTATTTTGTGGTCTGGACCGACTACCGTGAAGAGCCGAACCATCCGTTCGGGGTATGGGGTACGTTTGTCAGTACCGACGGTGTGGTGCTTGACACGGCCGGGTTTCTTGTGGTCGGCGAGGAAGTCGAGGACCCCGGGTTGCCGTTGCTCTTCGACGGTGAGAAGTACTGCTTTCTCTTCACGGTCTGGCAGGGCGCGACCCGACCCGACATCGGTATGGTCAGAATCACCACTGACGGCCGGGTTCTTGACTCGGTCCCGATTCCGGTCTGCGTTGCCGAGAGCGGCCAGTACAGCCCGGCTGCCGCCTTTGACGGCAGCAACATCCTCGTGGTCTGGACCGACCGGCACAAGTGGCAGAACTCAGGGGCCGATATCCGCGGCCGTCGGATAACGCCGGAGGGCGTTATTGTAGACACGACGTTCATCACCGTCTGCGACGCCTCGGGCAATCAGGCCGAGCCACACGCAGTCTGGGCCGGCAGCAGCTTCATCGTCAGTTGGACCGACCAGCGCGGCGGCGACGACGATGTGTATGCGGCGCGGGTGAGTTCGCATGGCGTTGTCCAGGACCCGAACGGATTCGCCCTTGCCACCGGACAGGGAACCCGTCAGGAGCAGTCGGTCCTCGCCAACATTGCCGACCGGGTCCTGTGCATCTGGCGCGCAGAAGACCACTACTGGTATGGTGACCTGCGCGGGCTGCATTTCCCCGCGCAGGTTCCGCCTTCGGACACCTGGTCCGGACTGGTCTCCAGTTCCGGCCGCAGCCAGAGTACGCCCTCGGTCGCCTTTGACGGCACGAACTACCTTGTTGTCTGGCAGGAGCTGTGCGAGCGGACCAGCGCCGACATATACGCCTGCCGGGTAACGCCCGACGGCCGCATCCTCGACCCGGCCGGCATCGCCGTTGCCGCGACCGAGGACTATGACGAACTGCCCCGGGTTGCGGCCTGTGGGGACAGGTATCTTGTCGTCTGGACCAGACTCGGCACCGACTACACCTGGTCGGCGCGCGGCTGCCGGGTAGGGCTTGATGGCACGGTGCTTGACCCGCAGAGCATCGTACTCGCACCCGGACAGGTCAGCTTTGACCCAGCGGTTTCCGCGGACAGCGGCAACTGGTTCGTTGTCTGGACCGACGCCCGGACCGGCGGCGGCGAGACGCGCGTCTACGGCACCAGGGTAAGCCGGGACGGCGAACTGCTCGACCCCCAGGGCGTGCAGTTGTCGTACTTGGCGGGCCGGCAGTGGACACCGGCCGCAGTATGTTGGAACGGCGCGGACTACCTCGTCGCGTGGGACCACGACACGAGACAGGACGAGAGCCACTGCATCTGCGGTACACGGGTGACACCGCAGGCGGTGGTGCTCGACAGCCCGGAAGTGTCCATCTCCCGGCCGAGCTTTCAGACCTACTGCCCTGACGTTGCCAGCAATGGCCGTGATTGGCTGGTTACGTGGCAGGATGGCGGGTACGAGTTCTCGGCGATTGCCGGGGCCCGGGTAAGCGCTGCCGGCACCGTGCTCGACACCGCCTCGATTGTCATCGGCCACCGGTTCCAGTGGTTCTACTCGCTGCCCCGAGTCACCCACAAAGGTTCCGAGTACCACGTTGCCTGGGACGGCTGGACTCACTACTATCACCACAGCATCTTCGGTGCACGCGTCAGCGAAGCCGGCCTGGTGGTTGATACCTTTGCCATCTGCGATGAACCGCGCGGTCAGTACCAGCCCGCGCTTACGCACGGTCCGGAGAGTCAGCTTGCCTGCTGCTGGTCTGGCTGGGCAGCAAGCGCTGCCGGCCGGCCGGCCAATGCCAGGCGGATATGGCTGGTACTCGACAGCCTTCTGGCCGGAACCGCCGGAACGAGCCGCTCGACCGTGACTCGACAGAGGCCACAGCCGACCATTGTCCGCGGCGTGCTCAGGGCAGCAGACAGCGGACAGGATGCAGCATACAGGGCGGAGCTGCTGGACGTATCCGGCCGGAAGGTACTCGACCTGCGTCCCGGCGTCAATGACGTTCGTCCGCTCGCGCCCGGCATCTACTTCGTGCATCAGACGTCGAGTGTCGAGCGGGACGCGTCGCGCGTCACCAAGGTTATCGTCACCAGATAGTCGGACGTCCGCGTTCTGCCTGCTGGGTGCGGCATCTGCGCTGGTGGTGCTCGACGTAACCCGAGACCGGTGCTGTCATCAGCGCAATTGACATCACCGACCTGGTGTTCGGGTAGGACGTGTGCCTGTGAGGCGCGACCGATTCCCCGGACGCAGGCTGCGTGAGAGGTCGAGCGACGGCTGTGACTGAGTGAGCCTGCGGCCCGATGCCCGGATATGCCCGGCGCGCCGACGAGTTCCGGTTCACGCGGTCGGGGTCGGACAGCATCCGGTATTACACTCAGCCGGGAACGGTCTATCCCGGCGGCTTTCTCCGGACCGGCGGGCGGGACCACAACTCGCTGGGCCTGGCCTGCCGGTTCTGGCTGGGCTCAACCCGGTGAACTTGGTGACCGACTGGGGCGCGACGGGCTTCGTCCCGGGCTGGGCCGGTAGCCAGCCTGCCGGGGCGCGGGCAGGCCCGGCTCAAGCCGGCTTGACACTCCGAGGAGACGGGTCTAGGCTATTGGCAGCCGAAAGGACCTCTGGATGAGCAAACTGACCAAATCGCTCCCGCTGTTTGCAGCAGGGATAGCACTTGTCGCCAGCCTCGCGCAGGCGACGGTTGATACTGCTTGGGTGAGGCGATGGGACGGCAGCGCGCATCAGGACGACTGGGCCGAGGCCATGACAGTGGACTCAGCCGGTAACGTCTACGTGACCGGTGTGACCGAGACCGACACCATCAACGGCCACTACGACATCATCACCCTGAAGTACGGCCCGACCGGCGAACTGCAATGGGGACGGCAATACGGCAATCCGGGCACGCTGGAACGGCCGAGTGCGGTGGCGGTTGACCGGCAGGGGAACGTTTACGTGACCGGATACGGCAACGGCAGAATCCTCACGCTCAAGTACAGTTCCGCGGGCCAGCTCTTGTGGTCGTTGCCGTTTGGCTCGCAAGGTGGCGCAGCCGACCTTGCTCTGGATGTACAGGGCAACGCTCTGCTGTGCGGAAGTGTGTTGCGGACTGCCGATTCGTTCGACATGGTCACAATCAAGTATCGCCCCAGCGGGGACTCGGCGTGGGTTCGTCTACTCGATTGGGCGGGCGGCGATGAAGATGCTCGGGGGCTGTCCGTAGCGCCCCAGGGTGGCCTGTGCGTCACAGCGGCGGGGTACGACACCAGACCTGGCAGCACCTGCCTGACCGTCTCCTACGATTCAACCGGGACTCGGCAATGGCTGGCGGTCTATGACGGGCCGGCTGATTGGGATTCGCCAGCCGACATAGCGGTGGACTCCGGAGGCAGCGTTTACGTAACAGGCAAGAGCGAGGGAACCTCATCGCCATGGGACTACCTGACCGTCAAGTACAACTCGGCGGGCGAGTCGCTCTGGACGCGCAGGTACAACGGGGCAGCGAACGGTTGGGACGAGGCCAGGGCTGTGGCAACGGATACAGCCGGAGCCGTCATCGTGACTGGTCGCAGTTTCGTGATGAGCACCAATCCTAACGCGGCGACCATCAAGTACGGGAGTGATGGAACCCTGCAATGGGTCGCGCTCTTCGGTGGCCCGATCGCCAACTGGGGAGAAGGCAATGCCGTCGCTGTTGATGAAACCGGCAACGTGTATGTTGGCGGGGCCAGCGCGTTCCCCGGTGGCGCGTACGCCGACTTCGCCACAATCAAGTACAACGCAGCCGGCGAGACCGTGTGGGTCAGGAGCTACAATGGGCCCGGCAATTCCGTGGACAACTGCAGCGCGATTGCGCTGGGTCGGGATGGTAGCGTGTGCGTCACGGGACGAAGCTACGGCCCGGGCGGAACGAACCAGGACATAGTGACCATCAGGTATGCAGAGCGTGGAGCGGTTGAGGAACGCGCGACGCTGGACGCTCCGCGCGAAGTCCTCATCACGTGGGCTGGACCGAGCCCATTCACGGCACGGACGGCTGTGAATCTGCATCTCGCCGCCAGCGGCCGGGCACGTCTCGAGGTGCATAGCGCTGCCGGGCGGTTGGTCAGGACTCTGGTTGACGGGCTGCTGCCTGCCGGGTCTCATACACTCGGCTGGGACGGCACAGATGATGACGGTCTGCGAGTCCCGGCGGGGGTCTACTCCGTCAGGCTGGTGACGGAGCAAGTGAAGCAGAGTGTGAAAGTCGTGGTCTTGGACTAGAACAAGGGGACCGAAGTGAAACGCAGGACTCTCGCAGTGATGGCAATGCCACTGGGCATCGCCGTTTGTGCGTTAGCGCAGGTGGCCGGGCCGGATACGATGATGAAGGGCATCGAGTTCACCCGGGGTTCGTCTGTCTACCCGTACAACTCCGGCGATGCGTATCAGTCACTGAAGCTGCTCAGAACCACGGGGGCGAACTGGGTGACTGTTGTGCCGGTGTGGTGGATGTCCGACACCGGCGCGTCCA
>CAZQFS010000036.1:16526-23730 GCA_964592755.1 uncultured bacterium | reverse complement strand
CTCCTCAATGGCGACCTTCAGGTTCAGGAGTGCTCGGCCAAACACGCGCTCGGCTTCGGTCGGCTCCAGCTCCTTGCCGCGCGTCCCCACCCGCGAGTAGGTTAGAAGGTCGTTAATCAGCCGCTGCATTCTGGTGACGCCGTCCACCGCAAAGCCGATGAACTCATGGGCGTCCGAGTCCAGCTTGTCCTTGTAACGTCGGGCCAGGAGCTGGGTGTAACTCCCCACCATCCGCAGCGGCTCCTGCAAGTCGTGCGACGCAACATAGGCGAATTGCTCCAGCTCCTGATTCGACCGTTTGAGCTCGGCCTCGGCCTCGGCCAGAGCGGCCATTGCCCGCTTGCGCTCTTCGACCTCGGTCTCAAGCGCCCGCTTCTGCTCGAAAGAGTGGCGCACCAGCCGCGCCAACTGGCCGAACTCGGTCCTGCTGCTTAGAAGCCGTCCCAGGCAATCCGGCTTCTCATCAGCCAGGCCTCGGGACACAGCTCCGAGCGGCCGCGTCACCATCAGCACCAGCCCGAGCGTGACGACGCCAATGACCACCAGACCGAATAGCAGCAGCGAGGCAAGCTGGCGGGCCGAAGAACGATTGAACTCCTGTACCGCATACGACACGACGGTCGCACCGATGTGAGCCAGCGCCTTGCCGTCAGCGCCCGGCAGGTCCCGAGTTATCACTATCGTCCCTCTGTCCGCGTCGCTTTGGTGCGGCCCGTGGCGCTCAACCGGACCCTCGACCAGCTTGATAGTCGCACCAGTCAGCTTGCCCAGTTCCGCGACGTACTCAGCGTTCCAGAGCCGTCCGACCAGGAAGAATCCCTGCGGCTCGGTCTTGCGCTCCGGGTCCGAACTCGGATGCACCGTCGCGCCACGCACCTCCATCAGCCCGGCCGGAGTCCGCACGAAGTAGTGACAGAAGCGTTCGGTGCCGGTCAGACGCGCCCACCAGTCGGGCGTTGGTTCATAATCATTCAGGTCAGCATGCTCCTCACCGCTGGCCGAGTAGACAAGTTCGCCGGCCCTGGAGTAGATCCACGCTGCATCAGCCTTGTAGGTACCAAGCGCCTCAGCTACGTTTTCATCGGCCCATTCCTGGTCGCGCTTCTCGATGCAGCGCACCATCTCATCCCAGTACGTATAGTCATAGGCGAACATCTCAAGCGGCCCGCCTTTCAGCTCAAGCAGCTTGTCGAAGGTGGCGTTTTCCTCCTTCTCGCGCTGCGCGAAGAAACTGCCCAGCCGGCCTCGGTCTGCGCGTTGAAACAGCACCAGCCCGACCACGACGGCGGCCGCGGTCCCAATCAGCAGCAGCGTCAGCCTTGTCTGAGTACGATGCCACATGGGCTAGAACTCCTTCCCTATCGCCAGCCCGACCGAGAACGTATTCTGAGTCTCAGCCGCCTCACTCAGCTCCGAATCAACCAGTCGTCCGAGCCTGACAAACGGCCTCAAGTAGAGCAGGCTTCCGGGTGACCATGTCAGCGACACCTCAGCCTCGACCGCACTCAACGTAGTCCTGCTTACCCCAAGATAGCTCTGATTGAACTTCGCCGAACCCAGCCCGGCCTCGACCGACAGCCCGGCGCAAAGCTCAGACGCCAGCTCGTGTTCGTATTCCAGGCCGAGTGTACCGTAGTAGGCGCCCGGGTATGCAAGAAGGTCGACGGTGTGGCTGGTCGAGACCTCCAGCGGCCCGACCGGCCGCGAAAGCTCAAGACACAGCTCGGCCGTGGCCGGCACGTCCGCCTGATTCGGGTAAAGGTAGTACGCGACCCAGGGAGAGAACTCGACTCCGAACCACTCCCTCTCGTACGAGATGGTCAGGTCCACCTCGTTGAACTTCCACTGATTGTCCTCTCTGCCGAGCACGAAGTTGGCCCACGGCGAGAACGTGAAGTCCCCGAGCGTGAGCCAGACCGATGGTTGAGCCACCGGCCCCTCACTCGCCGCCATCCCGCGCCAGAAATAACGCGAGGCCGGCGCCAGTTCCGCGCCAAACGAAAGCGGCGCCGTCTCGGCCACGGCAATGGTTAACATGACTACGATTGCTATTGTTCTCTTCATTGCTTCCCCTGTTTCGTGGCGGCCAAGAGGGCCGCTCTGCTTTGGTGCTGCACAGCCGTTTTCACGCTGACTGCTGCCTGGTGTCCTTTCCTTCCTTGTTGCCAGCGGACCAGAATAATTATACCATGCCGCGATACCAAATCAAATCAGACGCGCAGCTCGAGGCCGGTCAAGGCGCAGACGCGAGCCGCAGGTTCAGGTTCACGGTCCACCCCTTGAGCACTCTGAACCGCGCTACACCCCGGCAATACCCAGCTTTGCTCACCGATACGTTGTACACCCCGGCGGGTAGTCGTTCGAATACGTAGTGCCCGGCTGAATCACTCAGGGCAACCAGCCCACTCACCTCCAGCCGGACTGCTGCTCCGGCCACCGGCGCACCGTTCTCATCCCTCACGTCGCCACTCACCATGCCGACATTGGTCGTGTCGCGCAGGCGCAGCGCGACATCGGTCGTCTCCCCGCCCCGGGCGCTCACGCTCTGGCTGTCTGCCTGCCAGCCGTCCATTTCTGCGCGCACCAACCAAGACCCGGGTGGGAAGTCGGAAAGCAGGGCCGAACCGTCGCCTCTTGTTAGGACGCTGTCCTTGTCCTGTAACCTGACCGTGACCCCGGCCAGCGGCGTACCTGTGACCGCGTCGTTCACAACGACACGCACCGCTCTGGGCCGGTCTGGGTGAAGCCAAGCCACGATGACGGTATCGTGCCGAAATCGCCGGCCAACGGAGAGAGTATCATCGAAGAACCCGGCCCGTGCCACCACCACCATTGAGCCCCGGCCCACCGGCACGACAAGCGGACACCGACCCGTGGCGTCCGTCGTCGCGATTATGTCGCTCCCTGCCACCGTTACCAAGGCACCGGCCAAAGGCTCTTCCGACTCCGCATCCCGGGTCTCAACCCAGACCAACGGTCCAGCCCATGCCCGGCAGACCACGACTGCGACGCTCAGCATCCGGCAGCAGAACACGTTACTCCTACACTATCACCAATCGAAAGCGCGAGTCAAGCAAACCCGCCTGACCAGTCTGCCACGCGATTTGACGGACTGTGTCGGGTCGTGTACTCTGTTACACCTTAGCTCATGTTCTGCCAACTCCTTCAGGAGGAACCATGCGTCTGACCGTGCTCGCCGCTGCGCTTCTCGCCGCCTTCAACGCGACCGTACTCGGCCTTGACCGGACCGGACCGATTATGGAGGCCAGGGTCTATTTCGACAATGTCCGCCGGCTCGAGCTGCTCGGGGACCTGGCCGGTGAACTCGACGTCTGTACCTGGCAGGAAGACGACTACGGCGGCTGGCTCGTGATAAACACCGACGCCCGGCAACTGGCCCGCATTCAGGCCACCGGCCTTGCCACCGAAGTCACCTGGCCCGACATCCGCGATAAGTTCCGGCTCATGACCGGCGTTGACCCGGACGACTCCGGCTCATTTCGTGACTTTGGCTACTTCTTCACCTACTGGGAGATGCAGGACACGCTCGACCGACTGGTTGCCAACTTTCCCAGCATCTGCACCAAGTACAGCCTGGGCAACAGCCACCAGGGCCGCAGCCTCTGGTGCTTGAAGATATCGGATAACTCGAGCCAGCCAGAGGATGAGCCGGCGTGCTTCTTCAACGGCGCGACTCATGCCCGCGAACCGACCGGAACTCACTGCTGTATCGCGTTCGCCACCCACATCCTGTCCCGCTACGGCACTGACTCGGTAGCGACCTGGCTCGTGAACAACCGCGAAATCTTCATCGTGCCGGTGATGAACCCGGACGGGTACGTCTACAACTCCGATTCGGGCGGCTCGACCGCCAACTGGCGCAAGAATCGCCGGGTCATCCAGGCTCCCTCGGTCGGCGTGGACCTGAACCGCAACTACGGATACAAGTGGGGCTACGACAACTCCGGCTCTTCGGGCCAGCCCTCATCCGAGACCTATCGCGGCCCAGGCCGGTTCAGCGAGCCGGAGACTCAAGTCATCCGCGATTTCCTTGCCTCGTATAACGTCCGAACCTGCATGGACTTTCACACCTACGGTCAGTACAACATGTACCCGTGGGGCTATGCCAATGTCAGCCCACCAGACCAGCCGGTCCTGCGCGAGGCGGTTGACACGTTCCGCATGAATAACAACTACCCCTCAGGCCGAACCGGTCAGGTCTACTCCACTATCTACCCGGTCAATGGGCTCTCGGTAGATTGGGAGTATTCTGACACCGCGGGCAAGTTCGTAACCTATGCCTACACCTGCGAGCTCTCGACCAATGACTTCTGGTACGGCTGGAACGACTCGGCCATCATTCACCGCGAGTGCAACATCAACATCCCCAACCTCTACTACCTCGCCCGCATCGCCGGCGTCTACTTCGACCCGGTCTCGGTCACGGTCAGTGACTCGAGTCAGGGCAACGGTGACGGCAGACTCGACCCGGGCGAGACCGCATCAATCTGGTTCGTGGTCAAGAATCGCGCCACCCATCCGCTCGACTCGGCGTACGCCATCACGGCTTTGCTCAGGTCCGGCTACGGCGAGGTGACTCTACCTGATTCATACGCCAGTTTCCCCAGTATCCCGCGCCGCAGCTTGGCAGGCAATGCCCTGGACCGGTTCACCATTCGTGCCTCGACGCAGGCCGTTCCCGGCACTCGCGTCCCGCTGAGGCTTGAAATGGCCTTCACCGACGCTGGTCTCACGTATGCGCAGCCGGTCAACTTCGAGATAGTCGTCGGCAACACGGTCGCGGTGGCCGAGCCGACCCGGTACGTGGCCCATGAAGCAGCCCAGGTCCGACCGTTTCTGGCTCGTGACCATGTCCATTTCAGCCTGCCGTCCACTGGCGCGCCGGCCCGACTCGACATCGTCTCCGCCGACGGAACCCGGCACATCTCCTTGCCGCTCGAACGTGACCTCGTATGGGACTGCACCACGTCCCCGGCCGGCGTCTATTTCGCCCGCTTCGCAACCGGGCGCACAGCAGTCACAAGGCGGTTCAGCATCGTCCGCTAGCCACCCGAGCACCACTGCTGAGGCGGGCCGACATGCCCGCCTCTTCTTTTCGCGGACACATGCCGAGCAAACCGAGGAACCGCTGCCGTGTCAGGGCAGCGGTTCACTCCAGCGACAGGACTCGAACCTGTGACCCTCCGGTTAACAGCCGGATGCTCTACCGGTTGAGCTACGCTGGAATCGCAAGCGTCTAGATATTACCGTCTGAAGAACGAGTGTCAAGGCGTGCCGCGCGAACCGGGTTCTGCCGGACCGGTGCGACGTCCGCAAGGCGACGACCAAGCTGTCAGTCAGACCACTGCCGTGCAGCCATCTCAATCCCACGAGCGAATGACGTGATCAGGGCGGCTCTTGCTGTTGACTTTGCCGGCATGGCCGCTATCCTGCCCTTGTTCATCAAGGAGTTGCTATTGATTAGAACCGTCGTACCTGTCGCTTCCTGCCTGGCATTCATTGTCCTTGCCGGGTGCGGAAACCAAGAGCAGCCGAAACCCAGGACTGCGCGCACCGCGGCCCGGTCGGTGCGTGAGGGGCTCTGGATAACAGACCCTGAGGACAGCGCCAGCGTTCCCTACCGGCCGTACGTGCTCGGAACGGTCTCCGACACTTCGGTCAACGCGGTCTTCCTTATCGTGCATCCTATGCCGACAAAGGAATACTGGATTCAGCCGCCGTGCATGCTGCGGGCAGACGGCGCCTGGCTGGGTCAGCCGTACATCGGCCTTGAGAATACGCCCGCAGGCGTCGGCTTTGAGTTGCGTGCCATCGCCGACCCGACCGAAGATGTCAGACCGGGCAGCAGCCTGAAGAACTGGCCGGAGGCCCGGTACAGCTCAAACATCATTGTTGTCTTCCGCCAGTAGCGGCCCCGGGCTGTGACCCGGCACAGGGCCGCGCTGACCTGGGCCGCTGTCGCTCTGACCTTGAGCTGCGGTGGCCCGACCGCAGTGACTCAGGCCGGGACTGCACGTGACTCATTCCTGCTTGACACACTGTTCGATTCGGTCAGCGTCGAACGCTGGGTCGCACCCAGCCGGGGACGGCCCTTACCGGACCGATTCTACTACGCCTGCTACGCCGATTCCTGGCGCATACCGCACTGGGTCATCTACTACGCCACACGCCAGCGTCTGGGTGGTCGACTGAACCGGTCTGACGACTTCCGTCCCAACCCGGCGCTGCCGGCCGGTCTTCGGGTTCGTCCTGACGACTACCGCAGAGCCGGTTTCGACCGAGGACATCTGGCGCCCGCGGCCGACTTCGCATTCGACCGCGACGCGCTGTCGGCAACCTTCCTGATGTCGAACATGAGTCCCCAGTATCCGGCGATGAACCGCGGCATGTGGCGCCAGGTTGAGGACCAGGCACGAACGATGGTGCGCAGTCAAGGGCAAGGATGGGTCATCACCGGCAACACCTGGATGGCGACCGACAGCAGCGCAGTGGAGCCGACCGAGTGGCTCAGGCGCGACGGGCACAAGTGGATTGCGGTTCCCAGTCACCTGTTCAAGGCCGTACTGGTGCGCGATTCGGCCGGCCGGCTCGGGATGTACGGGTATCTGGTCCCGAACCAGGCTGCCCAGATTGCCGGCACGGTCGCCGACCATCTCGTTACCGTGCGTCGGCTTGAGCAGATAACCGGCTGGGATTTCTTTCCGCTGCTGCCTGACCCGCTGGAAGACAGTCTTGAGACCCGCCGGCCCGAATCCCCGGGAAGGTAACAGCCGACACCGCCGCCTTGACACAGCCCGCCCGGTTGACTAGCATTCTGCCCGATGAGTGACATACCGCTCTGCTCGATGCGCAACATCGGCATCGCCGCCCACATCGACGCCGGCAAGACGACAACGACCGAGCGCATCCTCTACTACTCAGGTCGGATTCACCGCATGGGCGATATCGACGACGGCAATACCCAGATGGACTGGATGACCCAGGAGCGCGAGCGCGGAATCACCATCACCTCGGCTGCGACCACGGTCGAGTGGCGGGAACACCGAGTAAACATCATCGACACGCCCGGCCACGTTGATTTCACCGTCGAGGTCGAGCGTTCACTGAAGGTGCTCGACGGCGCGGTCATCGTCCTCTGCGGTGTGGGCGGCGTCGAGCCCCAGACCGAGACGGTCTGGCGACA
>CAZQFS010000036.1:0-16516 GCA_964592755.1 uncultured bacterium | reverse complement strand
GCGACAGGCTGACCGGTATCGGGTGCCGCGCATCGCCTTCGTGAACAAACTCGACCGCGTCGGAGCCGACTTCCGGCGAGTGGTGAAAATGATGGAAGAGAAGTTTGAACAGACCCCGGTGCCCGTTCAGGTCCCCATCGGCGCCGAAGATGGCTTTGTTGGGGTAGTCGACGTTCTGACCGAACAGGCATTCATCTGGCACTCAGACGACCTGGGCGCGACTTTCGAAATCGTGCCGGTGCCGCAGGAACTCGGTGAGGACGTCGCTCACTGTCGCCATCAACTGGTCGATGTCCTGAGCCGATTCGACGAGCGACTGCTTGAACAGTACGTCAGTGGTGCCGCCATTACGGCCGAGGACCTCAGGACCGCCCTGCGTTGTGCCACAGTCGGGCTCAAGGTTGTACCCGTCTTCTGTGGCTCGGCCTTCAAGAACAAGGGCGTCCAGAAGCTCCTTGACGGCGTCGCGGACTACCTGCCTTCGCCGCTCGATGTCCCGCCTGCGGTCGGCACTGACCCCAGGTCCGGCCAGACCGCATCCCGGCGTGCTGACCCGTCCGCGCCTTTCTCCGCGCTTGTGTTCAAACTGGCCGCGGATGCGCAGCGCGGAATGATGTCTTACGTCAGAGTGTATTCCGGGACCGTGGAACAGGGCGACGTGGTCCTGGCCGTTCCGCAGATGAAACGTGTCCGCCTGCCCAAGCTCGCTTTGATGCACGCCAACCGCACCCAGGAAGTCGAAAGACTCTCTGTCGGGGAGATTGGCGTGGTAATTGGGCTCAAGGAGACCGCGACCGGCACGACCCTTGCCGACCTGGCGCACCCGGTCGCCTTTGAGCCAATCAAGTATCCGGAGCCGGTCGTATTCCTCGCCATTGAGCCAAAGACCAAGGCCGACGACGACAAGCTGCATCAGTCACTTTCGGTGCTTGCCCTCGAAGACCCGACCTTCAAGGTCCGCACCGACGAGGAGACAGGCCAGCTCGTCCTCTCGGGAATGGGCGAACTGCACCTTGAGATTCTGATTGACCGACTGATGCGCGACTACCGGGTCGGGGTTCATTCGGGAGAGCCGCAGGTATCCTACCGCGAAACGGTGACCACTGCCGCAACGGCCGAAGGCAGGTTCGTCCGCCAGTCAGGTGGCCGGGGCCATTATGCCGTAGTCAAACTGACGCTCGAACCGTCGCCCGACGGCAATGAGGTTGTGGACGAACTACAACCCGGCACACTGCCCCGTCAGTTTGTCGTCCCGGCCGAGCAGGCGATTCGCGACAACTTCGAATCAGGGGTGCTCGCCGGATTCGAGGTCATAAACACGAAGGTGCGCATCATCGACGGTGCCTGGCATGATGTGGACTCTTCCGACGTTGACTTCAGGCTCGCGGCGGCGAGCGCATTCCGCGACGCATTCATGGAGGCCGCACCCACCTTTCTCGAGCCGATTATGGAGCTCGAAGTCGTCGTGCCGGACCAGTACGTTGGCACCGTGCTTCAGGACCTGACGGCCCGCGACGGCCGAGTCCTGCACCTCGACGCAGTCAAAGGTCACCAGATTGTGCGAGCCGAACTTCCGCTCGCCCGGACCTTTGGCTACGCGACCGCGCTCCGCTCGCTCACCCAGGGCCGGGCATCGCACTCGATGCAGTTCGCGCGTTTCAGTGCAGTAGACCAGGCCACGCGGGAAAGACTCTACCCGCTTTTCGCCGACCGGTCCCGGCGCTGACGCCTGCAACCCGTTTCCAGCCCTGCCCTGCCGGCGCGCCGCTATGACTGAGAGCAACCGACCACCAGGTCAAATGCCACGTTCCGGTTCGAGAAACCCAGCTGCAACTGCTCTGGCCGAAACCGTGGTCAAAAATGCTAACGTCTCTCGCTGAGAGAGACCAAGCAACGTGCAGGTACCTGCATACAACCACGCCCGGACAGATGCCCGAACAGGTGGTCGGATGCACGTCTCAACATGCACCTCGGTCACTGCGTCAGATAATGCCCCAAGCCGCAGATAAGCAGTGACTTAGGAACGAGTAGTGCACAAGGGCCGGATTTGAGCCCACGCACATGCACGTTTGGAGGTGGCCCCGGGAACGGCCTCCGGGCAGGGGGGTGGGCAGAGGAATCATGACCAGGACCATGGTTACAATCAAGCCTGCCCCAACACCGAGTCCGATAACGCGGGGACGCTGTCGCAGTGCCGACACGAGCAGCAAAGCCCGAATTGACTCCTGGCTGCCATGCTTTAGAATACGCTCCGTCATGTCAAAGAGAACGTCAAGATTGCGGACATTGCTCAAGAAGAGGAAGCTCGACGGCTACCTCACAAGTCACCCGGCCAACCTCCGCTATCTCTGTGGCTACACCGGCTCAAATGGGTTGCTGCTGGTGACCCGACGCAACGCCTGGTTCTACACCGATTTCCGCTATGCCGAGCAGATTCGGAGCGAAGTCAAGGCGTGTCGCCGGCGCGTGCTCAGGCGAGACCTGTTCTCCAGCATACTGGCATCAGATGCTGCCGGTGCTGGCCGCCTCGGTGTCGAGGAGGAGCACCTCACTCTGGCGCGATTCAACTCCCTGCGCAAGGCATTGAAACAGCACCGGCTGGTGCCTGTTCGCGACCTGACCCGAGAGCTGCGACGAACCAAAGACCGGCAGGAGACGGAACTCATGCGCAAGGCGCAGGCGGTTACCGACCGTGTGTTCAAGCGAATCCTCGCCCTGGTTCGGCCGGGCATCACCGAACAGGACCTGGCCACCGAGGTCGACTTCGCCTTCCGGCAGGCGGGCGGCGACAACTCCTTTGAGAGTATTGTCGCGTCGGGCCCGAATGGTGCCAAGCCGCACGCCGGCTACAGCCACCGCCGACTGAAAAGCGGTGATGCGGTAACGTTCGACATCGGCTGTCGGCTGAATGGCTACTGCTCAGACATGACCCGTACCGTGTTCGTCGGTCGGGCACGGGGCGAACTGCGCGTAGTCTACGAGATTGTGCTCGCAGCCCAGGAACAGGCGCTCGCGGCCATAGGGCCCGGCGTCACGGCCCGCTGCGTAGACGCCGCGGCTCGCGACTACATCAGACAGGCCGGCTATGACAAGTACTTCGGCCACGGCCTCGGACACGGTGTCGGGCTCGAGGTCCACGAATGGCCGGTGGTTGCCGGAACCAGCGAGGACGTACTCCTCCCCGGTGATGTGTTCACGGTCGAACCGGGCATCTACCTCCCGGGCATCGGTGGGGTGCGGCTTGAGGACATGGTGCTTATCACGCGAACCGGATACCTGAACCTGACCAGGTCGCCCAAGGAGCTGCTCGAGCTCTAGCCTGAGGATACAAAGGAGACGCAGCAAATGATCACCCCCAACGAGTTCAAGACCGGAGTGATGATAAAATACCGGGACGGCATCTACCAAGTGCTCAGCTACTCGCGCAGTCGCACGGCTCAGCGCCGAGCCCGCGTGCTTACCAAGCTACGCAACATCAAGACTGGAAGTCAGATTGAAGAGAGCTTCGAGTCCGAAACCAAGCTGGAAGAGGTCGAGATGGAGAAGAGGAAGTCCCAGTTCATGTACGCCGACGACATGGGCTATCACTTCATGGACTCAAGCTCCTACGAGCAGTTCGCACTCAGCCGGGAGGAAATCGGCGACAGCGTCTACTACCTGACCGACGGCCTGGAGGTTGACGTGGACTACCTCGAAGGTCGACCGGTGAGCATCGAGCCGCCCATTTTCGTCGTGCTCGAGGTCACCGAGACCAACCCCGACTTCCGCGGCGACACCGCCACCGGCGGTGGCAAGCCGGCCCGACTTGCGACCGGACTGACGGTCGACGTGCCGTTCTTCGTCAAGACCGGTGACCGCGTGCGCGTGGATACACGCACCAATACGTACGTCGAGAGAGCCTAGCCAGACCCGCCGGCGGGAAGAGCGTGTTCAAGAAAGTGCTGATTGCCAACCGAGGCGAGGTGGCGCTGCGCATCGTGCGCGCCTGCCGAGAGCTGGGCGTCGATGCGGTTGCGGTGTACTCCGAGGCAGACCGTGATTCCCTGCCGGTCCGGCTGGCCGACGAGGCGGTGTGCATCGGGCCGGCTCCGTTGCCGGACAGCTACCTGAACGTCTCCCGCGTTCTCTCAGCCGCTGAGATAACCGGATGCGACGCTGTTCACCCGGGCTACGGTCTGCTGGCCGACAACCCGGAGTTCGCCGAGGCGACCGAGTCGTGCGGTCTGGTCTTTGTTGGTGCAACGGTTGAGACGATGCGTCGAGCCAAGGACAAGCTCGCTACCCGAGCCTTGGCTCGTGCTGCGGACGTGCCCGTAGTACCGGGGTCAGAATCAGAAGTGACCCGACCTGAGGACGCGGCCGGTCTGTGTGCCGAACTTGGCTATCCGGTCATGGTTAAAGCCGCAGTTGGACATGGGGCGGTCGGCAAGCACGTGGTTCGACGGGACCGTGACCTTGAGCCCGGCTTGCGTCTGTGTCAAGCTGAGGCCCGCGTCGCATTTGGGGACAGCCGCGTCTACCTTGAGAAGTTCCTGCCCAATGCGCGGCACATCGAGGTGCAACTGCTGGCTGACCAGCAGGGTAACGTGGCTGCGCTGCCCGAGCGTGACTGCTCGGTTCAGTTCCACTATCGGAAGTTGACTGAGGAAAGTCCCTCGCCCGCAGTCGCGCCATCGGTCCGGCAGCTACTTGCCCAATGGGCGCTTGTCCTCGCCCGAGCGGTCAGCCTGACAACCGCAGGGACAGTGGAGTTCCTCGCCGACAAGGACGGCAACTGCTACTTCCTGGGAATTGACTGCCGGCTGCATATTGAACACCCGGTCACCGAGATGGTCACCGGCTGCGACATCGTCCACGAACAGCTACGCGCCGCCGCCGGTGATGGGCTGAAGAGCAATCCCTCTCTGCAACCATTCGGCCATGCGATGGAGTGCCGTATCTGCGCGGAAGACACCGACGCCGGATTCGAACCCGTTTCCGGGTTGGTTACCGAGGTAAGGCTGCCGGCCGGGCCTGGCGTACGCGTGGATTCGCACCTCACTCCGGGCAGCCTTGTCACGTCCGATTACGACACCCTGCTCGCCAAGGTCATTGTCTGGGCACCGGACCGCCAGACAGCGATTGCCCGGATGGACCGCGCCCTGGCCGAAACCGTGCTCGGTGGGGTTGCCAACACGGTCGACCTCCAGCGCCGCCTGATGCAGAGCGGACGGTTTCGCCGCGGCACGCTCGCCATCGGCATGCTGGACGCAGAACTCGGCAGATGAGAATCGACGTCGCCCCCACCCCGGCTGAGCTGAGCGAAGCTGATGAAAGAACTGCGGTCGTGGTAATTGATGTCTTCCGTGCCGCCACGACCATCACGACCGCCCTCACCAACGGGGCACGCTTCGTCCTGCCGACCATTGACGTCGAGCAAGCGGTGCGTCTGCTCGAACCGTACGCCGAGAGCGAGGCCGTGCTCGGCGGCGAGCGCGACTGCCGCAGGATTGATGGATTCCACCTGGGCAACTCGCCCCACGAATACACTCGCGAAGCCGTGGCCGGCAAAGTCGTCATCCTGACCACGACCAACGGAACCAGGGCACTGGCCCTGGCTGCCGATGCCGGCGCGGTGTTCGTCGGCTGTCTGCTCAATGCCGGCGCGCTGTGCCGGGAGCTTGCCGGCTGGCCCAGGGTGCTCCTCGTCTGCGCCGGCAACAAGGGCCAGCTCAGCCTCGAAGACTGGCTGTGCGCCGGAGCCATGGTCGCGCGACTGGTCGAACACGACCCTGCAACCGAGGCGGAACTGCCCGAGCGTCCTCGAACCCGGGTCCGGCGTCGGTTGACTTTCTTGGCGGATCCGGATAAGGCGGCACTTGGCGACTCGGCGTACGCGGCCTGGGCTGCCCACACGGCAGCAAAACCCGAAATGAGCAGGCTGCTCCGCTCAACCGAGCATGCCCGGCACCTGGCTGAGCTTGGCTTCGGAGCGGACCTCGACTTCGCGCTGCGGGTCGATTCGCTTCCTGTTGTACCTCGATTCGCTGACGGCAGAATCAGGCTTGACCCGGCCAGAAGATAGCTGCCGGCTCTGCTGCCAGCACCGCGCCTCGCCGCACCCGGTCTGGTCAACGGGCCACTTGAACACGTCTGCATGAACGTCTTTCTTTGCCGGAGCCGCGGCTTGGGGTATACTTATCTGACACCGGGCATGGCTCAGAACTGTACAGGACGGCAATGACGGCTCCCGCAACGGCAGGCACAATGCTCGGGCACGGAGCGGCATGACCATGCATCCCACGAGCCCGGCCGACCGCCTCGCCCAGGCGATAGACGACGTCGTCTTGATGCTCGAACGCTCTGTCCGGCACTATCCTGCCGACCTTCCGGTCGGGCACCATGCCCGTCGCGGCCGGTGGCACCCGAGTCCCCGCCTCTGGCAGAGGGACATCTGTCTTGCATTCGGCTTCGAGCGACTCTGCATCCTGGAACGCCACATCGAGGTGTCCCGCTGCCACGCGGAAGCGACACTCGTCAGCGAGCGACTCGACCAAACCCTGCTCAGTGCCGCAGAGCGCGAGATACTGACCCAGCGTGCTCTCGGTCTTCTACCGGGCACAGAGAAAGGTCGCCTGCTCGATATCTGTGCCTGTCCTGAACTGAGGCCGCGGGTCATCAGCCGCACCGCGCCTGAACTCATCGCCGCGGTCGAACAGGTTGCCCGGGTCTATAGCCTTTCAACCGCACTGGTCTACGGTCAGTTCGTCCTGGCCGGACTCAGAACCGAGGAGGAACTTTCCCGCCATGGTGACCGCCTTGACACTCTGCTTGACCGAGTCGTCTCCTTCCCGGCTGTCGCCCAATGGCTGGCTCGCGAACCCGACGCCCATACAGAGACTGACTCCCCTTTCTGGGCCGGACTCGCGTTTGCCGTTCGCACCGCTCTGTGGCAGATGCTGCCCCGGCACGCCGGGCACCAGTTTCTCCTGACCCAGGTGGTCGATGCCTGCCTGTCCGAAAGCGGCCTGGCCGGCAGCTCGCTCGGTTTGGCTCTGCTCGATGCAACAGTCCTCGACCGACTCGGCCTTGACACGCAGTTCCTCGTTACGGAAGGCGTCGTATCGCTGGCCGTGGCCGCCGGCGAGAGGCGGCTTTACTGGGAAGTCACCGCCGACGCTCCGCTCTACGAAGAGGCGCCGCCGGGCTGCCGATACCTCGACCTGGCCGGGTTGTTCGCTTTGAGCTATGCCGCTCTCGGTCGGTATCTGTCATCGCTGGGCCGCTGGGACAAGGCTTGTGACTCGTACGGCCGAGCCTTGGAGCTGTGCCCAGGCAACGTCGAGGTAATGACGGCGTTTGCGTCCTGCATGTTGCGTCATGAGCAGCCCCAGGAGGCAATCCAGGTCCTGAGACAGGCCCTGGCCGAGAATCGAGATTCGGCCGAAGCCTGGCATCTGCTCGCCAACGCCTACACCGTGCTGACCGACTGGCCAAAGGCGATGGACGCATTCCGACATGCCATCAGGCTTCGCCCTGACTCGGCTGAGGTCTACAACAACATGGGCTATGCCTATACCCAGATGGGCGACACCGGCCAGGCCGTTGCAGCGTTCGAGGCGGCACTGGAACACGAACCCGGCTACTACCAGGCACATTTCAATCTCGGCAACCTGTTCCTCGACCAGCGCGACTACGACCGGGCAATAGAGCACTACCGTGCCGCGGTGCGCATTGAGCCGAGCCTTACTGCCGGCCACTACAACATGGGCCGGGCGCACTACGAGAAGCACGACCTCGACGCCGCGATTCGCTGCTACCAGCTTGCCCTGCAGCACAACCCCAAGCACTACGGTGCCTGGTACAATCTCGGGATAGCATACCGCGACAAGGGCATGACCGAGCGCGCCGTTGAGGCTCTTGAACAGGCCGTGGTCATCAACCCGAATCTGATGAGATGACAAGCCGCTGCACGCTGGTCCAAGGGCGCGTTGATGTTCGCTTCGCCGATTCTTCGTCCCGACAGTCCGGGTTCGGGTTCACCGGCGCGGTCGGGCCACTGCTTCGGCGTATTCTCGGGCGTGCGCCGAGGCATGTCTGGCGTCCGGGTCGAATCGGCCCGCGCCTCGAGAGCATCGGTGCGGACCGGGTGCGCCCACTTGAAGGCGAGCTGACCGGCCGGGAAATCAGCTTCACCACCGAGGTCCTGCCAAGGAAGGCACAGCTCCACGCCGCCATCGACGGCCAGCCGGTCGGTCGCGCCTATGTCGAGCGCGACCCCCCTGGCAAGGGTATCATCCTGTGGGATGTGGCGGTCAAGGAGGGCTTTCGCCGCCAGGGAATCGCGTCCATTATGACCTGTCGTATCTTCCGAGAGCTTCTCGCCAGTCAGCGGGTGGCGACGTTCCGCATTCGAATGATGCGACTGATGAAACCTGCCGACCGCAACGTCGAACTGCAGAACGTGGGTATCGGAGTGATCGGCAACCGACTTGGTTTCACCCCCGAGTTCAACCTCAAACGGCTGCTCCGGCCGCGCAACGTCGTCGGACTTGAGGTCCTGCCAGCAAAGAACGGGTTTCCTCCCAGCTTCAAGATCGTCATCAGGACGTTTCCGCTTGTGCTCATTGCGTTCGTCCTCGACCCGGACAACAAGAAACCGGTGGACGATTTCCGCACCTACGCCCGACTCATGAAGGATGAGCGCACGGTCTACGAGTGGGTCGGCCGCGGGCTGATTGTCATCGGCAACGGCAACTACTGCCTGCGTTCTGCCGGAATCGGTCAGTTCGTCAACCACCTGGCGACCAGCGAGTTCGAGGCGCAGGTGTTCCGACGCCGCGTACGCGGGGTGTAGCGCAGGGTGCGGTCGATGTTGACTAATGACCGTGAACTGGTAGCATCAGCATCTTTGCATCGTAACCCGCGAGAGCCAGAATACGATTCTGGCTGCACCAAGAAGTGAGAAGATACTAGATGCCGGCAAAGTCAAGGCTCGAACAGCTCCGTTCCCTGGAAGTATCGATGGCCCGTCTCAGCCCGTTGTACGGCTGCGGCCTGATGCTGAAGAACCTCCCCCGGGTCGAGTTCTCCGATCCACTCACGAGCATCATGTCAAACTATGCATACACGAACCTGCACGGCGACAAACTCGGCAAGAAGCTTGTAGATAACTCAGGATTGCTCAAGAGCTTCTACGACAATGCCTTCACCCACAAGACCCCTTTGCGTCAGAACTTCCGTACCGTATACGGGCACCTCGAGGTCCTCCTGGCCCACGACCCTAATACCAAGACTGCCTGGTTCATCGGAGACGCTCAGAATCGTGTCGCTCTGGCCAACTACTTCCGTGACGCGACTTCACTCGGACTCAAGGCCCATGGTGTGCTTCTGCTCGGGTCGACAGTCCGCCTGACAGCCGTCGGCTGGCAGAATCTGTTCGATGTGCTGTCCGACGAGTTTCTGCGGGCACACACGGCAGTGCAACGGGTCGAGGTGATGAACGTCCTGTCCGGTGCGCGCTGGCGTGCCCCCTGCCTCGGGCTGGGAGTAACTTTGCTCAACATCCGAGAGCTGTCCGAGGTGAAAGACGCGGTGAGCTCGGCCCTGGAGAACGCGGGCGGCGAAGTTGAGGGCTAGCTCGCACCGGCTGGCGCTCCTGCTCGCCCTGCTCCTGTCTTCCGGTCCAATCGCCCGAACCGTTTGGGCAATCCCTCTCCTGACGATGCCGGTAAGTGAGGTAAGACCGGGGATGAAGGGCACAGGTTGTTCGGTATTCTCCGGCCAGACGGTCGATACTTTTAATGTCGAAGTGATTGACGTGATGCGCCGGGTGTCACCACGCGGGGACATTATCCTCTGCCGGCTGTCGGGACACGGACTCGAGGAATCCGGGGTGGTCGCCGGCATGTCCGGCAGCCCGGTCTTCATCGAGGGAAAGCTGGTCGGTGCGGTGGCCTATGCCTGGGCGTTTTCAAAGCAGCCCATCGCCGGGGTGACACCTGTTGCCCAGATGCTCGACATCTGGCGACATACCGACCGAGTTCGCAGCGGCAGTAGTCACCTGAAGTCGCTCCGCGCGGCCCAGACCGCGACCGGCTCAGGCATGGTCCCGTTGCCTATCCCGGTGGCTATGTCAGGGCTGTCGTCCGGGCTCTCGGACATCATCACTCCCGCCCTTGCCGAACTGAACCTGGTACCGGTCGCCGCAGCCGGGCAGGCAAGCGCTGCGGCCCGGCCCGACACCGCGGCGCTCGTTCCCGGTGCGGCACTCGGCGTGTCGCTGCTTGACGGCGATGTGCAGATGGCCGGAATCGGTACTCTGACCTGGCGCGACGACAACCGGGTGCTCGGATTCGGCCATCCCATGTTCCAGGCGGGCCGCGTGAGGCTGCCGATGACCGGCGGCACGATCCACGCCGTCCTGCCCTCGGTAGCGCTGTCCTTCAAGTTCTTCACTCCATCCGCACCGCTGGGCACGGTCACCGAGGACCGCGTGAACGGCATCGGCGGCACGATAGGAACCGTCCCGCCGATGACCCCGGTCTGCGCCGTGGTTTCGTCACCTGTCGTGGTCGACACCTACCGATTCCGCGTGGCACAGCTTGAAGATCTCACGCCCCTGCTCGTGGCGACCGGACTCGCCGACGTCGTGTATGAAACTGAGGGAACAATCGAGGAGATGACGCTCGCGTCAAGCATGACCGTTCGCTTCGACCAGACGTCGGACGCGAGTCCCGGTACGCCCTCACCGGAACCGCTCGTGCTCGAGCACGTGTTCAGCGGCACCAATCCGGCTGCTACCCTGTTCAAGTCTGTCAAGGATGAGCTGGCGATGCTCTACGACAATCGCTTCTCATGCCCGGCGGTCAGCAGCGTTGACATCAAACTCCGACTGACGCCCGGCCGGAATCTGTCTTACCTGCTCTCGGCCCAGCCTGACCGCGTGCATGTCCGCCCCGGCGAGACGGTCGGCGTGGTGCTGCAACTGCGCGACCACCGAGGCAAAGACCGGCAGCACAGCACAACGGTTACCATCCCCCCGACCGCGCGCGAGGGCAGTATGACCGTTCTCTTCTGCCAACCGGACTCCTTTCTCGTGCAGGAGGCGATGCGCGCCCCGGGCCACACCACGCCCGGCTCGCTTGCCCGGCTGAAAGAGATGCTGGCCGAATCCGGACGGGAGAACGAACTCGTGGTGGCTGCGTATACTCCGTCCAGCGGCGTCACGCTCGCCGAGTGCGAGTTCGCCGACCCTCCGCCCGGGTTGCGTGCGGTGCTACTCAGGAACCCGGGTGGAAGGCCGGCCCTGGCCACATCGTCAAGCCTGGTTTTCAAACAGCGGCTGCGCCTTGACCGGGCCATATCCGGCTCGGCCCGTTTCGAGTTGCAGATAAGGAGGTGACCATGCGTCATGCGCACATTGCGGCCCGTTCCGTCAGCGTTGTGATACTTGCCCTGGCCACCTTCATCAACGCCGCCGTCTGGACTGTAGACGGCACCGATTCGCTGCTACCTGCCCTTGACCGTCTGGAGATGTGCAACGTCTCGTTCCACTCGGACAACACGGTCACGCTTGCCCCGGCTCTGACGGAGCTGGCCATCCTGAACGACGCCGCGGTCTGGCAGGTCGGGCAGGACCGAGCCGGTGCACTCTGGCTTGCCACCGGCAACTCGGCCCGTGTCTATCGCCTGGCCCGGACCGGAGCCAGACCCGAACTCGTGTTCGACGGAACGACCGGAGAGATACTGGCGCTGACGGTGGGACCCGACGGCACGGTCTACTTCGGCCGGACACCAGAGGGAACGATCTACCGCATACGACCGGGCGCGACTCCTGAGTCGCTGCTTGCCACAGGCGAAAGCTACATTTTCTCGCTGCTTACCGACCGCAACGGTACACTCTACTGTGCAACCGGGAGCCAGGGCAGGCTGCTTACCATCTCGCCGAGCGGCAGACTGCGCACCGTGTTTTCCGCCAGCCAGACCCACCTGACAACCATGCACTGGCTTGTTCCGGACAAGGAGCTGCTGGTGGGCACCTCGCCGGACGGAGTTGTCTATCACCTTGACTTCTCCGTGGACCATGCACATCCTGGTGTCTCTGTCCTCTACGACACCCCGCTCGACGAAGTTCGTGCTGTGACTTCGGACCAGAACCGCAGAGTCTATGTCGCGGCCAACAGCGCCGCAGCTTCCGGTGCCGAGGCCGCTGCAACCCGTGTTTTCGCCCTTGATTCCTCGTACCTTGCCTGGTCCTGGACCTGCCCGGAGTCGCTCATCTTCTGCCTCTCGCTGCGCCGCAGTGCGGCAGGCGAACGACGTCTGCTCGTCGGCACGGGCCACCGTGGGGTCGTCTACGAACTCGACTACCAGGGCCGCGCCTCAACCCTGCAAAGACTGGCCGAGACCCAGGTGCTGAGTTTCCTCCCCTCGAATCCTCGACTCCTTGGATCCTCGACTCCTCTCTGGCTTTCCACCGGCAACACGGCGCGGCTGTACGAACTCGGCACCGGCTATGCCGACTCTGGCTGTCTCGTATCACCGCCCCAGGACTGCAACAACCCGGCGCGTTTCGGCAGCCTGACCTTCCGGGCAACGATACCCGCCGGCACTGCCCTAGAGTTCGATACCCGCACCGGTGCCGCGCAGAAACCGGATACCAACTGGAGCAACTGGGTCCGGGTTCACGACAGAGTGCGCTCGCCGGCTGCTCGTTTCGTCCAGTGGCGGGCCAGATTCTCATCCCGGTTCCCCAGCCTCACGCCGGCTCTCAGTCGCACCGACCTGTTCTACGGCCCGGTCAATCGGCCGCCGCAAATCAAACGGCTGGACGTCGCCATGGTTCCACCGGCCGAGGCAAGAAGAGGCTCAGCCAACCCCAGGCGCACCGTCACCTGGGAGGCGTCCGACCCTGACTCTGACTCGCTCATTTACGAACTCCTCTTCCGGGCCGAGACCGAGACCCGATGGAAGCCGCTCGCCCGTGACCTCGCCGAAAGCCGTTACGAGGTTGACACCCGGGCTCTGCCTGATGGATGGTACGTCATCCGGCTCGTCGCCAGCGACCGTCTTGACCAACCCAGGGACCTGGTCCTCACCGACGAGCACACCAGCAAAGCGTTCCCCGTCGACAATACCCCTCCCCGGATTCTCGACCTCACGCTCAGAGCGGCCGGACAGGACCGATATCGGGTGTCCTTTGTCGCCCGAGATACGCTCAGTCCGATCGTCTCTGGCCGCGTCTCGGTCAACGCCGGCGACTGGCGGGCAGTCGGGCCGGATGACGGTCTTCTTGACTCCCGGGAGGAACGCTTTGTCACCGAGCTATCGCTCACTCCAGGGGAAGGAGAGAGCGTGGTCTCCGCCTGGGTGGCTGATGCTCAGGGCAACGTCGGCGTGGCAAGCACGGTCGTCCGGCGCTAGTCTGCCGGGCCGGCCCCTTCTCGGGCCCTCGGCCGACACACGAACACCAGCGAATAGGAGATCGCCGCAGGCGTAACTCGACCCAAGGCCCGGACCAGAGACTGCAGCAGGCGTCCACGAACGTACCAGTCGTTGTCTTTGTGTGCGCTCATAACCTTCAGACCCTGCCCACCGAACAACCTCTCCCACTCCTGCCGACTGGCATGCCGCTCGACCGGCTGAGAAAGCCCGGGGAAGAGAGCCCGAACCAGACGGAGCACCGGCATCCAGTAGTGTCGGCTGTTCGGCACCAGTATCAGCACGCGGCCGTCTGGCTTGGTCACTCGAATCATCTCAGCCAGCCCGCGGTCCGGCTCCGCGAAGTGCTCCAGACTGCCCATGCAGGTAACGTAGTCAAACGCCGCATCCGGGAACGGCAGCTCCTCAGCCGCACTGACGACTACCTCGGCCTCAGGTACACGGCGGCGCGCCGCCTCGACTCCGATGTCGGACACGTCCACTCCGGCCGCACGCAGGCCGGCTTCCGCTGCCGCGACCAGCATGTCGCCCGTCCCGCAGCCCACGTCGAGGAGCCGACACCCGACTCTGGGGCACAGCAGACGCAGCAGTCGGGCCTGATGACCGGGCATGGACTGAATCGCACCGCGCGCATGCAGCCGGTTGTAAGCAGCCCGTACTTCATCCGGGGACAAACTGACGCTGGGCATCAGTTGCACCCCGTCACCGTCGCGCAGACCTTTGGACGGCACCTCGGGGTCGAGCACAAGCTAGCGTTCAGCGTCGTCAATCCCATTGGGCCCTGCTACTTGAGCCAGGGAAGCCAGGCGGAAACCCTGATGACCAGTCCAAGTACGACAATCGAAACCATGGACTGAAGCTTGAGCAGGATGTTGAGCGAGGGGCCGGAGGCGTCTTTCAGCGGGTCACCGACCGTGTCGCCGACAACCGCCGCGTGGTGGGCCGGAGACCCCTTGCCACCAAACATGCCCTTCTCGATGAACTTCTTGGCATTGTCCCAGGCAGCGCCTGAGTTCGCACTGAACAGGGCCAGACAGAACCCAGCCGCAAGGCCGCCGGCCAGAAAACCGGCCACGCCGTCCGTACCAAGCAGAAGCCCGACGATAATCGGCGTGACAATAGCCATCAGTGATGGCGCAACCATCGCCTTCTGGGCTGCCTTAGTGCAGATGGTCACTGCCCGGGCGTAGTCCGGCTTTGCCTTCCCCTCCATCAAGCCTGGTATTTCACGGAACTGACGTCGTACCTCTTCGGCTATCTTCGACGCGGTTCTTCCAACCGCACGGAGAATCATTGACGACACGCCCATCGGCAGCATCGCGCCGAGGAAGAGCCCGGCAATCAGCCGCGGGTTCATCAAGGTCAGGTCCAACTCCTTGACGTAACCAAGGACCTTCTGGCTGACGTGGTGGGTTTCACCACGGTACGCGGCAATCAGAGCCAGGGCGGTCAGAGCTGCCGACCCGATGGCGAATCCCTTGCCCGTGGCCGCAGTCGTGTTGCCCAGCGCGTCGAGTGCGTCTGTGCGCTGTCGAACGACCGGCTCCTGATGCGTCATCTCAGCGTTGCCGCCGGCATTGTCCGCGACCGGACCATAGGCATCGGTCGCAAGCGTAATGCCGAGCGTGGCCAGCATCCCGACCGCCGAGATGCCGATGCCGTAAAGGCCGAGGCCAGGATTCGAGGCACCGCCCGCCATGTAGTAACTGGTGATAATCGCCACCGCCGCGGTTATCACAATCGGAATGGTCGAACTCATGCCGACGGCCAGACCTCCGATGATGACCGTGGCCGGCGACGTCTTCGCCTCGTTCGCAATCGCCTGCACCGGCTTGTAGGAGTCAGAGGTGAACCGCTCGGTGAAGTAGCCGATGACGACCCCGGCGAGCAGCCCGGATAGAATCGACCAGTACACCTGGGTGTGGTTCGGCAAGAGCCAACGCACCACTACAAAGCCCAGCACCGCCGACAGCACCGTTGCCCCGTAGACACCGTAGCGCAGAGCCCGGAGCAACACGCTCTGCTCTGCCCTTTCACCGGCCCGGACCAGGAAGCTGCCGATTATCGACGAAACAATGCCGACCCCGGCCAGCACCATCGGCAGCAACACGCCGTTCACCTCAAACCCGGAACCGGCCAATGCCACGACCGACAGAGCCATCGAGGCGACGATCGAATCCACGTAGGATTCGTACAGGTCCGCACCCATGCCCGCAATGTCGCCGACGCAGTCGCCGACATTGTCAGCAATCACCGCCGGGTTCCGCGGGTCGTCCTCCGGAATGCCTGCCTCGACCTTGCCGACGAGGTCAGCTCCCACATCCGCGGCCTTGGTGAAGATGCCGCCGCCGACGCGGGCAAATAGCGCCTGTGACGAAGCACCGATGCCGAAAGCAATCATCGTTGAGGTAATCGCGGTCAGCTTCTCGACCGCGGGCAGGTTCGCATAGACCGCGTTCAGAATGACATACCAGATGGACAGGTCAACAAGCCCGAGCCCGACCACGGTGAGCCCCATGACCATTCCTGATGAGAAGGCAACCCGCAGGCCCGAGTTCAGGCTGGTCTTGGCCGCATGGGTGGTGCGGGCGCTGGAGTGAGTGCCGATTGACATGCCGATGTATCCGGACAGAGCGGAGAAGAAGCCGCCGGTCAGGAACGCAAAGGGGACGAACCACGACTGGAGCCCGAGCAGTGCCAGCACGCCCAAGAGCACGAATACGACCGCAAAGAACAGCCCCACCCCTTTGTACTGCTGCCTCAGGTAGGCCATAGCGCCGATGCGTACCGCCTTGGCGATTTCCTTCATCGGCTCGGTACCTTCGCTCAGTTTCAGGTTCTTGACCGCCAGATAAAGGGCGGAAAGCAACGCCAGAACCGCTCCGCCCGGGGCAAAACAGAAGTACGGGCTCACACTTTCTCCTTTCTAGACAACTACTGTGAAGACGACAAGAGTCGGCATCGGAGACTGGGAGACACACGCTGTCCGATGCAAAGGGCGTCTAGTCTAAGCAACTTGTCCGACCAAGTCAATGCCTGTTGGTCGGTGGGCCAGGACATCGTTACCAGGGTCAGGCCGGCAAACTGCTGACTG
>CAZQFS010000035.1:0-24256 GCA_964592755.1 uncultured bacterium | reverse complement strand
GTCCGCGGTCTTCCGCTCCATCCCGGCCGGCGCCCGCTACTCAGGGATTCCGGCGCGGCCCCATGCGGAGATGAAGCGTCTCTGGGCGCGCCTGTGGAAAATGGGACGCAGGAGTTGAAGCGCCGTACGATCAGCACCGAGGTCGAGGTAAGCGGCATCGGCCTGGCTTGCCGGCGCCCGGTATCGGTGCTGCTCAGGCCAGCCAGAGCCGGACAGGGAATAGTCTTCAACGATGCGGTTCCGGCGACGGTCGGCCATGCCACGGTCCTCGAACATTGCACCTGCCTTGGCCGGGGTGCTCACCGAGTTCGCCAGGTTGAACACCTCCTGGCGGCCTGCGCCGGACTAAACATCACCGACCTCGGTGTTGACGTCGGCGGCGGCGAGCTGCCATTCGGTGACGGCAGCAGTCGACTGTTCTGCCGGGCGATAGAGGGGGCCGGCATCGTCGAACATGACCTTGGCATCGAGCCGCTCCCGGTCGGCGAATGCGTCGTGCGCCGGGGAGATTCGGTAATCCACGTCAGGCCGGGTAAGACTCTGAGTATCACCTGCACAGGCTGGGCACCAGGGTACGGCGACTTCGGGGTCAGGCTCCGAATCACGGACCGGACGTTTCTGCCCGCCGTAGCTCTGGCCAGAACTTTCGGGCCGCTACGAGGGTCGGTCGGGTCGCTGCGCCGGAGTCTGCGCCTCAATTTCCGCCTGAGGCGTAAGAACGGCTGGGTCTATCCGAGAACCGAACGGATGCCCCAGGAGCCGGGTCGTCACAAGGTCCTCGACCTGCTCGGGGACCTGTGGCTCCTGGGCCGGCCGCTTCGGGCCCGCATCATCGCCCGCCGGCCCAACCACCGTCTGAACATCGCGCTGGCGCGCAGACTGGAGGTCACTTGACAAGAGCGATAATGGACACCGAAGCGGTGAAGCGCTACCTTCCTCATCGGGAGCCTTTTCTCTTCGTAGACGGTGTCACTCGTCTGGAGGACAATCTGATTGAGGCGTATCGCGACGTCCGCCCGGACGAGTACTTCTTTGCCGGGCACTTCCCGGACAACCCGGTGCTGCCCGGCGTCGTGATGGTGGAAACGATTGCCCAGGCCGGAATACTGCTCGTGCTGGTCAAGCGTACTGAGCGTGCCGGCCGAGACACTCTCTTTGCGGGAATCGAGCGAGTGCGTTTCCGTCGTATCGTCCGACCGGGCGAGCGAATGGTCATCACCGCCTCCATCATCGGCGAGAAAGGGCCGGCCTACCGAATTGAGGGACGGATTGCCGTCGGTTTGGAACCAGCGTGCGAAGCGGTAGTCCTGGGCATGCTCAAGTAGCGGTCCATCCGTCGGCGCTTGTCGGTCCTGCCGTCAGGCTGGGCCCGGGTACCGATGTCGGCCCGTTCTGCCGATTCGAAGGATTGGTGACGGTGGGCGAGAGGTGTCGGTTCGTGGCCGGGGTTGCGGTGGGCGGAACGCCGATGGACAGCAGTTACCGGGGAGAGCCAACCAGCGTGGTGATCGGCTCGGACAACGTCTTCTACGAGTATGCCACCGTCCATCGGTCATCAGGCGAGAATACGGCGACAACCATCGGCAGCGGCAACATGGTGATGGCCTACGTACACATCGCCCACAACTGTCGTATCGGGTCCGGATGCGTGATTACGAACGGCGCTCAACTGGCCGGCTACGTTGAGGTTGACGACCACGCCAACCTCGGCGGCCTGGTCGGCGTGCACCAGTTCTGTCGCATCGGCAGCCTGGCCATGGTCGGCGCCTGCTCGTATGTCAACAAGGACATACCGCCGTTCGTGCTCGCGGCTGGGAATCCCTGCCGCGTGCGCGGGTTGAACGTGGTCGGACTGGAGCGCGCCGGGTTCGACCCGCAGGAGGTGGACTTCTTGCGGCAGGCGTTCCGGCTGGTGTATCGTTCGGGTCTGAACCTTAGTCAGGCGCTGGCGAGGATTGAGGCAGAACTGCTGACCGAGACAACTCCCGGCCGGCAGCATGTCGCTGCCTTTGCGCACTTCCTCGGGTCCAGCTTCCGCGGCGTCGAACTGCGGACCGGACACGAGACCGATTCCTGAAGGCCGCCGCCATGAGATATGCCGCCGCGGTCCGGTTTCTTGACTCTCTCGTCAACTATGAGAAGCTCGCCCGTCCGCGCGACAGGTTCAAACTCGACGGCATCAGGCGGCTGCTCGAGCTGGCGGGCAACCCGCAGGAGAAGCTGGACAACGTCGTGCTCGTGGCCGGCACCAAGGGCAAAGGCTCGGTCTGCTACATGCTGGAGTCGGCCTTGCGGGGTTGCGGTCTTTCCACCGGCCTGTTCGTCTCGCCCCACGTCTGCGACGTACGGGAGCGAATCCAGCTCAACGGGCGGCCGATTCCGAAAGCGGTCTTTGCCGGTCTGGTAGGGAGTTTTGTGCCTCTTGTGCGCCGGCAGCCGGTGAGCTACTTCGAGCTTGCCGCGGCCATGGGCTTTGACTTGTTTGCCCGGCGCAGGCCCGACTACTGCATCGTTGAGGTCGGACTGGGGGGCAGGCTGGACGCCACCAACCTTTCCCAGCCGCGGGTCTCGGTCATCACCCGCATCGGGCTCGACCACGTCAAGGTCCTGGGCAACACGCGGCGGCAGATTGCCCGTGAAAAGGCGGGCATCATGCGGCCGGGCAGGCCGGTCGTGGTCAGCCGGCAGCAGCCGGACGCGCTGGCTGAGTTGAAGCGGTGCGCTTATGAGGCCGGGGCACTGCTGCGAAGGGCGGAGGTGGCGACCAGCGTCGAGAAGGTGACGCTGACCGTGGCGGGCTCGCGTTTCCGCGCCCGCACCGCGCTGGGCCGGGCCGAGTTCAGACTGCCACTTCTGGGGCGGCACCAAATCGACAACTGCCAGACCGCGCTCGCGGTGCTCGGATTGCTCTCCCGGAACGACAAGCGCATCCGCCTTGCCGGGCTCAAGCGCGGCCTCGGTATGGTCTCTGTCCCGGCTCGGTGTCAGGTCGTTTCCCGCAGGCCCTTCATCATGGTGGATTCGTGCCACAATCCCGAGTCAGGGCAGGTGCTGGCTGATGTCATCCGCGACTACCTGAAGCAGAAGGTCGTCCTGGTCTACGGTTCATTGGGCGGCAAGCTTGTTGAGGAAACCGTGCGGCCGCTGGTTCCGTGGATTCACCGCGCCATCCTGGTCAGGCCGGACTCGCCCCGCGCCATGCCGCTGGTTGAACTCGGCCGCATCTTCACCCGCCTGCACATCGTCCACGTCACGGCTGACAGGGTCCCCGCCGCGCTGTCCGCCGCCCGCGATTTGTCATTCGTCACTCGCCATTCGCCATTCCCCATCGTCTTCGCCGGTTCTTTTTACCTCGCCGGGGACGCGCTTCAGTTGCTAAACTCTGACCGACGCTGAGGCCGCCCCAGTTCGTCCGTCGTCCGTACTTCGTCCCTCGTCCTTCTCCAGGCCCGCCTAGACTTCCCTGACGAATACTTTGCCCGGCATCTGACGTACCAATCCCTTGAGTTCAAGCTGAAGCAGCAGCGAGAGCAGAGCGGACACCGGGATGCCGAGTTTGTCGCAGATGTCGTCGATGTGTCTGGGCTCGCCGGTAAGGAACTCAAGCACCGTCTTCTCTTCTGCCGATACCTTGACTTGGGCCCGCTCCACTGCCCGAGCTTTGACGCCCAGGTCGGAGAGGATGTCGTCTACTGACCAGACCGGCCTGGCTCCTTGCTGGATGAGCCGGTTTGTGCCGGTGCTCTGGGGTGAGGTGAGGTTGCCGGGGACCGCGTATATGTCCCGCCCCTGGTCGACCGCCCATGCCACGGTGTTGAGCACGCCTGATTTCTCGCCTGCCTCGACCGCGACGACCGCCTGTGAGAGTCCGGAGACGACCCGGTTGCGTTTGGGGAAATTCATCGCCATCGGCTCTGTGCCGGGCGGAAACTCGCTCAATACCGCGCCGTGGTCGCAGATCGACTCCTGTAACTGCCGATTCTCCGACGGGTAGCAGACGTCTATGCCGCAGCCGAGTACGGCGAACGTCCGGCCGCCGGCCGCGAGCGCACCTTTGTGGGCACAAGTGTCGATGCCTCGGGCTAGACCACTGACCACGGTGACGCCGCTGGCGGCAAGTTCCCGGCCGAGCTTCTCGGCCACCTGGCGGCCGTAGACCGAGGGCCGGCGCGTGCCGACCAGGGCAATCGCCTGCCGGTCTCTGGCGAGCACCTCTCCGCGGACGAAGAGCACTGGCGGCATGTGGGCCAGTTCCTTAAGGCTGGCCGGGAAATCGGGCGCCGTGCAGGCCAGAGTTGTGACCCCGTCAGCGCGGCAGGCATTGATTCGCTGCTGTGTTTCGGTGCTGCGTCTGTACCCGCGAATTGCCGCGGCCATGTCTGAGTCGATGCCCTGCACCTCTTGCAGTTCGTCGGCCCGGGCCGCGAGGATTCTCTCCGGCGCGCCGAAGTGAACGAGCAGCCGCTTCAGCCGCGTCTCGTTCATCCGCGGGACCGCGTACAGGTCGACGAACTCTTCCTGCAGTCGGACCTGCTTCACCTTACCTGGCCAGCAAGACCTTGCTCGTTCCGGTCTTCCCGGAGACGAAGTACACGCCCGGCATGAGTAGACCGACAGCCTTCCGGCCGCAGCAGTCGAGTACAGCCACCCCGTCGCGACGGCCGAGTGAACCGGCTACGACCGTGGGATAGCGGCTCCGGCTCTGCCGCCGGGTTCGCGCGTCTGAGTTGATGCCGGTCTCCTCACTCCATTGCCAGACTCCGTCCCCGCGTGTGCCGAGCCAGGTCCTGCTGCCGCAGGCGATGGAGTAGACGCTGAACGCAGTCAGCCCGGAGTCGGCGGCAATCCAGTTCTCGCCCCGGTCGAACGAGCGGTAGACTCGTTCGCCGCCGTTGGGGACTATGGCCCACAGGCAGTCATGAGTGGTGTCGACCGCGACGCGTGGGCGAATCATGAACGTGCCGGGCAGCCCGTTCGACTTGCGTTGCCATTGACTGACCGTTGCGCGATAGACGTAGATGCCGGATTGCGGGTCCATCATCTCGCCGCCGCAGAGCGCGGCATACAGCACGCCGGCAGATTCCGGGTCTGCCTCGACCATCATCGGCTCGCTGTTCGGGCTCAGCCCCGCGGAGAAGTCGTGCCAGGTCGAGCCGGCATCGGTCGAGCGCCGCATGGTGAGTGAGCCCGAGGCATAGACCGTAGCAGGTGCGTGCGGGTCGACGGCGACGTGGTAGCAGAGCACGGTATCGAGCAGGCGCCAGGTCCAGCCCGCGTCCGTGCTCTTGTACGGACCGCGCTGGGACGCGAGGTAGAGGGTATCGGAGCCGAACGGGTGCACGCACAGTGTGTTGAGCTGGTCGGTGGGCCGCAGGTCGGGCACGCGCGCTTGGTGCCAGGTGAGCCCGGCGTCGCCGCTGGAGAACACCACCTGGCAGGGCGAGTTGTGGCCCCAGAAGGTGGCGTACACCGAGTCGGAATGAGTAGGGGAAATGGCGAGTCCGGGCGGCAGCATCTCGGTTTCGTGCGGCAGTCCGCAGACCGGCTTGTTGACGAGCGTGTGCCAGAGCAGGCCGTACTTGGTAGCGCGGCTGATTCCCACGATACTGCTCGAAGTGTAGACGACATCCGTGTTGCTGGCGGCAATTGCGCGGATGTTGGCCTCGCACATGCCCTGGAACGCCGGGTGCCAGACGCTGTCGCGCCGCGTGAAGCGCATCGGCCCAAAGTACCCGCCTGCGGCATACGCGACGGTGTCGTTCTGGGGCACGCAGAGCTCGATACAGGTCAGGTCGTAGAGCCGGCTCGGCCCGAACTCCTGCCAGGTCCGGCCCATGTCCCGGCTGCGGCAGATGCGCCCGGGAACCGGGCCGTAGGCGAAACCGCCCGCGAAGAGCTCCCGTCGGGCCGAATCGATAGCAATCGCGGTGTTGTACCGGTTGCCGTTACCCAGCGAGTCCCAGGACTCGCCTAGGTTCCAGACCTTGAACACGCCGCGCGTGTGGGCGGCAACGTACATCGTGTCCGGGGCGACCGGGTCAAACACGAAGTCGTAGCACGGCCGGTTGTATGAGCACGTGTCCCAGGTCAGACCGTTGTCGAGCGACCGGTACAGACCGTTGTACCCGCCGGCCACGATGGTGCCGGGCGAGCCGGGCTTGGATGCCACGCACCAGAGGTAGCCGTTCCTGAACAACCGGACCCAGGTTGAGCCGCGGTCGGTCGTGCGCGCCACGCCGACGCCGGAGACCACGAGCAGCGTGTCCCGGGAACCCGGCGGGAACGCCAGGTCGTGGACATACCCCTCATTGTATGCGGTCGACGACCAAGTGCGGCCGCCGTCCTCGCTCCGGAACAGGCCGTTCGATCCCGTCATCTTGGTGCCGCAGAATGCAAGCGCGGTATCGCGGGGACAGAACCGCACGACGTTGGCTCCATAGCCCATCTCCGGCGGGATTCCGTTCGTCACGGTCCAGGCCCGGCCGCCGTCAGTCGAGCGGTACACGCCGCCCGATGAGCCATTCCACGTGCAGCAGAGCAGGGTCTGGTGGTTCTGTGGATTGACGTCAACACTGCGACAATTGCCGCCCTGGGGCCCGGGCAGCCTGACCCAGACCGAAGTCAGAACCAGGACAACTGCTGTCATCGGGCAAACTCCTTCTCGATGAGCCCCCGCAGCTCTGCGACACCATCGCGCCTCAGCGCCGACACCAGGACGCAGGACTCTGAGACGCTGAACCCTGAACGATGAACAGTCAACGATGAACGGTCAACCAGGTCAGTCTTGTTCAGAACAACAATCCGCGGACGGGTAAGAATCTCCGCGTTGTACTGCTCGATTTCCGCCACCAGTTCGCGGTAGTCTTCTGCCGGATGTCCGGCCGCAACGTCGACAACGAACACGAGCATCCGTGTCCGCTCAATATGACGCAGGAACCAGAGCCCGAGTCCTTTGCCTTGGTGCGCGTTCTTGACGATTCCGGGCATGTCGGCAACCGTAAATCTGAAGTCCCTGGTCTTGAGCACGCCCAGATTCGGAGTCAGGGTCGTGAACGCATAGTCCGCGACTTTGGGGTTGGCCTGCGTCAGAGCGGAGAGCAGGGTGGACTTGCCCGCGTTGGGCAGGCCCACGATGCCGACGTCGGCCACGAGACGCAGCACCAGCCTCACCCTCCGCTCCTCTCCGGGTCGGCCCTCTTCGTGCCGCCGCGGTGCCTGATTGGTGGACGTGGCGAACCGGGCATTGCCCCGGCCGCCTTTGCCGCCGCGCGCCACGAGCAGCTCCTGGTCTGGCTTGAGCACCTCGCCCAGTCTCTCGCCGGTGGCCGCGTCGAAGACGTCGGTGCCGAGCGGCACAGGGATGCGCAGGTCCTTTCGGCTGCGACCGTGCCGGTTGTGACCCATGCCGTGCTGTCCGCGCTCGGCAGCATAGTGCCGGCGATACTCAAGGTCGGCCAGAGTCTGAAGAAACGGATTGCCCCAGAAAACCACTGAGCCGCCGTCCCCGCCGTCCCCACCGTCCGGCCCGCCGCGCGGCACGAACTTCTCGCGGCGGAACGACACGCAGCCGTTACCACCCCTGCCGGCCTTGACAAACACGACCGCCTGGTCAACGAAACGCACCGGTCGGACTACTTCTTCGAGCCCAGCCGTCGCCGCAGTGCGCGCGCCACCGGCTCGGGCACGAAGCACGACAGCTCCCCCCCGCGGCACGCCAGCTCGCGCACCAGCGAAGAACTAAGATAGAAAAACCGCTCCGACGGCGGCAGAAACACCGTTTCCAGCTCGGGCGCCAGCTTCCGGTTCGTAAGCGCCATCTGAAACTCATAATCGAAATCCATCACCGCCCGCATCCCCCGCACGACCGCCTGTGCCCCCACCTCACGCGCAAAGTCCACCAGCAGGCAATCAAACGCCCGCACCTCAACCCCAGCCAGCTCCCTGGTCGAGGCCCGGACCAGCCTCACCCGCTCGCGCCAGGAAAACAACGGGTGCTTTTCCTGTCGGCTTGCCACCGCGACAATCACGCGGTCGAAAAGACGAACCGCTCGCTTCACTACATCCAGATGTCCCAGCGTCACCGGGTCAAAACTCCCCGGGTATACGGCAATCCTCACCTCTGCCTCCTGTAACAAACTCGACATTCAGCCACGAAGAACACGAAAAGCACGAAAAGACCGGGCCACCTCAGGCCCATCATCCTTTGCGCGGACCTCCTGTACCTCCCGGAAGTCAAACTCCCCATTGCAATCCTACTCGGTCCCAAGCCCAGGACCTTCCTCCCCCTCAACTCCCTTCCCTCGCAGCCTCCTCCGGACAACCGTCACACAACTATCACCATGCTTCATTTCTCGCACCACATCCCAGCCCTCTGGCGGAACCGGAACCTCAAGCCGATGATGCTCCACCATCAACCACCCACCCGCAGCCAACAGACCCTCCTCGGCAACCAGCTCCACGGTCACCTGAACAAGCTCGTTCAAGTACGGCGGGTCAGCTACGATCAGGTCAAACTCCCTGCCCCTCATCCGCCTCAGCACCCTGCGCACATCCCCGCGGATCACCCGCGCGCCGGCCATTCCCTTCACATTCGCCCGCAGAAACGACGCCACCGGCCCGCTCTGCTCCACGAACGTACACGACTCGGCCCCGCGTGACAGCGCCTCGATACCCAGCGACCCGCCGCCCGCGTAAAGGTCCAGCACACGCGCGCCGCGCGTCTTGGAGCCGGCCGAGTTGAACATCGCCTGCCGCGTCACCGTCTTTGTCGGTCGCAGACCGCAACGCGGGTAGACCAGTTCCCGGCGCTGGTACTTGCCGGTGCTGACGCGCATGCCAGCACTATAGCCGGCCGCGGACTGAAGTCAACCGGTGTTCATCCTGCGGCCGAAGTTGGCGCAGCCTTAGTCCGGGCGTGTCTCGCCTCTGATTTGACGGCAAGACGGCGGCTCTTCACCGAGGGAACGGTCTGCGTTGCGAAGCGGCTCTGCGATGCCATCCGCAGCGCAGGCGTCAAGCAGGGGTTCTTGATATGTCCCGGCCAGCACCAGAGAGGTCTTCTTGACTGCCAGGCAAACTCGGTTACACTACGAACACCTCGCATGAAACCACAAAACGTAGTCCTCATTGGCCCGCCCGGCTCAGGCAAAGGAACGCAGGCCGAGCTTCTGCGCGACCGCTGCGGCATGGTTCACTACTCGACCGGAGAGGTCTTCCGCGACCATATCGCCCGCAAGACCCCGGTCGGGCTCGAAGTGGAGGAGTTCGTCGTGTCCGGCCGACTCGTTCCGGATGATGTCGTCATCGAAGTTGTCAACGCCTTCATCAGCGAACACGCCGGCCGTTCCCTTCTCTTCGACGGGTTTCCGCGCACCATACCTCAGGCCGAGGGTCTGGACGAGGTTCTTGATGAGCACGGTCTGGCAGTTGACCTGGTTCTGCTCGTGGACCTAGCTGACGACGATGTGGTTCGGCGTCTCACCTCGCGCCGCCAGTGTCGAAACTGCGGTGCCATCTACAACCTGACCTTCAAACCGCCCCAAGTGGCGAATGTCTGCGACGCGTGCGGGGGCGAGCTGTATCAGCGCAAGGATGACAGCGAGGAGACCATCCGGGACCGGCTTGAGGTGTACCACCGCCAGACCGAACCGTTGATCCACTACTACTCAAGCCAGGGCAAGCTGCGCCGCATCGCCGGAGAGCTGGGGCGGGACCGGGTGTATGTCGAGATTGTCAGGCTGCTGGGCCAAGCCGACCGCGTGCCTGGAGGGCGGGGGGACACGACCCGAGACGATGGAAGATGACTCCCAAGGGGCCGCGTGGTGAAGTCCGCCGGCGAGATTGCCGGTATCAGGGCAGCAGGCCGGATTGTCGCCAGTGTGCTTCGGCTTGCGGCCCGGGAGGTCAGGGTCGGCCAGACTCTCGAGCAGCTTGCCCGGCTCTGCGACCGGCACATCCGGCAGCAGGGTGGCCATCCGACCTTTCTTATGTACCGTGGATTCCCGGCCCCGGTCTGCGTCAGTCTGAATGCCGAAGTTGTGCACGGGATTCCGGACTCACGTGTCCTGGTTTCCGGTGACATCGTGAAAGTTGACGTGGGCGTTACCAAGGACGGCCTGATTGCCGATGCCGCGCGCACCTTTCCGGTCGGCGAAGTCGCCCCGGCGACGAGCCGCCTCATCCGTGCGACCGAAGACTCGTTCTGGGCCGGGCTCAAGGCGGCCCGCACCGGCAGGCGCGTGTCCGACATCGGGCACGCAATCCAGCGTTTAGTCGAGCAACATGGCTTCTCGGTTGTGCGCGACCTCTGCGGTCACGGCGTCGGCCGGACCCTGCACGAGGAGCCGTCCGTGCCGAACTTCGGCCCGGCCGGGCGCGGCGTGCCTCTGGCTGCGGGCATGACGCTCGCAATTGAGCCGATGGTCAACATGGGGAACCACGAAGTCATCACCGCGCCCAACAACTGGACCGTGCTTACGAAGGATGGGCTGCCCTCCGCGCATTACGAGAACACGGTCCTCATTACCGCCGATGGACCAGAAGTCCTTACTATGGCAGAAGACGAAGGGAGCCGCTACTGACGAGTAGCTTATGTCTAAGAAAGACCTGATACAACTCGAAGGGACCATCGTCGAGGCCCTTCCGAATGCCACGTTCCGGGTCGAGCTGGACAACCGCCACACGGTCATCGCCCACATATCGGGCCGGATGCGGCTGCATTGGATTAGGATTCTGCCGGGTGACCGGGTCACGGTTGAGTTCTCACCTTACGACCTGTCCCGGGGTCGGATAATCTACCGATTCAAGTAGAGGCCATCCTGCCAATCGGAAAGAGAGCAAAGGAGCAATAGTGAAAGTCCGTGCATCAGTGAAGAAGCGCTGCGCCCACTGTGTTGTTGTCAAGCGCAAGGGTGTCGTCCGCGTCATCTGCAAACGCGACGCCAAACACAAGCAGCGGCAAGGCTAGAGAAGAAGTGTGCAGTGCACAAGTGGCCCAGTGGTCCGGTGACGGACCCGGGCCTGCCCGACTTCATGCGCACATGGGTACCGGAACACCAGACCACTCTTCCCATGGCTAAGTTCGTCTTCGTTACCGGCGGAGTGGTCTCATCCCTGGGCAAGGGGATTGCGACGTCCTCAATCGGGCTCCTGCTCAAGGCCCGTGGGCTCTCGGTTGTTCCCCTGAAGTTTGACCCCTACATTAACGTTGACCCCGGCACAATGAGTCCTTTCCAGCACGGCGAGGTGTTTGTAACTCTTGACGGGGCCGAGACCGACCTCGACCTCGGCCACTACGAGCGCTTCATCGATCTCAACCTCACCCGCGACAACAATCTCACCGCCGGCCAGATTTACCTTTCGGTCATCGAGAAGGAACGTCGCGGGGACTATCTTGGCCGTACTATCCAGGTCGTTCCCCACATCACCGGTGAAATCAAGGAACGCATCCGCAAGCTCGCCAATAGTCACGACGTCGTCATCACCGAAATCGGAGGCACGGTCGGTGACATCGAGGGCCTGCCTTTTCTTGAAGCCGCCCGCCAGTTCGCCCTTGAACAAGGCCGGGCCAACGTCGCCTTCATCCATCTGACTCTCGTTCCCTACATCCGTGCCTCAGGCGAGTACAAGTCGAAGCCCACCCAGCACTCGGTTCGCCAGCTTCTGAACCTCGGGATTCAACCCGACATCATCATGTGCCGTGCGGAGACACCTCTTCCCGAGGAGGCCCGCGACAAGATTGCCCTTTTCTGCAACGTTCGGCCCGAACAGGTAATCGAGGCGGTAGACGTACCCGACATCTATCAAATCCCTCTGATTTTCCACCGCCAGAACCTCGACGGCCTCCTTACCCAGCGCCTTGGACTCAAGACCCATGCCCCGGCGCTCAAGGACTGGCACTCTTTTCTCAAGCGCAAAGCCCGCGCGACCGAGACCCTCGAAATCGGCATGTGCGGCAAGTACGTCGGCCTCCACGATTCCTACAAGTCGGTCACTGAAGCTGTCAACCATGCTGCGGCCGCGGCCGGCGTGAACGTGAAACTCCGTTGGCTTGAATCGGACGAACTGAGCCCGGACAACGTCGCCCAGCGCCTTTCCGGTCTCCATGGCATCATCATCCCGGGCGGCTTCGGGGTACGTGGCATTGACGGCAAGCTGACCGCAATTCGCTACGCCCGCGAGCACAAGGTCCCCCTGCTCGGACTCTGCGTCGGACTCCACTGTGCGGTCACCGAACTCGCCCGCAACCTCTGCGGGCTCGCCAACGCCAACTCCACCGAGTTCAACCCCCACACCCCCCATCCGGTGATCTACAAGCTCCCAACCCAGCGCGGACTCCGTCGGAAAGGCGCAACCATGCGACTCGGCGCCTACCCGTGCCGACTGAAGAAGGGCACCCTGGCTCACCGCATGTATCGCACCACAAGCGTCACCGAGCGCCACCGCCATCGGTACGAACTCAACAACAAATACCTCCCTTTGCTCGAGCGCCACGGGCTTATTGCATCAGGCAGGACTCCGGACAAAGCCCTGGTTGAAATCGTCGAGCTGACCGATCACCCGTACTTCATCGCCACCCAGTTCCACCCCGAGTTCCAGTCCCGGCCCCTGCGTCCCCACCCGCTCTTCCTCGGGCTGATAGAAGCCGCCAAAACTCATGCTCGCAATACTGCTCCTTCTGCTCCGCGTCCTACCACCTAGCCCTGCCCAACTTCTAAGCCAGCTCGCCCTCACAACCTACCTGCTCTTCCATCCGGCCTGCCGTGCCGAAATCCGCACCAACTACAGGACCATCATGGGACGCGACAAGCCTCTGTTCTGGCTCAGGAACGCATGCACAGTCGGGCGCAACCTGGCCCTCATGGCCCGCATCGGTCAACGTTGCTGCGATGCAATCGTTGACAGAACAATGGTTTACACGGACAATATATGTGGCTCAGCTCTGGAACGAGAATTGCATCACCTCGTCGTCTCTTTTCACTTCGGGCTGTGGGAATGCCTGCCCCAGGTGTTTGCCCGGCAAGGCTATTCTGTTGCCCTCGTGGTCGGGCGTCAGCGCGACCCGCTGGTTGCCCGGCAGGTGGATTATATGCGACAGGCGAGGGGAGTTCGACTGGACACCCTGAAGTCTGCGTTCCTTGACCTGGACAGGCCTGGACTGACCGGTTTCATGCTCGACAACACGAGTCAGGGAAGGCGTGCATGGGTTGAAACCGGCGCGCTGCGCCGGGAGGTTCGGCGGGAGTCTGAAGACGTAGCACGGGTTTCGCAGGCAAACCCGGAACCCGCGCGTCCAACTTGGCCCGTCAAGATGAAGCTGCCGGTACTGCCGTTCGAGCTGTCGCGCAGGAGGGAATTACCGCTGAGGCCGGCTTTCTGCCGCATGGAGCGGGGCCGTCTTAGGGTTGACCTGGGACGCGCGCGCAGTGAGGAGGAGGTGCTCTCGTCGCTCGTTGAGCATGTGAGGAGCAACCCGGAGGAGTGGGTCTTCTGGGGTAAGGCAGGGGCGCTGTCGCGGTTGACCGCGGAGGCGGCGTGAGAATAAGGGCCGTCCTCTTTGCCGTTGTCATCGTCCTCGTGGTCGGATGTCATGACAGACCGGTTGCGGGGTCGACCGGAACCCTGCCGAGCCAGGTCATCGAGGATTTCACTCTTCAGGAAACCGGCAGCGGCAAGCGGCTTTACACCCTGACCGCACGGCGGGCCTTCGTGTTCGACCCGGACCGTCGCGTAGACGTGGTCCGTCTGCAGGTCATGTTCTATGACGAGGAAGGTCGGGTCCATTCGCTGCTCGATGCGGACCAGGGTACGATTTACGCGAACGAGAACCTGGTCGCGCGCGGCTGCGTCTCGGTTCGGACCGCAGACAGCACGACGCTGCTGACCGACTCCCTTGCCTGGAACAACCCGGCCCAGCAGATTCGCACCGACGCACCGGTGGAGATAACCACCCCTCGCGGCAGGGTGTCCGGGCGGGGACTGGTATCAGATGCCGGCATGAGTCGGATCGAGATTCAGGGGCAGATAAGCGGTTCTTCGGAATACGACTTCGAGACCGGCAGGTAGGCGATGGAAAGACAATTCAGGCAGACCGCGATGATTGGCCGGGCGCTGGTCGTTCTGTTTCTTGTCCATTTTGCTCCGGCAGCGCAGATTACTGCCCGCCGGATGGAACTGGTGCGCACGTCCGAAGGTGAGGCCGCGATTTTCCGCGACAGTGTCGTGATTACCGACCAGACTACGCGCATCGACGCCGGCGTGGCCCGGATGTACGAGGCCCGGGGCCTGGCGGTCATCAGCGAACAGGTGCTCATCACCAGCCCGGACGCCCTCATCCGGGCCGACTCAGCCCGCTACGACCTGAACGACCATCGGGCCGAGCTCTTCGGCAACGTCAGAGTGGAGCAGGAGTCACTCGACATCCTGGCTCCGCACCTCATCCACCTGGCGCGGGACAGACTGGTCATCGCCGATGGAGGCGTGACCCTGCACGGACGCACCCGGCCCTTTCGCATCACCGGAGGCCGAGGCCGCTACGACCTGGCGGGTGACGTTGGCCTGGTTGAGGCCGAGCCGGTGCTGACCTGGACCCGGGATGCCGATACGGCGCGTGTGACCGGGGACCGGATGCACTGGTATGAATCCGAGTCGCGTGCAGTCGTCGAAGGCAATGTCAGCATCCGGTCCGGCGCAAGCGAGCTGCTCTGCGACACGGTCGTCTTTCTCTCCGGCCCGGATTCCGGGCTGGCACTGGGCAGGCCGCGTATGAAGGACCGTTCAAGCAATGCCACGGGCGACACGATGGTCTTCTTTGTTCGCGGGGGCGCGCTGGAGCAGGTCTCTGTCCACGGCCGCGCCACGGGCCAGTACCGAACCGAGGGCGGAGACTTGATTGATGTTGCCGGTCGTTCGATTGACGTCCGCATTTCCGGCGGTGACGTGGAGCAGATTGCCATCAGCCGGCTCTGGTCCGGACAACTGGTCAGGAAGGGCAACGCAGGGACCGCTCGGGAGGTTCATGACTGAGTCGCCGCGCGTCGGACGCGCGGAGTCCGGGGCTGCCCCGGAAGCCCCAGGTCCGACTCCGGACTCCCGCAGGGATTCCCGGCGCAAGGCGCCGGGCGTCGGACACGCGGAATCCGGGAGTCTGGTCGCATCGGCCGAGCCTGAGGTTCGGCTCACGGCGACCGACCTGGCGAAGAGCTACGGCGGCCGCAAGGTGGTTGACGGCGTGAGTCTGGAGCTCAAACGCGGCGAGACCGTGGGCCTGCTCGGGCCTAATGGCGCAGGCAAGACGACCACCTTTCACATGATTACCGGTTTCATCAGGCCCGAGCAGGGCAGAATCATGCTCGATGGCAAAGAGATAACCGGCCTGCCGGTTTATCGTCGGGCGCGGCTGGGACTCGGGTATCTGTCCCAGGAACCTTCGGTCTTCCGCCGGCTGTCGGTGGAGGACAACGTCCGTGCCGTTCTCGAGATGCTGGGCCGGTCCCGGGATGAACAGGCAGACCGAACCGACCGTTTGCTTGCCCGGTTCAACGTGGCACACCTGCGCAAGCAGAAGGGCGGGACCCTTTCCGGCGGTGAACGACGCCGGGTCGAGCTGGCCCGTGCCCTTGCCTCTGACCCGTCTTTTCTTCTTCTCGACGAGCCGTTCACCGGCATCGACCCGATTGTGCGGGCCGAAATCCAGGACATCATCCGGGCGCTGCGCAACGACGGGCTGGGTATTCTCATCACTGACCACAATGTCCGGGAGACACTGGAAATCACGGACCGGGCGTACATCATGTACGACGCGCGGGTGCTGCTGTCGGGCACGTCCGACGACCTGGTGCGGGACGAGAAGGCACGTCAGGTGTATCTGGGCGAGAGGTTCAGGATATGAACCTGGTTCAAGAGCTGTCGCTGCGGCAATACCTGGGGGTTACGCAGCAGTTGATACTCACGATGAAACTGCTGCAGGTTTCGGCACTCGACCTAGAGCAGATGGTGCGGCAGGAGCTTGAGGAGAACCCGGCACTGGAGCAGGCCGACGAGCAGTCTGAGCCCGGCGAAGCAACTGCCGGCGAGTTCGCCATGCCGCCTGAGCCCGGGCCCACAGCCCCGGCCGAGGCCGAGCCATCCGAACCCGAAGGCCAGGGCAACTTCGAGGTCCGGCCTGGCGAGGAGTATTCGCTGGCCGAGCTGCTGCCGGAAGACGCGGGAACCATGCCCGTGACGCGCGGCGCGACCGAGGAACGCGAGTCCGCGATTGAGTTGTCTGCCGGTCCGGAGACCAGCCTCCACGACACCCTGATGCCGCGGCTGCGCGCAAGCCTCAACGAGGCGGACGCAACGCTCGCTGAGTTCATCATCGACTCCATCGATGAAGACGGCTTTCTGACCATGTCCGAGGAGGAAATCGCCGAGAGTCAGGGAACCGACGTCGAGCGAGTCCGGTCCGTGCTCTACGTCGTTCAGCGGCTGGAGCCGGGAGGCATCGGCTGCCGTGATGCCCGCGAGTCATTTCTGGTGCAACTGGAACTGGCCGGCTTTGACCCGGCAAGCCTTGAGTGCAAGCTGCTGCGGGATCACTGGGGCCTGCTGATGAAGAAGCAGACCGCCAAGGTCGCGAAGCTGTGCGGAGTAACCGAGGACGAAGTCCGGCAGGCGATTCAGACCATCCTGCGCCTCGAGCCTCGGCCTGCCCGTCAGTTCGACAACGGCATGCCGGGTTACGTCGCGCCGGACTTCTCGATTGAGTGGCAGGAAGACAAGCTGGTCGCCGTCGCGAACGACGAGAACTTCCCCCGGCTGCGCTTGGCGCGGCGCTACCAGGAGATTCTGCGCAACCCCAAGTCCTACCCCAGGGAACAGGTCAAGTTCGCGCGCGAGAAGTTCCAGCGTGCCCTGATGTTTCTCCGGGGAATCGAGTCGCGTCGCCGAACCCTGCAGAAACTGGTCGAGGTGGTGATTGAGCAGCAGCGGGGTTTCTTCCTGCATGGTCGTGAGCACCTGAAACCAGCGACTCTGCGTCAGGCCGCAGACCGAATCGGAGTTCACGCTTCAACCATCTCGCGGGCGATTGCGGGCAAGTACGTCGAGACGACCTACGGCATCTTCCCGCTGGGCTACTTCTTCAAGGCCGGTACCAAAGACAAGTCACGCACGAGCATCAAAGGCAGAGTCCAGGCAATCATCGAGGCGGAAGACAAGTCCTGCCCCCTCAATGACGACGAAATCTGCCGGCGGCTCAAGGACGAGGGGATAGATATCTCGCGCCGTACGGTCGCCAAGTACCGGGGCGAACTCAACATCCCCGGCGCGGTCGAGCGCAAGGGGTTCTAGCAGACGACGATGGTCGGCAGTCAGTTGAGTCACAGACCATAGGTTTATGCACGTCGTCGTCGGCACGGCCGGCCACATCGACCACGGCAAGAGCGCGCTGGTCCGTGCCTTGACCGGCACCGACCCTGACCGCCTCAAGGAAGAGAAGGAGCGAGGCATGACCACCGACCTGGGCTTCGCGTTTCTCGGGGACGACATCACGGTCATTGACGTGCCCGGGCACGAGCGGTTTGTCCGCCACATGCTGGCGGGTGCCAGTACCATTGACTTCGTGGTTCTTGTGGTGGCGGCGGACGACGGGGTAATGCCCCAGACCCGCGAGCATTTCGAAATCTGCCGTCTGATGGGCATCAGCCGGGGCCTGGTGGCCATCAACAAGGCCGACCTTGCTGACCCGGACATGCTCGAGCTGGTCAGGATGGAAGTCGCCGAGCTTGTTAAGGGTTCTTTTCTCCAGGACGTGCCGATGTTCGCGGTGTCCGCGCTGACCGGGCAGGGAATCCCGGAATTGCGTCAGGCTGTCCGCGAACTTGCCCGGGAGGTCCCGGCCAAGCCGGACCGGGGCGTGTTCCGGATGCCCATTGACCGGAACTTCGTGATGAAGGGATTCGGAACCGTGGTGGCGGGAACCGTGCTCTCCGGCATGGTTCGGGTCGGAGACCGCCTGGAGCTTCTGCCCGAGCGCCGTGAGGTGAGGCTTCGCGGCATCCAGAAGCACGGCCGGAACGAGGAGAGCGCGTGCATCGGTGAGCGGGCGGCGCTCAACCTGCAGGGCATCGAACGCGAGGCGGCCATGCGCGGCAGCGTGCTTGCGACCCCGGGCTTCTACACCCCGAGCGACATGTTCAACGCTTGGTTCTACTATCTGAAAGACGCGGGCCGGCCGCTCAAGAACCTCACCCGGCTCAAGCTCCACATCGGCACGGCTGAGGTGATGGGTCGGGTGTTGCTCATCGATGCTAAGGAACTCTCGCCCGGGCAGGAGGCCCTGGTGCAATGCCGGCTTGAGGAGCCGGTCGTCTGCGACTGGAACGACCATTTTGTCCTGCGGACCTATGCCCCGCAGCAGACTATCGGCGGCGGCGTGGTGCTCGAAGCCAACCCGGGCAGAGAGCGACGTTTCGACCCGGCAACGGTCAGCCGGCTTCGGGCACTGCGCAGCGGTGAGGCGGGCAGTGTACTCGAGCAGTACCTGGTCAAGAATCGGTTCGAAGCGCGTACCCTGTCCCAGGCAGCCAGAGAACTCGCCCTGACCGACGCCGATGCCGGCAAGATGCTGGCTGTCCTTGCCCGAGCCGGCCGCGTGCGGCAGCTCCAGCATGAAGCCAAGGAGTATCTCGTGCACGAACAGGCCTACGCCGACGCCCGGCAGGCCCTGGTTGCGGTGCTTGAGCGATTCCACCGAGAAAGCCCTTTCCGTATGGGGATGAAGCGTTCCGAGCTCAGGACTAGGGCAGGTCTCTCCCTGCCCCTGTTTGAAAGCCTGCTTTCCGGGCTTGTCTCAGCGGGCCGGCTTGCCCTTGACGAAGACCGCGTGCGCCTGGCCGAGCACTCGCTCAAGTTGGGCCCGGCCGAGCAGCGGCACTTCGACCGCATCGAGGCCCTCTATCGCCAGGCCGGTTTCCAGACACCGCCTCTGGCCGAGGTCCTTGCCGGCGTCGAGAAGAAGCTGGCCGAGCGCGTCCGTCAGGCATTGCTCGAGTCTGGCCGACTCATTGACGTCGGCGAATCGGTCGTGCTTCACCGCGAGGCAGTTCAGCAGGCCGAGGCTCGCATCCGGGCGCTGTTCGCGGTCCGACCCGAACTCACCGCCTCGGAAATCCGGCAGGAACTCGGCACTTCGCGCAAGTACATCATACCCCTGCTCAACTACTTCGACTCCCGCGGCCTCACCCAGCGCAAAGGCGAGGTCAGGATACTCAGGCAGAAATGACCAGGAACCAAACCCCAATGACCAAACGGTTGCGGCGGGGAACCCCAGGTGCATCGGACGCCTGGGGTTCTAATGGGCATTGGTTACCGGGACCCGGGGTCTAGAAAGGAATCCATGGCCAGACGCGGCATTCTCGCCACCGTCACCTGCGCGGGCTGAGCGTCCAAACTAGGCAAGGCGCAGTTGGCGCAAGCTCTTTCCGGACTGGAACGTCCGGACGACCCCAGGCTCCTCGTCGGTATCAGCACTGCCGATGACGCCGGGGTGTACCTGCTGCAGGACGAACTGGCGCTGGTTCAGACCGTGGACCTCCTGACGCCGATGGTCGAAGACCCGTACGTCTTCGGCCGCATTGCCGCGGCCAACTCACTCTCCGATGTGTATGCCATGGGCGGCACGCCGCTCACCGCCCTGAACATCGTGGGTTTTCCCGGGCCGATGGACAAACGCGTGCTCGGTGAGATTCTGCGAGGCGGCCAGGACGCGGTGAAACAGGCCGGCGCAATCACGGTCGGCGGCCATACCTTCAACGAGAAGGAAATCAAGTACGGCCTCGCGGTCACCGGCCGCATCGACCCCCGGCGCATCGTCACCAACGCCGGGGCCAGGTGCGGCAGCCGCCTGGTCCTGACCAAGCCGCTCGGTGCCGGCGTGTTCGCTCAGATGATGCTTTCCGAGGACGAGCCCGACTCTACGCTGTACCAGGCGGCCACTGCCTCGATGATGCGCCTCAACCGCGTTGCGGCCGAAGTCATGCTCGCCTGCGACGCCTGGTCGGCCACAGACATCACCGGCTACGGTTTGCTCGGTCATGCCCAGGAAATGGCCGAGGCCAGCGCGACCGGAATCAGGTTTCACGCCGGCAGGATTCCTCTGCTGCCCGGTGTGCTCAAGCTTGCCGAGCGGCTCTGTGACCCTGGGGTCGCAATGAACGAAAGCTCGTTCGGCCCGAGCGTAACCTGGCAGGAGAACGTGCCTGAGCCGCTGCGCAACCTGCTGTGGGAATCCCAGAGTTCCGGCGGCCTGCTTGTCGCCCTGCCCCCGGAACGGACCGATGAGTACTGCGGCCGCATGGCCGACGCCGGCGAGCAGGCATGGCTGGTCGGCGAAGTCATCGCCGGCCCTGCCGGTACTATCGAGGTCATCGCTTGAATCCTCGAATCCTCGAACCCTTGGCCCCTCGCTTACGGTAATGTTCTGGCGTACATTCTGCGACTCACTCCGCAGCGACCTCCTTGCCCCGGAGAAGCTCGCAGACTACGCTGTCAGGTCCATCTACATTGTCCTCGTCCTTGCGGCCGCATTCCTGGCCTGGACCCTGACGCGCAGCCTGGTCCGGCGCATGCTCCGGTCCGACCGCCTGAAACAGGCCCGCCGACCACGCACCCTCCTTTCCCTGGTCTACAGTCTGGCCGGCTACGTCATCCTGTTCGTCGCGCTCATCATGTGTCTGCGCGTACTCGGGGTCAACTACTCCGCGATTCTGGCTGGAGCCGGCGTGGTCGGGCTTGCGGTCGGATTCGGCGCTCAAACTCTGGTCCGAGACATCATCTCCGGTTTCTTCCTGCTGTTCGAAGACCTGGTCAGCGTCGGCGACTTCATCACCACGACCGACATCCAGGGCACGGTCGAGCGTGTCGGCCTGCGCGCCTGCCAGATTCGGGCATTCGACGGTACGCTTTTCGTGATTCCCAACGGCGAGCTGAACCGGTTCGGCAACCAGAACCGTGGCTTTATGCGCGCGCTGGTAAAGGTTGACCTTGCCTACGAGCAGGACCCGGCAATCGGCATGGCCCGTGCCGCCGATGTCGCAGAACAGTGGTTCAAGGAGAACCCGCTCCGCGCGCTTGAGCCGCCTCAGGTTCAGGGTCTGCTCAACCTGGGAGAATCGGGCATCACCATCCGGATTGTGGCCAAGGTGAAACCGCTGGAGCACTGGGAAGCGGAACGCGACCTGCGACTTCGGCTCAAGAAGGCGTTCGACGCTTCCAACGTGGAAATCCCCTTTGCCCGCCGTGTCATCTACGTCCGGTCTGAGCCAGAACCCGAAGACCGCCGACCCAGGTCAGCCTCGTCCTCAGGCTGAAACGACAAGAGTCCGGACCTGTTCTCCTGTCATTCCGTCAGAATCCGAGAGGCAGAGACGACCAATGTCCTGTCGGGTTTCACTGCGGCCGGCAGGAAACGCACGGCAGAACGTGGCTCAGGCCCTGCCTTGCTGACCGACCTGACATGTGCCGCCGCGTTCGGATTCCGGCCTGCCCGTTGCCGTGCCCTGCGACTCGTGACCTCCGGTGCAGCTCAGCGTGTACCTGGCTGTGTCCGGCCACGCGCCCACAGTCCTGTGCCGGCGAGCCCCGCGGCAACCGGCCAGACCAGCGGCGGTTGAAGTGGAGGGGGGAGTGGCTCCCGGAGTCGCTCCCGAGGTCGGCCCGGCCGACACGTCGCGAGCCAGCCCGACTGAGCCAGGTCTCGTGTTTGCGAAAGATAGCCGAGGCGAAAGGCTGGATACCCTGCTCGACGTGGGGCTCCAGGGGCCTGCTGGTCTGCCTCGCCGGCTCCCTTTTCGACAGCTTCTTCGAACTCGCGCCGATGCCGCAGTGCTTGACATGTGGTCCAGCGCGTCTAGTCTTGACCGATGCGTTGGTGCCTTGTGTTCCTGGTGTTCACTCTGTGGACAGGGTGTGACCGGCCTGAGCCGGCCGACTACTTCCCGCTCAAGGCAGGGGCTGAGCGCGTGATGAAAGTCTACACCAGGCTGGTCACCAACCACGACACCAGTGAGACAACCACGACCCGGCTGGTCGAAGTCGTACACGGCGAGAAGGACCTTCCTCAGCTTGGCCGCGTCTGGGTCGTCGAGGCGCCGCGCGACTCGGCCCGCTCGACTTTCACTTACTTCCGCAAGCGCGACGACGGCATCATCCAGGTGCTGCCCTTGCCCGACCGACAGCCGGTTGAGATGCTCTATCTTGCCCTGCCGCTTGCCCGCGGGTTGAAGTGGTACGACTCCAAGGACCGTCGTGAGGTGATGGAGGTTGCCGGACGCGACACGGTCAGGGTCGACGCGGGCACTTTCCCGGACTGCTACGAGGTCCGGGCCCGCAGCACCAGAATGGACTGGACCCTCCGGCAGTGGCTCGCGCCGGACATCGGGCCGGTGAAGTGGGAGAACCGTTCAGCCTGGACCGGCAAGGATGGAGTCCGGCACGAGCTGTACCGGCGAGCAGAGCTTGTCGCCTATCGATTCCACGACCGGACCGAAGACTAGACCGCCGGGGTCCGGCCTCTCTCCGTCAGCCGGACGCCGACTGCTGACGTTGCTGGTCGTGTCGCTGGCCGCTTTCGGTGCCTATCTACCCTCAACCAGATTCGCCCTGGTCTGGGACGACCTGGATGTCGCCCTCAACAGCCCGGCCGACCCGACCCGGGCTTTCGCGTCGGGCTTCTGGACCAATCCGGCCGTCCTTTCCGGCCGCGGCGTCTACTATCGCCCGGTGGTCAACCTGAGTCTTGGTATCGACCGCCACATCGGCGAACGGCGAACGGCGAACGGCGACCTGGGCGCCGCGTACTTCCATCTTGTCAACGCACTGCTGCATGCGGCGGTCGCGGGGCTGTTTGGTCTTGTTCTTTTTCAGGTGGTCGGGTCGGCCTGGATTGTTCTGGCCGGCGGTCTGCTCTTTGGATTGCATCCGGTGCTGGCCGATTCGGTTGCCTATGTCAGCGGCCGAACCGACATCCTGGCCGGGCTGGGGCTGGCCATCGCGCTGCTGGGGCTGCTCAAATGGTCACGCGCCGCGCGTCGGACGCGCGGAGTCCGGGGCTGCCCCGGAAGCCCCGATTCAGGACTCGGACTCCCGGAGGGATTCGCGGCGCAGAGCGCCGCGCCGTGGCACGCCGGTCTGGTGCTGGCCGGATTCGCGCTCGCGGTCTTCTCCAAGGAGACCGCCATGTCGTTCGTCCTGGTGTACACGGTCTGGCTTGCCGTCCTGCGTAAGCTGCGCCCGGCACGCGCCGATGTCCTGCTCATGACCGGGCTGCTCCTCGTTCTTCTCGGCTACCTTGCCGCGCGGACCGCAGTGCTCGGTACGCCCCTGGGGATGAACGCGCCCGACCGTCTGCTGCCGGCTCTGCTTCTGTCCCTGAACAGCTTTGGCCGGTCGGTCGGCATGTTCCTCGTGCCTTTTGTACGGCAGGTTTTCGCCTGGGATGGACCGGCCATGGCCAGGCCGTCACCTTTCCTGCTCCTGACCCTCGGGTACTGCCTGGTTCCATTCGCGTTCCGTCGGATTGGTCGCCGGCGCGAGCTGATGCTCGCCTGGTTCTGGGGTCTTGTGTTCCTTCTGCCCTATGCCGGGCTCTTCGGGTTTGGCCCGCTCGGCCGGCTGCTCTACGTCCCGGCCATTGGCTTCGTCCTCCTCCTTGCGCTGGCTGGTCAAGCTTTGGCTCAGGCCAGACCCAGGCTGGCGCGGGTCCTGCTTGTCGGTGTGCTCCTGGTCTGTACCCTTCTCCTGCCCGCGACTGTCTCCCGAAGCCGCGTCTGGCAGGACGGATACACTCTGTTCCGGCGCATGAGCAGCGAAGCGCCGCTTAACCCGACCGGCCACTTCAACCTCGGCATGGAGCTCCGTGAGCAGGGCCGGACAAAGGAGGCCGAACAGGCGTTCAAGACCGTAATCGCGCTGGACACGACGTGCTACCGGGCGTACTCGAACCTGGCCGCTCTGCTCCAGGCCCGGGGCAGCCTTGACTCGGCCGCCGCCCTCTATTACCGTACCATCAAACTCCAGCCCGACTACGCGCTGGCGTACAATAATCTCGGGATTGTTCTATACCTCAAGGGCGACCATGCTCCGGCCCGGGCTCTGCTGCGCCGAGCCCTGGACCTGGACCCCCGTGATGCCGGTGCGGCGTTCAACCTGTCCCGCATCTACTACCGCCTCGGCCGACAGGACTCGGCCCGACACTACCTCGAGCAGGCTTTTCAGC
>CAZQFS010000034.1:0-24493 GCA_964592755.1 uncultured bacterium | reverse complement strand
ATCCGCCGGGACTGACCCGGCCGGATGTGTCTGCTCCGGGTGTGAACGTGAAGTCTTGTGCCCGGACCGGCGGCTACACGAACATGGACGGCACGTCGATGGCTACACCACACGTGGCCGGTACGGTCTGTCTGATGCTTTCGAAGAACCCGGCCTTGTCGCCCATGGTGGTGGACTCGATTCTGGAACTCACGGCCGTTGACCTCGGCCCGACCGGCAAAGACAACGACTATGGCGCGGGCCGGATTGACGCGCTGGCTGCGGTCAACTACGTCACCGGCTCAGGCGGGCCGATGCTGATTCTCCGGGCAACCACAGTCCTCGACTCGCCGCCCGGCGGCAACAACAACGGTCAGGTTGACCCGGGTGAGGTCGCCCGGCTGCAGATGACCCTGCGCAACTCCGGCGGCTCGGCCTGCAACAACGTCACCGGTGTGTTCCGTTCGACCGACGCACGCCTGACCGTCACGGATTCGACCGGTACCTGGGGCGACATCGCCTCGGGCGGCGAAGCGACCAACACCACGGACCGTCTTGAGGTTCGCGCCGGGGGTACGATTCCACCGGGTACGGTCATCTCGTGCACCCTGGTCGTTACCGGTGACAGCGCCGACTACACTGCCCGGCTGCCGATTGCGCTGCGCGTGGGCACGCCGCCGCCCCAGCCCGGCCAGATTATCTGGGGACCGCGCGTCTGCCCCGGCATGCCGACTGCATGGGGCCTGTACGGCATGGCGTACAACACAAACGACAACCTGCTCTACGCGATGTACTTCATGCAGCCGACCATCTACAAGTACTCCTCAGACAGCATGTTGACTGCACAAGGCACGGTGACCCTGCCTGAAGACTCCTGCACCGACCTCGACTACTGCGCGTATGACAATACCTTCTGGGTCGTGGCGAACTCAAGCAAACGGGTCTACAAGATAACGCCGACCGGTTCGGTCGTGCGCCAATTCAGCGTGCCGCAGGCCGACTATCCCTGCGGCATCGTGGAGCACGACGACGAGCACAAGGTCTATTTGAGCGACCGCCGACTCCAGGGTCAGACCGCGCAGCGGGTCTTCGTCTACGACACGCTCGGCAATATCCTCGACACGCTGACCCATCCGATAACCGGCAACTACGGCACGCGCTGCCTCGCGCTTGACGACCGCTGCCCGGTCAACTCGCCTTCGGTACTCAACATTTTCACCTGGTTCAACACCGGCGGCACCGCGATTGACTCCATCGGGATGCTCGAGATTGACCGGGTGAACTTCACCCTGCGCAACCGGTTCAAGTTCGCCAACAGCGCCTGGAACGTGCGCGGCATCGAATACGACCCGCGCGACGGCTCCTACTGGATATCAATCATGGAGTTCACCGGCGGCAACAACCAGATCTTCAAGGTCGTCGGGTTCAACTACGGCGTTGGCATCGAGGAGAGCCCGGCCGTGCGCTCGGTGGAGAATGGTCGGATTCAGGTCACCGCCTGGCCCAATCCGTTCACGCGCGGCACAGTGCTTTCGGTCAGGCTGGCGCAACCCGGCAACGTAGACCTGAGGGTCTTTGACAACAACGGACGGGTGGTGCGTGAGCTGGCCTCGGGCCGGCAGGTGTCGGCTGAGGCCGGCTTCCCCTGGGACGGCCGCGACGGCTCGGGTCGGAGCGTTGCTCCCGGTATCTACTTCTACCGGGCTCGCTCGGCCGGGGCCGAGGCCTGGGGCAAGGTGGTTCTGTCCGACTAGTTCCGGACTTCAAGTTATGCGGGGCAGCGCATCAGCGCTGCCCCGCCAGTTTTCCTGGACGCTGAGCTACTGCTCCGGGTCGTAGATGGCGCCCATGAAGAGGACCGCGCCGGTGGTGTTGTCGCTGATGGCACAGAGGAACGGCCGGTCGGCGACGATGGAGAACTTCTCGTGCGGTGAGGGCATGGCCGTCATGGCGACACGGGTTGAGGTTACTGCCGCCGCCTCCGTACCTTGTTCGTTCACCTCGACAAAGGTCTTGTGCTTCACCTCGCTGATGTAGGCCTGAATCGGCGGCTTCACCATCTTCGAGAAGTCGGCGCGGTCCGGCGCGAACGCATCGGCCATGCCCATTGCCTTGAGCGCGTCGTTGAGCGACGCCTCGTACTCGAGCTTGAACCGAGGCAGGACCACCTCACCGCTCATGCGGTAGAAGCCAGAGAGCCACTTCTCCCAGTTCGCCGCGTTCAACTGCTCCAGCAGGTCAGGCAGGCCGTCCTTCTTCTCCGGCACGAAGAGATACATGCTCAGCCGGCCCGAGCCATAGGGCAGGCTCACGGCCTGGAAGCCGTCGGCCGCGAAGTACTGATACTTGCCGTCCTGCTGCATCATCATGCGCTTTGCCGTCGAGCCGTTGAGCAGGTGGAAGTCCCGCTCGTACGTCGCGTCCTTGTCGAACTGCTCGGTCCATGTGCCTTTGAAGTAGATGGCGTTGATGAGGAAAAGGATGTCCAGTGGGTCGATGCGGTCCACAATCGAGCGAATCAGACCGTTGGTGTTCTGGCTGACCCAGGCGTTGATCGTCTTCGCCGCCTCAGGCGAGCCGAAATCGAGGGCCGTGACCCTGGCCTTGAAGTGCTCTTGGTTCGCGGCGAGGAAGGGCTTCTGGAACTCGATGCCCTTCTTGGCCCACAGGGAATTGGCAATCTGCAGTTTGACCTTTGGGTCCGCGGTCAGAAGGTCCTGCATCAGCGACGCGTTAGTCCGACTCAGCATGTCCGGACTCATGCCGGAAAGCTCAAGCGCCTTCGCCATGCCGGCCTGGGTCCTGCCCGATGCGCCGTTGTACACCATGGAAAGGCACATCGCCACACTGGTCGGTGAGATGAACACGTTCTCGCCGTAACCGGCATCGGTCAGTTGGGACAGTAGATTGAACCCGAAACGGTTGCTCGCGGCCACAAGCTCGTTCTTCATCACCGGCTGCTGCTGAGCCGAGGCGATGGCCCAGCCGGCGAACATAACACAAAGACAGACGACTTTCGACGTATGCTCTCTCATGATTGCTCCTTTGTAGCTTCACTCAGGTTAGCCCGACTATCGCGGCTGTCAAAGAAGACCTACCGGGCCTGAGACCCGGGTATTCCCGCGACTCCTGCCTTTTCCCGGAACCCGACATTGAGCCACGAAATGCACGAAGGAATGGTTGCGCTTCGGGCTCCCGGCCCTCTGCCCTGACCTCGTGTGCCTCGTGGCAGTCAATCTCGGGATTGGGGCTCTTCGGGAGGCTTGACACTACGCCCTGCACGCCTTAGTATCACCTGCCTTGAACTGCCCGGCCACGGCTCTCGCACTCTGCTTCCTCCTCGCCCCAGCCCTGGCAGAGGATGAAGTCCTGGTCCGCGTGCACTTGGGACCGGAGCAGGCTCCGTCTCAGGTCGCCTCGGCCGGAGCCGACGTGGTCTTGTTGCTCGACGACGGCTGCCTGGCCTGTGTCCGCGCGGACGGCCTGCCGCGCCTGGCCGCCCGATTCAGCGTCGAGGAACTGGACCGCGCCCCGCAGGCCATGTGCTACGTCTATGCCAGCGCCGACCAAATGGTGGATGAGGGGATGCTTGCCGGCTACGGCGACGTGCTGACCCGAGACCGCTCGGGCGTACTCCTGCGCACGGATGAAGAAGGTATCATCGGCCTGAATCGGCTGCCGGTCGAGCTCTGTCGCGTCTCGATGCGGCCGCTGGTCTTCAGTTGTCCGCCCGTGCCCGAACCGGCTCTGGTTCCGGACAGCCTGGTCTGGACCCTGGTCAACCGCGTGCGCCAGGATACGCTCGAAGGGTTCCTGCGCCGGCTCATCGCGTTCTACACCCGCTACTCGACAACCGATTCCTGCCGCAGCGCCGCGGACTGGGTGCGGGCCAAGCTCGGCGACTATGACTGTGACTCGACCGCGCGCCACACCTTTCGGCCGGACTACGCGCCCAATGTCATCGGCATCAAGCGGGGCACAGTCAACCCGCAGCGCGTCTATGTCATCTGTGGCCACGTCGACAACACCTCCGAGCTTGCCCCGTCTGGGTACGCGCCCGGCTCAGACGACAACGCCTCGGGCATGGGCACGGTGCTTGAAGTCGCACGGGTCTGCGCCGACATGGCGTTCGACAACACGGTCTGGTTCCTGGGCTTCTCGGGCGAAGAACAGGGGCTGGTCGGTTCGGACAGCTTCGTGTATGCCTGCCGCCAGCGCGGTGACTCAATCGCCCTGGCCATCAACTTCGATATGGTCTCCTACGGCCGCGACGATTCGGTTACCGTGGTCTACACCTCGGCCATGCCCGAGACTAGGACTATGGCGCGCTACTTCCTTGCCCTTGCCGATACGTTCACCGAGCTCAAGGCTAAAGACACGCTGCTTAACACCGCGAACTCGGACCACGCCTCGTTCTGGCGCTACGGCTACCTCGCCATCCGGGGTCGGTACCACGACCGCACGCCCAAGTATCATACCACCGGCGATACTATCGGTCCGTTTCACTATGTGAACTGCGGCACGAACAACCTGCCGCTGTACACCGAAGTCGTCAAGGCTACGGTCGCGACCCTTGCCCGGCTCGCCGGCGCGCACCAGGCGGTCGGGGTGGAAGAGCGTGCTGCGCCTGACGCTCTACGCCTGATGCTCGCGGCCGGGCCGACCGTGTTCGGTCGGGCGGCCGGCGTTCGTCTTCCGCGCGGCTTGATATACAGTTCTGCCGGCTGTCTGGTCGGTGCATCAGAGCAGACCGGCATGTGGCACGGGACTGACCGTGCTGGCCGGCCGCTTGGGCCGGGTCTGTACTTCGTGCGCCGGTTCGGCCCGGCCGAAATGGGCACACAGAAGTTTGTGCTCGTGGACTAGCAGTATGGACGTGCTTGCGATTGTGCTCCTGCTGGCGGCGACGCCGACCCTGACCGACGTCTGCAACTCCGCGCCAGGCGCGGGCGGACAGGTGACGGTGAATGCCGACATCGCCACCGGCTCGCAGGACGCGTCGGCCGGCCGCTTATTCTACTCCTCGAACGGCCAGGCAAGCTGGACCGAGCTGCCGATGTCGCGCATGGCCGACCCGGGCTACGAGAGCACCCACATGGCCACCGTTGCCGTTGGCAGCGCGGGCACGGTCTGGTACTATGCGCGCGGCGTCAATGCGACCAATCTTGCCACCCAGAGCCCGTACAATGCGGGCAACACCTGGCCCCCGGGCCTGAATCTTATTGCCCTCGCAGCCAGCGACCCGACCGGCGACGCCATCGACCCGGAAGGCAACTGGGTTGACCTGACCGGCGCATGGGTCGGGTACTCCGCGGACAAGTTCTACGGCTCGCTGACCAATAACCATACGAGCTGGCCGCTCTACACCTTTCCGCAGCCGTGGTTCATCTACTCCATCGGCTTTGTAAATCCCGAGGCTCCAACCGACACCTACGCCTTCTCGCTCAGCTACGCCAACGTGCCGGGCGTGTTTACCACCGGGCTCTATCTCATCAACCGGTATGCGGCCAGCTACGAGCGCATCGGCAACGTTGATGCCTCGACCAGCGGCAACCGGCTGCATCTGCGCTGCAATATCTCGGACCTGGTGAACCACCCGAAGTTCGGGCCCTGGCCCAACACGTCGGGCTACCTCGCGGTCGCAGCCAACACGCAGGCTATCTACCCTATCGGCGGCGCGGCTCTGCGCGACACGACAGCACCGGCCAACTACTACGCCACGCGCACGCCGTCGTTCATCATCGGCCAGAACCGGGCTTTGACCCTCGCCGGCCCGGACGTCAACCCGCGCACCGGCTCGCCCAGCACCTACTTTGTCTTCACCGTCACTTACTCCGACGCTGATTCCAACCTGCCGACTGAGCGCACCCTGGTCATTGACGGCAACCCGTACTACCTGATACCGAACCACCACCGTTACTGGGCCGGCGTGGTTTTCCGCCGTGAACTGGCCAAGTTCGGCCCGGGCTGGCATCGGTTCTTCTTTCGGTTCAGCGACGGCATGAACCAGGTCACCTCAACCCCGGACAGCTTCTATGTTGTCAGCACCGACCTTGCCGAGCCGGGCGCGCCGGAGACGAGTCTGGGGCTGAGCGTCCGGCCCAACCCGTTCATCCAACAGACGAACCTGGCCGGTGTCAGAGGTCTGGTGGTGATTACCGCGGCTGATGGCCGGGTTGTGCGCAGGTTCGGGCAGCCGGGCCAGGACCGGGTTGAATGGGATGGCCGGGACGAACACGGCCGGCCGGCACGGGCCGGGGTCTACTTCGCGCATGTGCCGGGCGCTGCGGCACCGGCCCTCGTCCTGCTCAAGCTCTCCGATTGAACGCACACTTGTTACTTTGACGACCGGTTCAAACGCCGGTATCATTACTCCCGCCATCTGAAAGGAATCGAATTGTGAAATCAACCTGTCTGCTGGTTTTCGTCTGTGTTCTGGCCCTGCCGGCATTCGCCGGCCCAGACTGGCTCGCGCGCGTCAATGGAACGACGCCTGGCACCCTGGCCGAGCATGGTGCCGAAGTCCTGCTTGAACTCGACGGCTGGTGCCTGGTACGCGCGTCCGAAGCGGTGCTCGAACGCATCGGGGACGACGTCGAGCTGCTCGACCGTGCCCCGGAGAGCAGGCTCTACTGCTACGTCACTCCAGCGCCCGGCTTCAACCGTGCTCGGCTCGCCCAGCACGGCCGTATTCTCACCACCGACGCCGACGGGGTGCTGCTCGCGACCACCGAGGAGGATATCCTCGAGCTGAACCGGCTGCCGGTCGCTTTGTGCCGGGTTCCTGCGGAACCACTGGTAATCTCCGACCAGGACCAGACAAGGCCGCCCCTTCCGTCGGTTGATGACTCGCTTGTCCAGAACCTGGTTGACCGCGTCAGTGAGGATTCGGTTCAAGCCTTCATTGAGCGACTGGTCGCGTTCTACACCCGTTATTCAACAACCGACTCCTGCCGTCGGGCAATGGAATGGGTCCGAGACCGGCTCGACGGCTACAACTGCGACTCGACCGCACTCGAACCGTTCCGTTCCAACTACGCGCCCAACGCCATCGGGGTCAAACGCGGCCAGGTGAATCCGCAGCGCATCTATGTTATCTGTGGCCACGTTGACAACACTTCCGACTACGCGCCGAATCGCTGCCCCGGCTCAGACGACAACGGCTCAGGTACGGCCGCGGTGCTTGAGGCCTGCCGTGTCTTCGCCGATGTCGAATTCGACAACACGGTCTGGTTCATCGGTTTCGCGGGCGAGGAACAGGGTCTCTACGGGTCAGACAGCTTCGCCGCCCGATGCTACCGGCGCCGCGACTCGATTCAGGCGGTGCTGAACTTCGACATGATCTCCTATGGCCGGCAGGGCATCGACACGTTCGAGGTCATTGGCAAACGGTCCAATCCGAACTGCGAGTGGCTCGTTGACTTCTATGTCGCGCAGGCCGACACATTCTCCAGCCTGAAGGCGAAGAAGCAGATGGTCAATTCTGCTCCCTACTCAGACCACCACTCGTTCTGGCAGCGCGGCTATGTCGCCTTCTGCGGGATTGAGAACGACTTCACGCCGATGTATCACACCATCGGCGATACCATTGGTCCGCTCTACTACGTCTACTGCGGAACGAACAACGTCCCGATGGCAACCGACGCGATTCGGGCCGCGGTTGCGACCATCGCCAAGCTGGCCGGTGCGCACATTCAGAGCGGCGTGACCGAAACCTGTCGGCGCCGGCCTCCGGCTCGACTTATCGGGATATCGCCGAGCCTGGGGCGCGCGCCGCTCGTTGCTCAGTTCACGCCCCCCGGCAGCACCAGCGCCATGCTCGAAGTCCGCGATGCGGCCGGCAACCTGCGGCGGATGCTCCCGGTGTCAGGTTCGGCCGCGTGGGACGGGCTCGACACTCAGGGCCGCAAGTGCGCAGCCGGCGTCTACCTGTTCCGGCTGGTTGACGGCAGAACCGGTTCCTCGGCCAAGGCGGTTCTCACCGAGTAGCCGCCACTCCACTCGACACCGAGCAGCGGTAAGAGATAAGAGGCCGGCTCGCCCGAAGGCGAGCCGGCTTCTTGCAAGAACGGGACCCTAGTCGAGAACCGTGAACCGGCACATGCCGGTCCTGCCTGTCGCGTTCAGCCGGACAAAGTAAGTACCCGGGGCCAGGTCCGAAGTCGGCAGGCTGAAAGACGCGGCGTTGACCGGGAAGGCAGCAAGCAGTCGGCCTGAGGCGTCATAGAGCAAGAGGACGGGGTCGGACACGAGAAGCGACCCGTTCAGGCGGATGGTGGCGAACTCGCGGCAGGGATTGGGCGAGATGAGCAGCCTTGCAGTGCCCAGGCCGAGAGACGAAGCCGAGGCCAGGGCCGTGGACACAGAGGTGCGAAAGACCGCGCTGCCGTCAGTGCCGACGAAGAGGACGTTCTCGATACCGGGCCGGATTGACATGGAGAGGATTCTGGGATTGGTCAGGCCTTCGTTCATCGTAGCCCAGGTCACACCGCCATCGGTCGAGCAGTAAACGCCCTGTCCACTGGTTCCGGCAAAGAGAGTCTCCGGGTGGTTCGGGTCGATGACAAGGACTCGGGTCGGCTGGGTCAGCCCGGTCGTGACCCAGGTTGCGCCCGCATTGGTGGAGCGGAACACGCCGTTGTTGGTTCCGGCGTACACGCGCTGTGGGTCGGTCGGGGCAACGGCAATGGTCCAGACCACACCGGCCAACCCGGAGCGGTTCTGGGTCCAACTCGCACCGCAGTCGGTAGTCACCAGCAGGCACGGCTGGCTGGAACCTGAGTCCCCGCCGACATAGACCCGGTTCGGGTCAACCGGGTCAAAGGCGACAGCATAGCCGTGCGCGCCAAGCGCCAGTGTGTCGTGCTCGAAAGTCGTGCCGTCTGACGTATGCGATACGGCCAGGAAATAGGCCGCGTTGTAGACGTGGCCGACGCAGAAGACGATGTCCGAACTGTGAGGAGAGACGGCCAGGTTACCGCCATCGGCCATCCAGCTTTCAATTGTTGTCCAAGCGGCGCCGCCGTTGGTGCTCCGGAAGAGCTCGGCGTTGCCTCAGCCCGAGGCTTCGAACATCCAGATGCGTTGCGGGTCGTTCCGGTCAAAGGCGATGTTACAGACATTGCCGCAGGAAAGCGGAGTGTTCTGCGGGACCCAGGTCAGGCCGTCATCGGTCGTCTTGAACACGTCGTTGTCGACAAACTCGGCGTGAACCGTGGCCGGCTCGTGCGGGTTGACTGACACCACCGGAATCCTGCCGATGACGATTCCTGAGTTGGCCGCGCTCCAGGTCGTGCCGTAGTCGGTGGACCTGAACATACCACCGGTCGAGCCGGCAAGGACCGTGCCGTTCGGGCCGGGCGGCGCGAGCACGGTACGGATTATCGTGCCCTGAATGCCGGTGCCGGCAATCGCCCAGTTCAGCCCTCCGTCGGTCGAACGATAGACGTTCGAGTACGCGGCCGAGTACATGATGTCGGGATTGTCCGGCGCGGTGACAATGCGGTAGTTGTAGCTGTTGGTGCTGACCCGGGTCCAGCTCGCGCCCGCGTCGGTCGAGCGGCAGATGCCGGAGAGCGCACCGGCAAAGACGATGTTGTGGTCAACCGGGCTGACATAGAGCGAGTAGACGTAGTTGTAGTTGGCCGGGAACTCACACCGGGTCCAGCTCGCGCCGCCGTCCGTCGATTTGTAGACCGCGGTCATACTGTTGACGTAGCCGCCGATGTAGACGACCGAAGTGTCTACCGGGTCAATTGCCGCCGAGTAGATGGTGCTGCTCGTCAGCGTGTCGAGCTGGGTCGTGCTCCAGCTCGCGCCGCCGTCCGTGCTCTTGGCCGCGGTCGGCTTCCAGGCTGCGCCGTCGTACTTGTAGCAGGGCACGTAGATGACCTGCGGGTTCAGAGGGTTGATGGCGATGTCGTTGCCATAGGTGTTGGAACCGAGCGAGGACTGAAGCCAGCTCGCGCCGCCATTGGTCGTGCGGTAGAAGATGCTGCTGACAACGCCGTAGAGCCGTTCCGGGTCGGTCGGGTGTGCCACGAGCATCCGCGGGTAGTTGGTGAGGCTTGCGCTCGTCGTGGCCCAGCTTGCCCCGTAATCGGTGGACCTGAGCAACGGGTAGTTCGTGTTGGTCGAGGCCACATACAGCACCGGCGGCGTGCCGGGCGTGACTGTGCCGCAGTACACCGGGCCGCCATTAGGCCCGACGCTCACCCACTGCGCCCCCAGCGGCACACACAAGGCGAGCAGGCCACACAGGATTCCGGACATCTTTCTCATATAGACTCCTCTGCCGCCGCCTCTGGGTCAGATTCGACCGTGAGCGACGAACAGTGTAATTCTACGACGGGGCCCGGGCAGAGTCAAACTGAGGCCTGCCACCTGCCGGACGAGAGATTGACTCTGCTCCTGCCCGGCCTACGATGTTACATGCCTTTGCGGCCGGTCAGGGTCACGAACTTCCAGCTCAGGCTGCTTGCCATCGGCGCGCTCGGGACTGCCGCTCAGGTCGTGCTGCTGCGCGAACTGCTGGCCGCGTTCGCGGGCAATGAGCTGACGGTCGGGGTGGTGGTTGCGGTCTGGACTCTGTTTGAGTCTCTCGGCGCACTGGTCGGGGCCCGCCTGCCGGACACTCGGGCCCGCGGGTCAACTCCTTTGCTGGGTGTGGCGTCGGTGCTGGTCAGTCTGGCTGCGACCTGTGTGCCGGCGTTGTCCCGGCCGGTGCTCGGTCTGCTCCCGGCCGAGACGCTGAGTATTCCCCAGGTCGTGCTCGTCGCGGCCGCAGCCATCGCCCTGCCTGCGGGTCTGCACGGCGCGTTGTTCGTGGTCAGTGCGGCCGCGCTGCCGAGCCGGCAAAAGTCCGGCGAGGTCCCGGGCGTGGCCTATCTGCTCGAGGGCCTGGGGACCGGCGTTGCCGGGCTCATCGTCTCCCTTATTCTGATTGGCCGGGTTCCCGGCCTTGCGATTGTCGCCCTGTTTGGTGGGCTGCTGGCCGCGTCGTGCGCGCTCGCACGCCGGGCCGGTCTGGTCGCTGCGAGCGTGGCGACCGTATTACTGTGCGGTCTTGTCGCGTCCTCGGCGGCAAGACTGGAACGGCTGGCTCTCGCGGCCGCCTGGCCCGGGCAAGAGGTGACCGCTGTAGCAGACTCGCCCTACGGCAAGCTCGTCTCTCTGCGCCGGGCAGACCAGCGGGTCGTGCTCCAGGACGGCATGCGGTTGATGAGCTCTCCGCCCTCAGACCCGGCCACGATTGAGCAGCTTGTCGGGCTGAGTCTGCTCACCTGCCGCCGACCAGAGAAGCTGCTCATGTTTGGGCCGGTGCTGGGTGGGTATCTGGCCGAGGCGCTCAAGTATCCGCTGGCCGACGTGACTGTGGTACAACCCGACTCGTGGCTCACCCGCGCCGTACTTGCTGCGGGCGACAGTCTGGTCAAGCGGGAGATAGCCGACCCTCGGGTCAGGTATGTGCATGCCGATCCGTTCCGGTTCCTGGCAACCGACCGCGAGGGGTACGACTGCATCATCCAGGCCGAGCCGCAACCGGCCAACCTTGCTGCCAGCAGGCTGTTCACGGCCGAGTTCTACCGGCTCTGCCGTGCCCGACTGCGGCCGGGCGGCGTGCTCGCAGTTGCCGGGCCGGGCGAGAGCTCTCACTTGCTCCCCGAGATTTCCCAGGTGCTCCGCCTGCGTGCAGGCACTCTGGCCGCAGTCTTCGCCAATGTGCATGTGCTGGCAGCAGACTTTCCTCTCCTGCTCGGCTCAGACCAGTTGCTCAGCCTGGCGCCGGAGACTCTTGTCCTGCGCCTGGCCGGGTCTGGGGTGCAAAACAAGGTGCTGGACCAGAGTTACCTGGCCGTGCTCCTTGACGAGTTCCGGCAGACGATGCTGGCGCAGGAACTCGCGCGCAGCAATGCCGAAGGCGCTTTGGGCATCAGCAGTGTACTTCGGCCGCGCGAGCTCTTTCTTGCTATGGTGTGCGGGAACCGGCTGGCCTGGCCTGCGTTCGGCCGCTGGTACGACCGCGTCGGACGGCTGCCTGCCGGCTGGCTCGCAGTGCCGCTGGTCTTGCTCCTTGCGGTCGGACTCGCTGGCGCATGCCGGGGCGGGGTGCTGTTCAAGCACGGACTTGGCCTGTTCGTCTCCGGCTTTGCCGGGGCCGCGATTGTCACGATGACCGTGTTCGGATTCCAGGTTCGCTGCGGCTCAGCCTACTCCGGCGTCGCGTTCATCATCACTTCCTTCATGCTTGGCGCGGTCGCCGGTGCCTGGGCAGGAACCAGGTTCACTCACCGGGGCGCGACTGCTGCCTTTGTCGTAGCCGAAGCAGCCCTCATTCTCTGCTGCGTTGTCCAGCCGGTGCTGGCCAGGACCGGCAACGCACCGGCATTCGCCCTGACCGCCTTCCTGGCAGCAGCTTGTCTCGGGCTGCAGTTTGCCGTTGCCGGCGCCGCACGACCCGGCGGGGTCGCGGCACGCACGGGCACGCTCACGGCGCTTGACCTAGCCGGTGGCTTCCTGGGCGGCCTTGCGACCGCACTCTTCCTGCTTCCGGTCTACGGCCTCATCCTGACCGGCACTCTGGTCGGGGCGGCAAAGCTCTCAAGTCTCCTCGCGCAGCTCGTCCCGCAGCCCGGACCTCGCCGCTGACCGTGCGGGCAGGGATCATGGGCAGCGAGCTTTTCTTGACATGTTTCTCTGGTTTTATATATATACCGTCATGTGGGCCCGGCTTTCTCTGGTGACAGCGTTGCTGCTGGTTCTGGCAGCCTGCACGCGTCGACTCGACGAACCCCCAACCGAGTTTGATGCGGCTCGAGCGCCGCTTGACGTTGTGCTGCTGCTTGACCAGTCAGGCAGCATGATGCAGAACGACCCGACCAACAACCGAGTGGAAGCCTCGCGTGCGCTGGTTGACTATCTTGCCTCGTATTGGTCAGAAGAGCAGAACCACCGAGTCGGCCTGGTCAACTTCGGCGATACCAGGCCCATTGACCCGGTCGACGAATACGCGCCGCTGGTGTCTCTTGACACCCAGAGACTTGCAGAACGGGATGAGCTTCTCCGTCGTATCAAACCGCTTGACCTTGGGAATACCAGTTTCATCGGGGCTTTCCGCGTCGCCCGCCGCCTGCTCGAAGAATCCCGCCGTGACGAGAAGCGACAACCGGTACTTGTCCTCCTCACCGACGGCGAGCCGGACGATTCAAGAGACCTCACCCGCGCCGCATACTTCGACGAACTGACCCGATACCTGCGCGATTCGCTCAGCGGCTGTCATCTCTATGTTCTCGGCATCGACCAGAACGACCGCTACTGGTCCCGCAACGAGCCGTACTGGCGGCAGTCCGCTCGCTACAGCCAGCGTCTGGTCTCCGCCGATGAGAGACTGCTGAAGGAGATGTTCTGGCAAGTCGTTTCCTTGGAAATGGAAGCGGTCGCCGACAGTTGGCAACCGATACCGCCGGACGGCTTCCGCGTCACGCTGCCACCCTATCTCGAGGCGGTGACATTTGCATTCCACAAAGAGACTTCGGGCGCGGCAGTCGAAATCACCGGTCCGGACAACAAGGTTACTGCCGAGCGCACTGCTGGGGTGCGCCGTGTCTCACGCAGTCCCAGGACCGAAGTGTGGCGCATCGACGAGCCCGAAGCAGGCACATGGACCTGCCGGGTTATCGGCGGCGCAGGCAGGGTCGAGGTCGGCACAACCAGGGTGCCGGTGCAGCCGAGACTGCTCTACCCGGCTGGGTCTCACCCGCAGGGCAAGCCTTTCGCTGTCCGCGCCAGCTTCCTGCGTCGCGACGGCCGGCCCGTCAAGCAGCATGTTGCGCACCGACTGACCATGTGGGCCGATATCCTTGTGCCCGGACAGAGACAGGCGCGCTCCTTCCAGTTGGGTGAGACCAGCCAGACCGGGCTGTACGTTTCGGCAGAGACAGTAGCGACTCCGGTTCCCGGTGACTACTTCGTTACGCTGCACATGAAGGCGGAAGTCCCGGTTGCCGAGACAACGTTTGGGGTTGCCGTCGCGCCGGTGCCATATCTGGAAGTCCTCGCCCCCCGAGACGGCGAACGACAGCCCTGGCGCAAGAACCTCGTGGTCGATGCCGAAGTCAGGGTCGCGGGCAAGACCGTGAACCCGAAAGAGCTTTTCCGCGACAACCCCGATGCGATTGTCTTCTGCCGTGTCTTCGACCAGCACGGCGAGCCGGTCAACTCGGGCCACCTCAGGTTTCTGGGCGGCGAGAAAGACGCCCGGCTCGGTCGTGGTTTTGGCCGCATCAGCCGTAACGGTGCGTACCGGGTAGAACTCGCGCTCAATGCCACGACCGTCAGCGGCTCCGTGGCAGAGTACTCCACGTACCTGACCCCGGTATTCGTCACGCGCCGGCAGGACGCACTCGACTTCGTCCTCGGCCGGTGGTACCTGCTGATAGCCCTTGCGCTCTTCTGCGTGCTCGTCTGGGACTGGCAGCGTATCGGCCGCGAGAACGGCTGGTGGGGATGGCGCATCAACCTGCCCCGGCTGCGGGGACGGCTGTCCGTCGAGGCCCCGGGTTCAGCACCGGCCACGCAGCGCATCGCAGGCAGGAAACAGAAGTTCGCGACCGCGGCCGGATGCGAGATCACGGTGTACGCGGTGCGTGTCCACGAGCGGGGCAAGAGGTACTCGACGGATGCGCCCATGGTGCAGGCAACCAAGCCGGGCGGCACCAGACACAGGAGAGTATTGACCGTAGAGGCGGCTGAACAACTGGGCGAACTGATAGTACGGTATACCCGGTCGTAGTCGTCAAAGGAGGCAATCACAATGCTACCGGGAATCGTCATAAGCATAGGCGGCACGGGCAAGTGGGTGAACACCCACATCAAGAAACGGCTGGGTGGCTCTATCCCCCCCGAGCTGAGGTTGCTTTGTTTCGACACTGTCCAGAGGGCCGAGATAACACCGGTCACTCTGAGCCATTTTGATCCGCAGCAGGGTACCTCGACGCAGATCGAGCTGAACTTCGGTGCCGGTGACACACCGGAGTTCTACGATTTCTCCGAGTTCTGGGCGCGCACCATCGATGACATCAAACAGGGCCACGGCGACAAGTACCCGCTCATCAACGAGTGGCTGGGCAGCGATGCCCAGGCCTACAACCTCGCCTCCAGCCAGAAGAGCACCAAGGACGGCGGCGGCCAACTGCGCCAGGCCACGCGCGTCTCGCTGTCGCTCAAGGCCAACGAGGTCTACCAGCGCGTGCGCGACGCCCTGCGGGCGATGGCGGGCAAGGGGACCGGCCAGTCCCGCATCCAAGTGTTCATTATTGGCTCGCTGGCCGGCGGCACCGGCTGCGGGACATTTCTCGACCTCGCGTTCTTTGTCCACCAGGCCGTGACCGAGATCGGCGAAGCCGCCCTGCCCATCCTGCCGGTCGGGATCTTCCTGCTGCCGAGCGGGTTCGAGGGCGTCCACCCCAACGACCGCGAGCGGAAGCTGCAGCCAGCCAACTGCTTTGCCGCGTTCCGCGAGATGCATCGGTTCAACTTCGTCCAGAGCGCGGTCTTCCGTCACCAGTCAGGGGTGACCGCGGCGCTGGGCAACAAGCGGCCTTTCGACCTCTGCTATTTCATCGATGGTACGAGCGTAGCCGGCCAGTCCGGGTCAGAAGTCCCCCACTACAACGGCACCTGCCCGGCCATCGCCGACTTTGTCCTCCTCAGCCTGGGAGACCAGACGTCCAACGTCTCGGTCGCCAAGAACCTCACGACGCCGATGATGGGCGCGTTGACGGCAGCCGAATCATCGCCGATGGAGGCCGCGTTCTACAGCACATTCGGCATCCACGAGTACCTGCTAGACACCGATTCGCTGCGCCGTGCGTTCGGACTCAAGATCGAGGCCGACCTGCTGCGCCACATCGTCGAGGGGCCTTTTGCCGGCGACGTACTCAAGGAGTGCCACACGGACTTCATCAAGGCCGGCACATTGCCTGGCTCGTCGGGCAAGATGATAGTGAACTCCGGCTTCAACAGGGTGCTGGTCACCGGCCTATTGGAGAACGACACGGGCTCGCTGGAGTGCGAATTCCTCAAGGGATGCTTCCTGTTCCCGGACGAGCCCGACACCATGCCGATCGCCGACCTGTCGGGGATCGACCGCGGTGGATTCCTGCACGGCGTTTCGTTCGAGCGCGTGCGCGACGAGGCCGACGCTGAGGCTAACCGTGTCTTTCAGCTGTTCTCTGCCAACCTAAAGTCGCTGGCCGACAGGCAACGGGCCGTGCTGACCGACGGGCTGCAGGGCTGGCTGGTCAACCGGGTCCTGAATGCTGCCGACCGCAGGGGTTCGCTTGCCCACGCCGAGGCCTTCCTCCGGCTTCTGAAGGGGCGCTACGACGAGGCCGACCGCAAACTGAAGGAGCGCCATGGCGCACTCAAGCTGTCCACACGCGTCACGGAGTCAGAGAAACGACTGGCGGGCTATCTGGAGCGGAGGCGCAAGGACGAGTACGTCGACGAGTTGGAGACGAAGACGAGGCTGAAGCAACAGGACGACCTGGCCAACAGAGCAATCGAACTCGCCGGCTTTGCTATCGACGCGGTCGAGAAGTGCGTGACCGCGATACAGTCGTGGGCCGCGATCCTGACCGCAGGCAGGACGCTGGCCGAGCAGTCGGAGCGCACGCTGGCCGGCATCAGGTCGGATGAGCGCAACGTCATGGTCCGCACGTATGTCAGTCAGCCGGGTGACGCGCTTGAGCGGAAGCTCTACGGTTTCATCACCGGGACCGTGAACGCCGACCCGCATCAGCCGATCGAAACGCAGGTCTACGACCGGCTGCCCCATGTCGACCTGAACGCCGTGGCGGGTAAGTTCACTTGGGAATACCGCGGCGGTACTTTGGCGTGCGAGCTCGACGCAGCATTCAGCCCGATGGATGTGTTCCGGTCCAACTGGAAGCTGTGGAATCATAACTTCATTGGCAACTACATCGAGCGGGACGTGCTCAAGTCTCTGGACGACCTCGCCGCGGCCGATGTCCTTGCTCTGGCCGGTGTCACGGGCGGCACGCTTGCGGCCGAGCTGCAGAAGAAGGCCGGCGAACTGGCCGCCTACGACGCTACGGCCCAACTAGCGACGTCCGGCAACGCCGCCGTCAGTGCGGATACGGCGCACTGGCTCTACTACTATGTCGATGCTACAGCGCCCGACCCGGGCAAGTCAGTGCTGGACGCAGCCAAGGCAGTGCTTGGTCCCGCCGGGTACAGCGCTGTGCCCGGGTTCACCGACCGGCGCCGGATAGTCATCTGGCGTGCCCAGCATTTTATCAAGCCAGCCGGGTTCGTGAACTTGGCCAACACCGAGAAAGCCTACCGGGCCGGGGTGGTGAAGAACGACCCGGCGCCGCTGCACGTGCTGGCCGGCGAACGGGTTGCAGCCGCCATCGAAGATGCCTTCCAGTCCGTCCTGCACGAGGACCCGCACTGTCTGCATCCTCGGGTCGTGAACCTGCTGGACAACACCGAAGCGCTGAAGCCGTTCCTCTACGCGCTCGATTTCCCGGGCATGTTGCCGATCACGGTCAAGGTGGTCGGAGGAGAGGAGAAGTACGTATTCAAACCGGCAACGGGCAGAGAGGTCGAACTGGGACCAAAGTCCGACCCGGTCGCGGCCGCGGCCCGGCTGCTCGGACAGAAGCCCGACCTCGTCCAGGCACGGAAGGAACTGGCCGTTGCATTCGACACGTTCTTGAACTCGAAACTCGTTGGCAAGGCCGCCTTCGTTCAGGAGCTGGAGAATGCGTCGAACGCCATCAGTGTCGACGCCATCGCTCGTGATGCGCAATCCGACCTTCAGCGGGTACGCAAGGTGATACTGAAGCGCGAAGCCGAGCGGTTCGCATGATACGCCAGCAGATGAACAGGAGTTGAGAAATGTCCATTTTACGCGGTACAGAGATCAGCAAAGAAATCGAGGCCGGGAACATCATCATCGACCCGTACTTCCCGAACAACGTCCAGCCCGCGTCGCTCGACCTGACCCTGTCCAGCCAGTGCGGCTTTCTGCGCAGGCTTGAGCGGCACCTGAGTACGTCGAGGTTCGGCTCGGGCCAGGAGGCCATTGTCTGGAAGACCGTGGGCAACAAGATAGTCATTCCGCCAGGCAAGACCCGCGTCGGCAAGGCAATGGAGAAGGTCAGTCTGCCTGATGACATCCTGGGAATGATACTTCCCAAAGGCAGACTGAACCTCTGCGGCCTGGCCCTGCAGGTTTCGGCCGGGCTGGTCCAGCCGGGCCGGAAAGACCAGGAACTGTTCTTCCTCATCACCAACGTCGGCCTGACTCCGGTTGACCTCCTGACCGACGACCGGATATGCCAGCTTGTGCTGTTCCGGCTGTGAGGACGGTCACAAGAGACAAGAAGCAAGGTGCCGGTTCAGGCATGTCGCCTGTGCCCGGTCCTTACGCTGAACCACTCGACCGACGCCAGGTAGAGGTCTACCGGCGTATGACCGGCGAACAGCGGCTGCTGCTGGCAATCGACTTGATACGCACGACCTGGCTGATTGCTGCCGATGCCATCCGCAACGACACGCCGGGAATCTCGGAGCAGGAGTTGAAAGCCAGGCTCAGGGAACGCCGCCGATGAGCGAGTTCGAGACCGTCTTGCTTCGGGTCATCGAGGCGCTGGACCGGTTGAACCTGCCCTACATGCTGACCGGTGCGGTTGCCGTCACGTACTACGGCGAGCCGCGCACCACGCACGACATAGACATCGTCGTGATGCTCGCGGCAACCGACATCACCCGCGTCAAAACCGCACTGGAACCGGATTTCTCTGTTGCGGAGGAATCCATCAAGGCCGCCCTGCGCGAAGGCAGCATGTTCAACGCCATCCACGAAGAAACCGGCCTGAAAGTCGACTTCTGGATGCTCAAGAGCAGCGAGTTCGACCGAGCCCGCTTCGCCCGACGAGTCCGGGTCAGTGCACTCGGCGTGAAGATGACCCTGCCTGCGCCTGAGGACGTGATCATCGGCAAGCTCGAGTGGTTCCAGATGTCCGACATCGACAAGCACTACTCCGACGCGCTCGGGGTTGCGGCGGTACAGCGAGGGCGCCTGGACACCGACTACATCGCGCGCTGGTGCCGGGCCAAGGGGCTGACCGAGCTATGGGAGAAGATCGAGCACGAGGCGGAGGTTGGTGACAAGTAACAAGCAACAAGCCTCAAGTGACATGCGACAAGTGACATGGTTGGGTATCGGCGGCTGGTAGTCCGGCAGAAGGCTGACGAACTAGCCTTTCAGGTTTACGCGGCAACGTCTGGGTTTCCCAAGGAGGAAATCTACGGACTCACGTCGCAACTGCGGCGCGCAGCGCTGTCCGTTCCCACGAATATCGCTGAAGGCCACGGCCGGCAGGGTCGAAAGGAACTGAAGCAGTTCCTGCGCATCGCACTTGGGTCACTGTCCGAAGTCGAGTACCTGCTGAGCTTCGCCTTGCGGCTTTGCTACCTGAGCGCGGACAAGTACGAGTCACTGGAGCGACTTCGTGCGCAGGTCGGCAGGCTGCTTTGGGGACTGGAAGAAGCGACAAAGGACGAGAAGCGCGAGACATGCGACAAGTGACAAGAAACAGGCGACAAGTGACAAAAGACAGGCAACAAGCCGCCTGTCACCTGTTACCTGTAACCTGTCACGTGTCACCTGTCACCGGTCACCTGTTTCTTGTTACCTGTCACCCTTCCCCAGGTTTGAACCTCGACATCGCCACCGGGTTCATCCAGCCCGGTACGACCAGGGAGCGTCTCTTCTTCTCCATCCGCAACCCCGGCCGCTCCCAGGTCCTGCTTCACCTCGGCATCCACATCTGCCAGCTCGTCCTGAGCCGGGTGGGGTAGGAAGATGGCTGCAATGGCGGCATCTGACAAGAAGAAGATACTGGTCATCACCACGGTCGGCGAGTCGCTGCTTACCAGGCGGCGCGACGACTTGCTAAGGAAGATGTTGGAGGAAGCCAACAATGGACTGACCGAGGAACAGCGGAACAACTTGTATGACGCGTTCGTTGCTGCGCAGCCCAAGGTAAACGATGAGAAGATAACGAAAGCGCTCAACGGCTACACGCCGAGCCTAAACGCCCAAGCAGCACCCTGTGCCGAGCTGACCAGCCTGAAGCTGCTGCTTGAGGAACTCAAGAAGCAGTTCAACGCCAATTTCGAGTGCGACCACGTTCTGGTTGCCACCAAGGAGACCAAACAATGGGCAGATTTACTCAAGGGCTGGCTGGAGAAGCACAAGAGTCAAATGTTCGTCAGCAATAGCGATATCCAGGTCTGCGAGGCAGGCGAATTGGACGTGGTCGAGCGGGACAAGTTCCGGGCCGGCCTTGCCCAGGTTACCGGGAGTGTCATCCAGGAGTCGCGCAAGGAAGGCTATGCTGCCCGCTATCTCAACCTCACCGGCGGATACAAAGGCATCATCCCAGTGCTGTCGCTGCTCGGTTACACCGAGTCGGTCAGCGTTTGCTACGCGCATGAGAAGTCAAGCGACATTCTCATCATGCCGGAGCTGCCGGTGGCCTGGGACCGTCAGCGTCTCGACGAGGTACGCGGCTACGTGCTGCGCGAGAAAATCAGCACGGATGAGTACAGGCTAGTGCCCGAGGAGTTCAAGTTTCTCTTTCAGTTGCCCCAAGGTGCTAGAGAATGTGAAAGGTCAGCGGTCGGTAAGCTTGTTGCCTGCGCAGACACCCTGAGCACGCGCTTTGGCTACGGCCGCTACCTGCTGGACATGCTCGACCCCGAAGATAGGCAGAAGCTAGAGGGGAGTAACGGCAAGCTGCGTGAGTGGGAGCATCTCTGGCTTGGCGACCAGATACCGGAGACGGTCGAGCACTCAAGGTTGCACAGCTTGCGCCTGCTCGGATTCGCCTATCAGTTGTTCCTGGCGTTTCCCGACCTCCTAAACGAGGTCGGCGGCCCTCATGGTCTGTACCTGCTCATCTGCGCCATCTGGCTGCACGACATCGGCCATTCGGCGCTGGAGTTCGAACACAATGGCCAGAGGCTGCCCATTGCCCTGATGCCGTCGCTCGTACGCGAGTGGCACCACTACTCATCCGCCGCGAAGATTCGTGCCGACAAACAGTGCATGGACGATGAAGCCGACCGGAAGATAGTCGCGCTCATCGCCGAGTACCATCGGGGCAGGATGAAGCTCGACAGCTCGCAGGACCAGTTCGATGAGCCCTATGGCCACGCCATCCTGACAGGCAAGCGCGACACCCTGATGAAGAAGCTGAACAACGGACTGACTCTCCCCAACGGCCTGAAACCGGTACATGTCCTCACGCTTGCTGCCCTGCTGCGCTTCCTTGACGGCTGTGACGTACAGGCGGACCGAACCGGCGGGGACAAGTACATCAACGCCAGAGGGAAGCGGACCGATGATGAGGTGAAGTTCCTTGAGGGCCGACTCAGCAACCTGGCTGTGAGTTATCGAGAATGCCACTACCTCGCCTTCTGTGATGCCGTATCGAAGAAAGACCACGTCAAGCTACTCCATGTCAGCCTGAATGACCAGATTGAGTTCAAGAAGAAGCAGTTCGAGCACTTCAAAGAGCACCAGAGCATCAAACTGGTGTACCTGTACAAGGACTGTGAGGGCAAACTGCGTGTTGGACTGGAGCCGACCGAGAAGGCGAAGACCGACCCTGAGTATGCCGGCCTACTCAAGAAGCGGGCCAAGGGAATTGCGAAGGAGTACGACGACGTGAAGGAGCAGCTTGAGGCACTGCCTTTCGGGGGCGTGTTTGTCATTGACGACGAAAAAGAGATTCCTGCCGACAATTGGAAGAATTATGGAGGTAAGACATGAGTGACTTCGACGGCATGGTGCGGAAGCTCTGCGAGATGAGCTCCGGCACGTCCGGCCTGCCGCTGGCCCTGGTCGGCGTAGACGTTGACCGCATCCACGACTATGTCTTTGCCACGAGCAAGCCAATGGAAATCGCTGGTGCGAGCCGGATTGTCGAGGGGCTTGAGAAGCTGGTAGGCAAGTGTGTTGAAGACCAGAAGCTGCCGAATGACGCTGTCTGCTATGTCACCGGTGGCAGCGGGCTCTTGCTGGCGCCGGCCAGCGTGGCTGAGCCGCTGTGCAAAGCGATACAGGACGAATACCGAACTGCCACTGTCAGCGGCTCGTGCACCGCTGCCTTCGTGTTGCTTGAAGCCCCCAAGGCCGGCAACAATGACTGGTTCGGACCCGCCTATCGGCGGCTTTCTGCGGCCATTCGCCGGCGCAAGGACGAGAAGGCGCTGGATGAACCGGGGTGGCAGGCGATTCCCGGATACCTCCTGCGATGTCAGTCATGCGGACGCCATCCGGCCACCGAGGATGACTCGCCGAGGTATAAGGGTGATGAGCGACTCATTTGCCCTAGCTGCCTGAAGAAACGCCAAGCCTGCCGGGACAAGGACCCCGACCGACTGGACCAGGCGCATGACCTGGCTGAACTTGTCCGCGACGAGAAGACCGGCCGCGAAGACGACATCGCGGTCATCTACTGCGACGCTCGGGGCATGGGCGACAAGATTGCCCAGGCAGGAGGCTGGGAGCAGGCGAAGAGGCTGTCGCAGCAGGTCAAGTCTGCTTTTGACGAGAGTGTGAGTATTGCCAAGACGACGGCCGGAGACAGGCACTACCTGTCTCTCGTGGCTGGCGGAGATGACCTGCTGCTGCTTGTGCCGGCGCGGTCCGCGTTGTCGGTCGTCACGGGCGTCAGGGAGAATCTCTCGCGGCAACTGGCAGACACAAGACTCGACATCGGCTTGCTTATTGCTGACGCTCACCTCGCTGCCCGCTACCTGGTTGAATATGCCCGGGCGCTGATGAAGAGCGCCAAGCATCACGGCTATGAGCTGCTCGATGCCAAAGTCATCGAGCAGTCCGAAGACGCAATTGACTACATGGTAATCAAGGGCGGCTCGCCCTTGAATCGCGATATCGCGGCATTGAGAAGGGAACATCTGGTTCGCAGGCTCAGGGACCGGAAGCTCTATCGTCTGACCAGGAAGCCTTACCGCTGGTCTCTGTTCGAGGAACTATCGAAGCATCAGGCCGTGTTCGCCGATGTCCCCGGCTCCCAGCTTAAGGCTCTGGCCGCACACCTGTTGGAACACCCGGAAGTTGCCCGGCTGAACGTCACCTATCAGATAATGGACAACGACAAGCTGAAGTCGGCGATGAAGAACGTGGACGCTGAGACTCACGACAAATGGGGTCCCTACTTCGTGGCTGACACTCATGAGGGGTTCGACACCGGGTTCTTTGACCTGCTCGAACTGCTCGAGCTCGGAAAGGAGAAAGGAACATGACCACATGGCGACTGACGCTCACGCCTGAGACTTGCGTGGCCATCGGCGGCTACACTGCTTCGTGGCTGAGCGACAAGGCAACCGCCCGGGACGAACGCGGATTCCCGCTTATCCCCGCAACGGCAGTGAAAGGAGCGCTGCGCATCGAGGCTGAGCGGTTATTCACTGACACAGGCCTCGATTTGGTTCGGAAGCTCTTTGGGGCCAAAGGAAGCGGTCGGGCACTGCTTCGGTTCACGGACGCCCGGTTCCAGGGCAACGCGTATCAGCTCTTCGAAGGACAGGAGGCTGGGTTGGTTCCGGGCTACCAGCGCCGGGTCGGCGTTGCCATTTCGCGCAAGACGAGAACGGTTCAATCCGAGCGGCTGTTTGACTGGGAAACCACGGCGCAGTTCATGACTAAGGAAGACGCAAGCTTCGTCGCCGAGGTGACCTGTCCGGACAGCAGCGACGACGAGTGCAGCAGTCTCTTTGACCGGCTCGGCAAGGCGCTGGCGATTACCGGCCTTTGCATCGGCAGCGGCAAGACGCGCGGCATGGGTCAGTTTTCGGTCTCGATTAGGAAGCTGGACAGTAGTATGCCGGTACGCCCGGTGTTGCCAGCCACGGCGAACGATTACCTTGTGCGACTTGTGCCCGAGGAACAATTCCGGGTGAGTCGGTTGAAACCGCGGCAGTTTCTGATGGAGACTGCAGACTACATCCCGGGTGCGACTCTGCGCGGCGCAATCGCTCAGGCTATCGGGTTCGGGAGCGACGGGTTGTTCGACCGTCTTTTCAACAAAACCAGTGTTCGATTCGGCCCGCTGTATCCTGCCGGCGACAGCGAAGCCCTGCCGAGGCCGGTCCCATTCTCGGCCCGCACCTGCAAGGTATATCCTGGGCTGAAGCTGAACCGCGGGCAGAAGGGGAAGCTGGGCGAACGCGAGCATGGCTTCGGCGACATCCTGCTCTTCCGGCTCTGCAACCCTGAAGCCGGCGACCCGAAATGTCCCCTCTGCCAACGTGACCTGAAACCGCTCGAAGGTTATTACTACGGCTCGGGCGAATACCTGACAGTGGTTCAACCTGAGACCCATCTTGCCACCAAGCTGGCCGTTTCCCGCACGCGCCTCGCCGCCGAAATCGGCGAGATGTACTCATG
>CAZQFS010000033.1:0-24531 GCA_964592755.1 uncultured bacterium | reverse complement strand
CGCCCGGGTCGTGCTGTTCCTGTTCCTCGTTGGGTTTGCCTTTGCCCTGCGCCGGCTGGCCCGTGAAACCCTGGGCTGGCGCGGAGTTCAGCTCGATGTCGTGCCGGTCATTGGTCTGTTCGCCCTGCCCGGGATGTACGGCTACGCAAGTCATCTTTGTGACTTCGCTACCCTGTGCCTTTTCACGCTCGGCCTGCTATTCATCGTCCAGCGCCGGTTCTGGGCTTTCTTCGCCGTGTTTCTGCTGGCGACGGTGAACAAGGAGACCTCGATTCTTCTGACCCTGGTCTGGGCAATTGACGAAGCCCGCCGACGTGGTATGAAACAGACCCTGCCCCGCGGTATGCTCCAGTTAGGAGCCTGGCTGGCAGTCCGCGGTGCGATCGCACTCGCTTTCCGGAACCATGCCGGACCCGTGCTCTTCTTCTATCTGACGCGCAACCTGGGTGTACTCGGACGCGGACCCAACTACTTCATCTTCCGTGCGGTCGGCAACTGGCTCGTGGTTCCGGTCGGCCTCAACTTCATCTACCTGGCTGCGTTCTTCTGGGCCCTTGCGGAGCGGAAGAAGATGCCTCAATTCCTCAAGGATGCTTTCTGGATGGTGCTGCCGATGGGAGTGTTCGCCTTGCTGTTCGGCAACATCGATGAGTTGAGAATCTACTACGAGTTCTACCCTGTCATTCTCCTCGTGCTTCTGGCCGCCGCCGCGGCCGTGCTCGGCTACGGCCCGGTTGCACCCCAGGTCATTCCGGATGACGGCCGACCGTGCCCGGCGTGAGGTATGCTGCCGGTCTGCCCCAGGCCACCCGTGCGCGTACGCTTGTGCGCCGCCGGTCTTTTGATGCTGTCGTCCGGCTCTACGACCGCTCCCGGCCCGGCTACCCTGAGCAGTTGTTCGACGACCTCGTACGCCTGTCAGGCATCCCGCCTGCGGGCCGCATCCTCGAGATAGGTCCGGGCACGGGCCAGGCCACCCTGCCCCTGGCACGGCGCGGGTTTCGGATTCTCGCCGTCGAACTCGGGCCCCGGACCACGCGGTTCCTCCGTGCCCGGCTCAAACCGTTCCCCAACGCTCAGGTGCAGTGTCTGGCCTTCGAAAACTGGCCGGTTGAAGCCGAATCGTTCGACCTGGTGGTAGCTGCCGGTTCGTTTCACTGGCTCAAGCCCGGCCCGGCATTCACCCGCTGCGCTCGGGCGCTGAGACGTCAAGGACACATCGCGATACTGTACAACTTTCGGGAGGTCTCCGGCACGCCCATCCTCGACCATCTGACCGAAGTATACGAACGATATGCTCCGCATCTTGCCCGTCCCCGTGCACCTGAGCAGCGCATCGAGATTCAACGCAGGAAGCTCGCCGGTTCGGGACGATTCGGTCCGGTCACGGTACTGCGCTACCCCTGGGTCCGGCCCTACACGGCCGAAGAATACGTCGACCTGCTCAAGACCATGTCCGACCACACGATTCTCGCTCCGCAGTTGCGCCGCAGCATCTTCCGCGCGGTCCGCAGGGCCATCAACGACCATGGCGGCGTTTTCTTCCGTCAGATTGTCGCGACACTGTTCATTGCCCCGCGGCGTGGGACTCAGATTGACGAAGCGCGACCAGGAACGTCCAGGTCACTGTGAACCGTCTCGCCCAGGAAACCAGCCCCTATCTCCGCGACCATGCCGCGAATCCGGTTGACTGGTATCCGTGGGGTGAGGAAGCGCTCGCCAAGGCAAGGAAGGAAGGCAAGCCTATCTTCCTCTCCATCGGCTACTCAGCCTGCCACTGGTGCCATGTGATGGCGCGCGAGTCGTTCTCCGACGAAAAGACCGCCGCCATCCTGAACCGGGACTTTATTTGCATCAAAGTGGACCGCGAAGAGCGCCCCGACCTTGACGAAATCTACGTCGAAGCGGTGCGGCTGATGACCGGCACTGCTGGCTGGCCCCTGTCGGTTTTCCTCACCCCCGAACTCAAGCCATTCTACGGCGGGACCTACTTCCCGCCGGTGGAACGGCACGGACTGGCCGCGTTTGGCCGCGTGCTGACATCGGTGTTGCACTACTTCCGGACCGAGCGCCATGAGATAGAAGAAGCTTCGAACCGAGTCACCGCGGAGCTCAACCGTCTCTCCGCGCTCCGGCCCTCGGAGGATACGTTCACCGACGAGCCGCTGCGCCGGTTCTACGCGCAGCGGCTCGAACTGCTCGACGCCGACCACGGCGGCTTCGGAGTCGCGCCCAAGTTCCCGAACCCCCTGGACCTGCTCCTTCTGCTCCGGCTCGCCGCAAGACCCGGGTACGAGTATGCGCGCTCCATGGTCGAGCTGACACTGAAGAAGATGGCGGAAGGCGGCATCTGCGACCAACTGGCCGGCGGTTTTCACCGCTACTCGACCGATACGGTCTGGCTGGTTCCTCACTTCGAGAAGATGCTTTACGACAACGCACTCCTCGCTCAGGCTTATCTGCGTACATTTCGCCTCACCGGTGACGACTTCTACCGAACCGTGGCCGAGGAGACGCTGGCGTACATCACGCGCGAGCTGCGTTCAGAGCAGGGTGGCTTCTGTTCGTCTCAGGATGCCGACAGCGCCGGCGGCGAAGGAAGCTACTACACCTGGACCGAGTCCGAACTGCGTTGGGCAGTCGGGCCCGACCTGTTCCGGCTTGCCGCAGACTTCTACGGGGTTAGCCGGTCCGGCATTTTCAGCGGCGCCAGCGTACTCCACATCTCAGGTCCGGTCGAGGCGCTGCTCCAGCATCACCGACTGACTCCCAGCGAGCTGTGGGACAAGCTGAGGGAAATCAGGAGCATGATGCTGCGGGCCCGTGCCGAGCGTCCGCCTCCAGAACGCGACAGCAAGGTCCTGGCAGACTGGAACGGGCTGGTGGTTTCTGCTTTCAGCCAGGCCTGCTGCACGCTCGGTGACTGCCGCCTCCTTGGCACGGCTTGCGAGACCGCCGACTTCCTGCTGGCCGACTATGTCAACGATGGCGACGTAATCCACTGCCGACGTGCCGGTCTTCCCAGCATAGCCGGACAACTGCCTGACTTTGCGCTGGTTGCGCAAGGACTGCTCGACCTCTTCGCGGCCGGCTACAACATTTGCTACCTGGAGGCGGCCGTCGCCATCACGGAACGTATGGTAATGCTCTTCTCATCGCCTGAAGGCGGGTTCTACACGACCCGCGAAGACAGCCGAAACCTGATTGCCCGGGTCATCAACGGATTTGACGGCGCAGTGCCGTCGGGTAACTCGGTGGCGGTGTCCAACCTGCTCCGGCTTGCGCGTCTGACCGGCAACAACGAGTACGAACGCCTGGCATCAAGAACCCTGCGCCGGTTCTACCCGGTCATGCTCGACTTCCCGACCGGTTTCTCGAAGATGCTCGCCGGGCTGGACCTGCTGCTCAACCCCGGGCGGGAAGTGGTGCTTTTCCTGCCCAGGCCGGGAGCCGAGGCCGATGCCATGGCCCGAGTCGTTCAGGATTGTGCTGACGAATGCGCCACGGTGGTCGTCGTGCCCAGAGCCGAACCGGACCCGGCCACGGCCCGTCTAATACCATTGACCCGTGAAAGGCGCGCTGTGGAAACAAAGCCGACTGCATATGTCTGCTCGGGATTTGTCTGCCACGAGCCGGTCTTTGATGCCGATTCCCTCAGAACGCTGCTGGCCGAGGAACCAGCGGAGCGACGAGGAGAGATTGACACTGCGGGCAACGAATAATAGACTGTAGAGCAAGATATGCAAGAACGTTTCACTGAGAGAGTTAGGAAAGTCATCGCCCTTGCCCGCCAGGAGGCGCTGCGGCTGCATCACGATTACATCGGGACCGAGCACCTTCTGCTGGGCCTGGTGAAAGAAGGCGAGGGCGTGGCCGCCGTGGTGTTGACAAATCTGGGCATCAACCTGGAGGACTTGCGGCGGTCGGTGGAGAACGCGGTGTCGTCCGGCGCCGAAACTCTGGTGCTGGGCGAGGTTCCCCTGAACCAGGAGGCGCGCTCGGCACTGAATCTGGCGGTTGATGAGGCGCGGAAGATGAATCACACGTACATCGGGACCGAGCACCTTCTCTTGGGGCTTCTGCGGGAGGAGCGGGGGGTGGCGTGCCAGGTGCTGCTTTCGCTCGGTCTGGATGCGGACCTGGTGCGCAACGAAACCGTGCGGCTGCTGGGCGGTGAAAAGGGTTCGGAGCGGGGGAAGAGCCGCACCAAGACCCCGGCGCTGGACTATTTTTCCCGCGACCTGACTCAGCTCGCGCGAGAGGACAAGCTCGACCCCATCATCGGCCGGGAGCGGGAGATTGAGCGAATCATCCAGACTCTGGCCCGCCGGAAGAAGAACAACCCGGTGCTCATCGGCGAGGCCGGCGTGGGCAAGACCGCGATCGTAGAAGGTCTGGCCCAGCGTATCGTCTCCGGCCGGATTCCCTCGGTGCTCAAGAACAAGCGGGTGCTGGCGCTGGATATGGCCGCGATCGTTGCCGGCACCAAGTACCGGGGTCAGTTTGAGGAGCGGCTGAAGTCCATTCTGAATGAGATTCAGCATCAGGGCGACATCATCGTCTTCATCGATGAGCTGCATACGCTGGTCGGGGCCGGAGCCGCCGAGGGTGCGATTGACGCTTCGAGCATTTTGAAGCCGGCGCTGGCCCGGGGTGAGTTGCAGGCGATTGGTGCGACCACGCTCGAGGAGTATCGCCGTCACATCGAGAAGCACGCGGCCCTGGAGCGGCGGTTCCAGAAGGTTCTCGTTGAGGCTCCCGGTGCCGAGGAGACGGTTGAGATTCTCAAAGGGCTCAAGGAGAAGTACGAGCTGCACCACAATGTCTCCTATGCCGATGAGGCGATTCACGCGGCGGCCTATCTTGCCGACCGGTACATCACCGACCGGTTCCTGCCGGATAAGGCGATTGACGTAATTGATGAGGCGGGTTCGCGGGTGAAGCTGATGCGGCCGGTAATCAATCCCGAGCTGGATGAGCTGGAGCGGAAGCTGGAGCGGGCGAGCAAGGCGAAGGAGGAGGCGGTACGGCGTCAGGAGTTCGAGAAGGCGGCCGAGTTGCGCGATGAGCAGAAGCGGCTGACCGAGTATCTGAAGCGGAAGCGCAAGGAGTGGGAGAAGAAAGGGAGTTTCCCGGTGGTCAGCGAGGAGGACGTGGCCTATGTGGTCTCATCGTGGACCGGGATTCCTCTGTCCAAGCTGGAGGAACGCGAGTCGTCCCGGCTCCTGCGCATGGAGGAGGAACTCCGACTGCGCATCGTCGGCCAGGACCATGCGATAGCGGCAATCGCGAAGGCGATACGTCGTTCGCGTGCCGGGGTAAAGGACCCACGGCGGCCCATCGGGTCGTTCATCTTCCTGGGCCCGACCGGCGTGGGCAAGACCGAGCTGGCCCGCGTGCTCGCGCGGTTCATGTTCGGAGACGAGGACGCGCTCATCCGCTTCGACATGTCTGAGTACATGGAGAAGTTCAACATCTCCCGTTTGATCGGAGCTCCGCCCGGCTATGTCGGGTACGAGGAGGGCGGCCAGCTCACCGAGAAAGTGCGGCGTAAGCAGTACGCGGTGGTGCTCTTTGACGAAATCGAGAAGGCGCACCCCGACGTCTTCAACATTCTGCTCCAGATGCTTGACGACGGCCAGGTGACCGACTCGCTTGGCCGCAAAGTGAACTTCAAGAACACGGTCATCATCATGACCTCGAACATCGCTTCGGTCGAAATCCGGGGCATGGGCGGATTCGGCTTCGGCGCGACTTCGTCCGAGGCAACCTACGACTCGATGCGGGACAAGGTGATGACCGAGGTGAAGCGGTTCTTCCGCCCCGAGTTCCTGAACCGGCTGGACGAGGTCATCGTGTTCCGACCGCTCGACCGCAAGCAGATGGAGGCGATTGTCGAAATCCAGCTCCGCGACATGGCCGAGCGACTGAAAGACAAGCGGCTGACGATCGAGCTGACCCCGACCGCCAAGGACCTGCTGGTCCAGGAGGGTTTTGACCCGCAGTTCGGGGCCCGGCCCATCAAGCGGGCGCTGCGGCGGCTGCTGGAGGACCCATTGGCAGAGGAGCTGCTCAGAGGCAGGTTCCGGGAGAACTCTGCGGTGCTTGTTGACCGTGACGGAGAGCGGCTGATATTCGTCGAGGCCGACAAGGCCGCCATTACCGCGCCGGTCTCCAGTTAGCAAGTGACCGGGTTACTGCTGACTCTAGCGCTGGCCCAGGTTCCGTCACCGGACACCGGCCAACTGGTCGTGCTGTCGGTTTCCGCCACCGCTTCCAGCACCGACACTTCTCTCATCGTCCGCACTGCCGGGCTGGGCCGGGGTGAGCCGCTGACCCAGGCGGCCCTGCGCAACGAGCTGCAGGACGCGGTGCGGCGCATCTACGGCCTGGGCCTTTTCTCTCAGGTCGAAGTCGAGACGACGCGCATCGGGGACGGCGTGCGCGTTGTCTTCAACGTGGAGGAGTTCCCGCGCCTGAAGTCGGTCGCCTACGAGGGTTTCCGTCGCGTGCGGAAGAAGGACCTTGAATCACGGGTCAAGTCCAAAGAAGGCGAAATCCTGACCGACAAGAAAGTCTTTGACTGGCAGACAGAGATTCTCCAGCTCTACAAAGAGAAGGGGTTCATGCGGGTCCGGGTCGAGTCCGAAAAGACGCTGCCTGATCCTGCGGGTCAGGTTGTCCTGACGTACCGGATTGACGAAGGCGACCCGGTCCGCATCCGCAAGATAGAAATCTACGGCAACGACCACTTCAGCGACAAGCAGATTGAAATCAAGCTCGTCAATCGCGAGAAGGCCTGGTACCGCAAGGCGCGACTGAAGGAGGACGAGTTCGTCAAAGACCTGGACCGCATCGTTGACTTCTACAAGCAGCGCGGTTTCATTGACGCCAGGGTGATCAAGGACACGATGGTTGACGACGGAGGCTGGGTGGACGTTTCGATTCACGTGTCCGAAGGCATCCGCTACTACTTTGGTGCGGTTACGTTCCGGGGCGACTCGGTCTTCGCCCAGGACCGTCTCACGCGCCTGCTGCGCTACCGGCCCGGCGCGGTCTACAACACCAGGCTGGCCCAGGCGACCCTTACCGACATCTATGGGCTCTATTCCGAGGAGGGCTACATCTACGCCTCGGTCGCGCCGGTCGAGCGCATCAGGGGTGATACCGTGGACATCGAGTACGAAATCGTCGAAGGCGAGCCGGCAATCGTGCGCCTGGTTGTCGTTGAGGGGAATGAGCAGACCCACGACAAGGTTATCCGCCGGGAGATAAGCTCGCTGCCTGGCTACACCTTCCGCCGGTCTGAAGTAATCCGCAGTCAGCGCGATATCTTCAATCTCGGTTTCTTTGAGGACATCAACGTCGATTACCGACGGGCCGACTCGACCAACACCATCGACCTGGTGTACAAGGTCAAGGAGAAGAGCTTCTTCGGCACCATCGGCGCCGGCGTCTCTTACTCCGCGGTGGACAAAGTCACGGGGTATGTCGAACTGCAGCAGCCCAACCTGTTCGGTCGTGGCCAGCGTGCCTCGGTCAAGCTGGAAAAGGGTGGCACCAAGACGAACGTCGAACTCGGATTCACCGAACCCTGGCTTCTTGACCGCCCGATATCGGCCGGTTTCGATGTCTCCTATCTGACGCGCGAATACGACTACTACTCGCGCCAGGAGATGGGTGTCGGGCTGTCGTTTTCCCGGCCCCTGCCCCTTGACTACTCCCGTGCCTACCTTTCTCTGCGGGTCCAGGATGCCTTTGTTCCGCCCAAGTCCATCAAGTCGAGCTACAGCCCGTCCGGGCCGTTCAACGTCTACCAGGACACGGTCCACAAGACCGCGTTCGTTCCCGGCATCACCTTTACGCGCGACTCACGCGACTACATCTACAATGCCATCTCCGGCTCGGCTACGACCTACAGCCTCGGACTCTCCCTGGGCGACATTCGCTACCACCGCCACATCGTCGACGCCAGCCAGTACTTCCCGCTCTTCTGGAAGTTCGGCCTGATGGCGCGGACGCGGCTTGGCTACATCACCGGGTTCACCGATGCCGACACCGTGCCGATTGCCGAGCGTTTCCAGCCCGGCGGTACGGGCGCGGACGGCGTGCGCGGCTACGGGGACCGCACCCTGGGTCCGCGCGACGGCGGCTACAACATCGGCGGCAAGGCCGAGGCCATCTTCGCCCTCGAGTACAAGCTCCGGCTGTCGCGCCAGCTTTCGGTGATTCTGTTCGGCGACGCGGGCAACACCTGGAACGCGCTGGAGCAGTTCAGCTTCTCGGACTTGAAGCGCGGGGCCGGCGCCGGCGTCAGGCTGGAAATCCCGATGCTCGGACTCATCGGCTTCGACTTCGGCTACGGTTTCGACAAGGAGCGTCCGGGCTGGGAGCCGCATTTCCAGCTCGGCCGCACGTTCTAGCCGGGTGCGGGTGTGCGTTTCCGCTCGCGCACCAGGTAAATCATCGGCAGTGAGATGAACGTGGTCAGCCCTTTGGCGATGACGTTTGCCCAGAAGATGGCCACGACCACGACCAGAGGCATCCGCCCCACGAACGCAAGCGAGCAGAACAGCGCCGAATCGAGCGGCACGCTCACCGAATTGGACGAAAGCACCCGCAGCCACTGTTGCCGCGGGCCGAACCGGCTGACCCAGGCCTGATAGACCTCTCCGTCCACCAGCTCGGCGACGACCTCGGCGACGATCGAGGCGAAAACGATGCGCCAGACCGGCGCGAGCACGGCCCCGAACTCAGCCTGGGGTCCGACCTTCATGTCCGGCGGCAGCCAGGCCACCAGCCAGAACAGCCCGGCCATCAGGAGGTTGATGACGGCGGCCGCGATGATGAGCACACGCGCCATCTTCTTGCCGCCGGTCTTGTGGACAAGGTCGCGCAGGGTGAACGTGAGAGGATAGACCAGGGTGCCGGCATCAACGCTTAGTCCGGCAATGGTCACGATACGCAGGCTGGCCACGTCCGCCAGCATCTGCGCCGCGATGTAGGCCGCACTGACCAGCACGAGGGCCACGGCCGGCCGTTCCGAATCGGCCGCGCCGGAAATCATCCCATGACTTCTACTTGTCAATACCGGTGGCGCGTCGGTTTGACCGAACAACGTCTCTGCGTTTCAATCAACCGGGGGTGCATATGAGAGAAAAGACACGACACCATGATTCAGACCGGCAGCGCGAAGAGCGAAGACGCGCGCTGCGCAAGAGCGTCGGCTCCTGCATCGTCAATTCATTCCTGCGCCATCAGGCCTGGTTGCCCGGCGCCATCGAGACCGGGTTTGTGGCCGCGCGTCAGACGCGCGGAGTCCGGGGCTGCCCCGGAAGCCCCAGGTCGGACTCCGGACTCCCGAAGGGATTCGCGGCGTAAGCCGCGCGTCATCCCGACCGTTCTTCCTGACCGCAGAACCCCGGCCCGGGACCTTTTTGTGCCCAGGTGTCCAGGCGGTGAGCCTGGTCCGGATTCCGGATGTCGGATGAGTCGCAGCCCCCGGACCGGCTGGAACCAGGAGCAAACCGGAATCGTGCCCCGATTCAGGTCGGGCCCGTAGGTCGTCACCAGCGCGTAGTGTCCTTCGGGCGTATGGACGGCGACGTGCGCGATGAACGAGCTGACGTCCACCACCCGCTGGTAGAGCAGCGAGTCAAACTCAGGCAGCGGCTCCTGGGGGCTGCCGAGCACACCGACCATTCTCGTCTCGCGCCAGGGGCCGGGCGGGACCACTCCACCCGGGTCGTCCGGCCCGAAGCACGGGCTTGCCAGGTAATAACTCGGGCCCAGGTGGCCGGGTGCGAGGTCGGTCAGGTAGAAGTCGACCAGGCCTGCTGCGCCGGTGTCGCGCATCGAACCCGGCCGTCCAAGCCGGGTGACGCTGTCCCAGCCGTATCCGGCTGACTCGGGTGTGTTCAGCTCGCCGATGGTCAACGTGTCGGTGAAGACCGGAATCGTGCTCAAGGTATCAGGGCCGGAGAGTTCTTCGTCCTCGAACCAGGCAGATACCGTGTAGTCTCCGGTTTCGCCGGCCGGGTCGTGAACCAGACTACCGGCGCACGCCGCGCCGGCCAGCGCGAAGTCGCCACTCCAGCCGGGTCTGAACCAGACTTGATAACGGGTCGAGTCCGGGTTTCGGCCCCGGTCCCAGCTCAACCGAACCATCACTCCGGCCGAAGCGGCCAGCCGGAGACGTCGGGGTGGCTCCAAAGGCCGGCGCACGACCTGAATCGTCTCGCTCTCGGACCAGGGCGAAACCTCGCCCGCCCGGTCCTGTGCCCGCGCCCGTACCGCAAAGCTGCCCTGCCGGCAGTAGACGTGCCGGCCCGGAAACTCGGCCCCGGCCGCGGCAAAGGCGCTCCATTCGCCCAGGGTATCCCCCCAGTCGAACTGCACGCTCACCGATTCACCCCTGACGTGTCCTGCCCGGGTCAGGAGGACAATAGCAGTGTCAGGGAACGTCTGTGTCGGACCTGCCGGCCGGGTCGGCGTCAAAGGTCCTTTGAACCCCACGTCAACCAGGTGAACAGGCGACCATTCAGACTCCAGTCGCAGTCTGTCTCGGGCCCTGACCCGGACCGGGTAGTGCCCGCTGTCGCGATAAGCGTGCTGCTGACGAAACGTGTCGCCGGCCAGCAACTCGGGCCCCCACCCGGTCCCCGAGCCGTCGCCCCAATCGAACAGGTAAGCCAACTCACCCTGGTCTCGGTGCTGGCTCATGGCAAAGAACACGAGCGTGTCACCGGGCCGGCCCGATTCCGGGCCTTTCACCGCGGGCACGGTCGGAGCCTCGGCGCGCCGGCAGACCGGGGCCGCGACCAGCAACACAGCCAGCACGCCATACCGAAGGCGCGCTGCCCGTGTCAGGCTGCCGAGGGCATTCATCGACAGCGTAAATCTATCGCTGCCCGACCAACATGTCAAGTGCCCGGCAGGTCAGTGTTGCAGCGCGGCGTTACAGGGTAATGCGCCGGGACTATGTCAGTCTCGGCAGTGCAGGCGGCAGAGATGAGTCTGGCGCTGCCGAGGTCCGGCCCAGACACACCCTTGCTCACACAAGAACGCACGCTGCGCCGCACGCGCAAACGCAACCGCACTCAAGTCTGCTGCTGCCAATGGAGTCCAACCTGCTGTCCTAACTGACAACCTGCGCGCAGACCGCAGCGTGAACCAGCCTGCTTCTGGAACCGGTTTCCGGCCCGCACCTTGAAGCAGCCCGCGACCTGCTGCCGCAACCAGCGGCCAACCCGCATTCCTGACCGGCAGGCGTCCCGCTGTTGCGACTGGCCGGGGGAACGACTCCCCGAGTCACTCCCCCAGGCAGACCCGAGCGCACACGCGGAAGCCGCGGCGAAGGCCCAACCTACGTAGATAGTCTACTTAGAACGCGCAGCCCGGTCCAGATGCTGTCTGGCCCGGCATTCAGGCCGAACAAAGGCGATATGACCGGTAGTGGCGGCCTCTGCCCGTGCCACAAAACTGGCTGCCCTGACTCTGGAAGGCTGAACCTGGCTCTGTTCCGTCATCGTCGCGCGATTCACCGTTACCACGCAGTCCAGGTCTTGCCCACGTCAGTAGCTTGGCGGACTTCGTCAATCGGAAACGCCGGCTCCACCCCGACCCTGGCCGAATCCACCGCACCGCATCTGCCCGTACACCCGGCAGGCCAGGTCCAGCGAGTTGCGGTCCTGCCCGCCGGTCCGGAGAAAGCCTTGGGGATAGACCGTTCCCGGCTGAGTGTAGTACTGGATGCTGTCCGACCCGGACCGTGTGAACCGGAACTCGCAGGCGCGGCCCGGAGCGTCCGCCACAGCGCCCGTACTATCCTGACCCATGTGGTTCGCGTCTGGGTCTATGCCGGCCCCGCCCGCTCGCTGCCCCGCGCCGACTTCCCAGGTGCGGCAATCAGCCTGCTGAACAATGCCCGCACGGTCACTGGGCGCACAAGCACCAATCGCCAGAGCCCAATGACCATTCAAGTCCCAATGCCGAATTACTGTGCGTGCCGGCTTCAGGTTTGGGGGTTTCCTCTTTGACTGGCCATGATGCAGAGCAGCGGCCCGTGCCTGACGGTGAGAAGATGCCGCTAACCCGGCAGATGTCAATCTGCCTGCGGCCGTCACCGGCACCCGAGAACTCGCGAGCCACGCCCGTACTACCATTGACAACCCATAATCTAGTATTATGTCCCCCGAATTGATTGTTCCGTTCAGGAGACGACGCGCGAGTTTGACTTCCCCGGTTCTACGGGTAGAATACCCAGTCATGCTGAGTACTTTACGCAAGCGCGTCCGAATAGTGATGATAATCGTTGCGGTCGCATTCGTCGCAGGATTCCTGATGAGCGAGCTCTGGCGCATGCTTGGACCAGACCGCCGCCGTGGACCGCGGGAAAGCGGCCTTGTCGGCCGCATCGGCAAGCACGCCATCACGTACGACGAGTATCGAAGTGCTCATGCGTACATCGCCGACAAGTACCGGCGCGAGAACCAGATAAGGGACCTGTCGAATGAGGACTACGCCGCCATCGAACAGCAGACCTGGAGGTTCCTGGTCAGCGAGATTACCTGGGCCAAGGTCTTGAAGGACGCCAATGTCCGGGTGACGCAGGAGGAGGTCTTCGAGATAATGAAGGCCAATCCGCCGGAGCAGTTGCGCAACGACCCCAACCTCATGACCGACGGCAAGTTCGACCAGGAGAAGTACATGCAGATAATGAACGCGCCCGAGAACCGGGCAGTGTTCACGCAGTACTTCCGCGACCTGGTGGAGATGCTGCCCAAGGAGAAGTTCCGAATTGACGCGTCGGCCGCGTACCGTGTTACCACCGGCGAGATTGAGCAGGCGCTGAGCGAATTCAACGTCAGGCTGCAGGCGACCGCGCTGCTTTTCGGTCCCCAGGTCGTTGCCCAGCGGGCCGAGCCGAGCGAGGCCGAGGTCAGGGCCTTCTACGAGAAGCACAAGGACGACTACCGCACCAAGGAGCTGCGGCAGTTGTGCTACGTGCTCTTCCCGCTTGCACTCACCCAGGCCGACTCGCAGGCGGCAAAGGAGCAGATTGACAAGGCCTACGAGCAGTTGGTGCGGGGAGACTCGTTCACCATGACCGCGCTCGATTTCAGCGACCTTGAGGCCGATACCGGGGGCAGGCTCGTCGCCCGGTCGCGGCTCGACCCGAAGACCGACACCGTCGTACGCGGGCAGAAGCCAGGCAGCTTCAGCTCCCCGTTTCTCGCGGGCTATGGCTGGCAGATAGTGATGCTCGACAGCATGCGTGGGGATTCGCTTGCGCTCCGACGCATCCTGGTCCGAGTCAAGAAGGGCGGCGAGGCGCTCGCTACGTTGCGCGACTCGGTGCGCAGCTTCATCGACCGCGCCCGGACCGAGCCGTTTGACTCGGTGGCCGCGCAGTTCGGTCTGGCCGTGATGCGGCCGCGGCCGATGGTTGGCGGGTCAGGGAGTTTCGACGAGATGGCGCTGGAGAGTCCCAGTCAATTGGCCGACTGGGCCCGGCGCGCCCGGCCCGGCGAGGTGCTTGAGTCACCGCTGCGGAGCATGGCGGGCTACTACGTCTTCGGCATGAGCGAGGTGAAGCCGGCCGGGTACCAGGAGTTCGAGAAGGTCAAGCCTGCGGTGGCGTGGAAGCTGCGTCAGGAAAAGGACCGGAGCGCCTGGCTCGCAGTCGCGGAAAGTGCCTGGGCTCAGGTGAAGGCGGGCAAGACGCTGGAAGAGTGTGCCCACGACTTCCCGGGAGTCGAAGTGATCGCCGGCGAGACCTACGAAGGTGTCGGTGACGCGCGCGCCCGGCGGGGTGCGGAGTTTGCCGGCGCGCTGAGTGTGCTCGCCCCCGGCGAGAAGACCGGCGTGGTGGCGCTCAACTGGGGTGGCTACATCATTCGGTGTGACGCCCGCCAGGAAGTACCGACCCTCACGTCCGACGCCTATGCCCAGCAGCGTCAGCAGCAGTTCACCCAGGAGCTGCTGCGCGAGCTGCTCAAAGAGCCGGAAATCAGGGACTATCGAGACGGACTCGCGTACTAGCTGAGATTGACAGCGTGCATCGCCAGGCTAAAGTTATCCCAGGTCGGGCACACCGGGTCCGGCTCGTGACGGTTGAGTGATGGGCCCCATCGTCTAGCGGTTCAGGACATCACTCTTTCAAGGTGAAGACACGGGTTCGACTCCCGTTGGGGCCGGAACGTCGCGGGAGTAGCTCAGTTGGTAGAGCACTACCTTGCCAAGGTAGGGGTCGCGGGTTCAAATCCCGTCTCCCGCTTTCTTCCGCGGCGGCTTAGCCAAGCAGCAAGGCGACGGTCTGCAAAACCGTTATGCTCGGGTGCAAATCCCGAAGCCGCCTTTCCCACGTGCCCGGCCGAGCCTTCCCTCCATGCCCTACGCCCAGCGCCGGACACTCGGCGGACGCCGGGGTGGCGGAACAGGCAGACGCCTGGGACTTAAAATCCCTTGACCCGTATGGGTCGTGCCGGTTCGAATCCGGCCCCCGGCAATTGACTTCTGTGATGTGCGCAATACCATTGGTTTTGTCGGTCATGGCACGGGCCGTTAGCTCAGATGGAAGAGCACCTGATTTTTAATCCGGTGGCCGCTGGTTCGAGTCCAGCACGGCCCACTCGGCGTCCGCGCGAGAGTAGGTTCCGGTACACTCACGTTTGAGCTCCGTCACTGGCGCCACATCGTTCGAATCCCGGATAGAGACCGCGCTGGCGCGTTACTCCAACGTCCATCGGGGCAGCGGCCACAACGCCATCATCACGACCACGCTATACGAGCGGGCGCGTGAGGTAGTGCGGGAGAACTCAGGCCTCGGGCCGGACCACACAGTCATCTTCCTGACGCCGTGGCGCACCGGGCGATTGCTTGCGCACCTGCGCCGCGAGCGGACGCACATCGTCTCCAGTGCCGACGTCAACCTGCCCCTCGGCATCCGTGCGGTCGTGGTCAGAACCGGGGACCTGCCCGGGGGCGTGCCGTTTCAGCCCGGCGGCGGAACCATCAGGCTGGTCTCGCCGGGGAGCGTTGCCTGGGCCGGTGTGCCGGACCGTTTTGAGGCGGGCACGCCGAACATCATCGGAGCCGTGGCGCTGGCCAGTGCCCTGCGGCTGGGCGGACCGGCAGCCGAACCGCCCGTCGATGAACCGCCGCCCGGAACCGGCTTGACAACCGAGCGCCGACTCGCTCTTCTCAAGTCCCAACTTGTCGGTGCTGACGCATCGGTCCCCACCGCGGACGGCAACCAGACCTATGTCAATCTCGACAACGGCTCCAGTACCCAGACGTTCCGGCCTATCTGGCACGCGTTCTTGCGGGCGCTGCGCGCGCCGGCCCGCCTCCACCCGGCGATAATCGAGCACGCGCGTGCCTGCTGCCACCGTTTCTTCGGCGCGCCGAGCCGGGACTACGACCTTTTCTTTACGGCAAGTACGACCGAGGCAATCAGTCTGGTTGCCCACAGCCTGAAGCAGCAGGTCCGGACCGAGCCTGGTGCGGTCGTGCTTAACACGATGATAGAGCACAACTCGAACGAGCTGCCCTGGCGCTACGTTCCGGGTGTCTGTCTGGTGCGGGTACCGGTTGACCGCGACGGTTTCTTCGCCCTGCAGGACGTGGAGTCGGCGCTGCGGGCCTACAACCAGGAGCATAGGTTCGGCGCCCGGCGCGTGCGGCTGGTGTGTGTCTGTGGTGCTTCAAACGTCATGGGTACCTACAACGACATCCCGGCCGTGAGCCGGGTTGTGCACCGCTACGGTGCCGAGCTGCTGGTGGATGCGGCCCAACTGGCTGCGCACCGGCCGGTTCGGATGAGCGAAGACGGCATTGACTTCTTCGCCTTCTCGGCACACAAGATGTATGCGCCCTTTGGCTCAGGCGGACTGCTGGCCCGCCGAGGCCGGCTGATGTTCTCGGAGCACGAACGCGAGTCGATTCAGGCTTCGGGTGAGGAGAACGTGGCCGGCATCGCAGCTCTTGCCCGGGCAATTGAGGAACTGGAACGTATCGGCATGGACACCGTCATGGACGAAGAGCGCAACCTGACCTGCCGCACCCTCGAAGGCCTGGCCGGGGTTCCCGAGTTGCGCGTCTACGGCGTAGCCGATGAATGTTCGGAGCGGTTTGCTCGCCGCGGCGGCGTCATCAGTTTTGAGCTGGCTGGCGTGCCGCACAATCTCGCTGCCCAACTGCTGGCCGAGCAGGGTGGCATCGGGGTGAGAAACGGATGTTTCTGCGTGAACATGTACGTGAAGCAACTGCTCGGCCTCGGCCGATTCAAGAACGCTGTCGCCCATCTCGGGTTCCGGCTCGCCCCCAACCTGGTGGAGAGCTTTCTCGTCGGTCTGGTTCGGGTCAGCTTTGGCATCGGCAACACCGATGAGCATGTCGACCGACTGGTGCAGACGCTGCACGAGATTGCCAGGATGAAGCAGAGTCGGTTCAGCCGTGCCCTGGCAGCGATACACTTCGGCACGCCGGTCCTGCCCGATACCGAGACCGGTCGCCGCATCACACGACTGGCCCGGGAAACAGCCGAAGCAGTCTACGGCCCGGTTGCCTGACCAAGTCCTCAAGGCCGGTTTGCGTACACTGCCCAGCGCGAATTGTGGACGTTCCGCAACCAGTGCGTTACAATGTCGGGCAAACCAAGGAGTATGGATGGCCAAGTACATCATCACCCTGAAGCCGATGCCGGCCGAGCAGGTGAAAACTGCCTGTCTGAAGGTGGTTTCTGCGGCCGAAGGAACCAGCCTGAGAATGGACTGGGCGTATGTGGACAACAACACGAACCAGCCCATCTGCTGCTGGGACGCACCGGACCGCGCCGCTGTCGAGGCCCTGTTCAGGCGCGCCGGCCAGGACCCGGAGACTATCCGCGGCGTGACGGTCTATCACGCGCCCGGCACATAGCAGAAAGAAGCGCTGACCCGGCCCTGCCTGTCAGCCAGGTACAGGACAGTGCTGAGAGCCTCCGTCCGCCGGCGGTGAATCCGCGTTGCTGCCTGAGCAGAACCTGGAGCCGGGAGTGAACCACCTGAGCTGGTTCGCACCGGGCCAAGCCGCCGGCGTCTATCACGCAGTGCGCAATCGCAGTTCCGGGCGGCTTGTGGGCCTGTTTGTTGTTACCTGCTGACCGGCAGACCTTGCCCAAACGGCAGGGAGTGTTAAGATTAGCCTGATGGCCGGCCTTTCGCTGACGACATTAACGCGAGCTTAACATGAGACGCAGGAAAGCACGTTCTTGCGTGTCTAAAGAGACATTCTGAAGCGTCCAAGTATCGAACCACGCCTTTCGGTGACCGTCTATGCCATGTTGCTGCTGGTGATGGCGGGAGTGGCTTCCGCCGCACGCCCGAAGGGCCAGGACGGCTTCTCGTTCGGTGGCTATGTGCACGTGCAGTGGATGAACGACTTCCGCCCGGATGCGGTTCCTGCCTATGGTTTCGAGCTGCGCCGGGCCCGGGTTGAGTTCTGCTACGACCTGGACCGGGCCGGCGTGGAGATTGAACTCGGCGGCGACAAGCTGGACCTGACCTTGAAGGACGCCTTTGTCAGGTATCAGGTCGCAACACCGCTGCAACTGGTTGCAGGGCTGCGCAAGATGGGATTCAGCCACGAGGAGCTGACCCCGGCATCCAAGCTGCTCACCATTGAGCGCGGCGAGATGAACGACCGGTTCGGCGAGGCAGACTACCTTGGCCGTGACATCGGGCTGGCGGCTGAAGGCGAGCTCTTGCGTGTTGCGCCCGGCAGCCAGGGCCTGACCATCGGGTACGCCTTGGGCGTGTTCAATGGCAGCGGGACACGCAGGTCACAGGACTGGAACGATGCCAAGCAGTTCTGCGAGCGGCTGACGTTGTCGAAGCTGGACTGGCTTTCATTCGGGGCCAATGCGAGCCAGCGCAATGACTCACTGACCGGCCAGTTGATGACCGCCTGGGGCGGGGACATTTCGTTGCGGCCGGGCAGGATTATGCTTGAGGCCGAGGCGCTGTACGGAGATGCTGAGCCGGGCCAGAGAATGCTGGGCGGATATGTTCAGTGCTTCTGGCGCCTGAATGCGTTCGAGCCTGGTATCAGGTTTGAGCAGATGTACCCCAGCCTTGCCGACCGGACGGACCGGACCACGACGGTGACCACCGCCTGCAACTGGCATCTGCGCCGCCGGCTTGAGCTGAAGGCGAATCTGGTCAGTGAGGCCAGGCCGGACGATGGCCTGGCCCACAAAATCGTCCTGCAGGCGCAGGCTGGTTTCTAGGCAGAGAGGAGCAGGAAAGATGAGACGAAGTGCTGTGCTGATGGTCAGATGGTCGTGTTGTTTCGTAGTGACGGCACTGGTCAGCGGGTGCAATGCGGCGCCGGCCGGAACCGAGCTGTCGAGCCTGGCCGGCGTGCTTTTCATCAACGAGTTCATGGCGTCGAACAACTCAACCCTGCCGGACGAGCACGGCGACTATGCCGACTGGATTGAGCTTCATAATGCCGGCGACAAGCCGGTTCGCCTCCAGGGCGTGTATCTGACCGACAACCTCGCCTCCCCGATGAAGTGGACATTCCCGGACACGACAATACCCGCGGGCGGATTCCTGCTCATCTGGGCCGATGCCGAGTACCGCCAGGGTCCGCTCCACGCGTCATTCCGGCTCGACGCAGACCAGGGCGAGGAACTCGGTCTGTTCACGGCGCAGGGCGACCGGGTCTTCATTGTCGACACCCTGAGTTTCTGTCATCAGACTTCCGACACTTCTTATGGCCGGGTCCCGGACGGCGGCAAGTGGCAGTTCATGTCGGTGCCGACGCCGGGCGAGCCGAACACCTCGGGCATATCATCACTGGCCGGCATCGTGTTTATCAACGAGTTCCTGGCGTCAAACCAGAGCATCAACACCGACGAGGCCGGCGACTATGATGACTGGGTCGAGCTCTACAACGCCGCGGACACGGCCGTGACCCTGCGTGGATTTGCCCTGACTGATGACCTCAGACAACCAACGCGCTGGTCCTTGCCTGACGTGACCATTCCGCCTCGCGGCTATCTGCTGGTCTGGGCCGACGGCGAGGAAGAGGAGGGGGCGTATCATGCCTCGTTCAACCTGGCCGCGGCCCAGGGCGAGCAGCTCGGGCTGTTCCAGAAGTACGGCACGCACGCCCTGATGGTGGACACGCTCAGCTTTGGGGCACAGAAGCCGGATACGTCTTTCGGCCGGCTGCCGGATGGCAGCGCTGACTGGCAGTTCATGCAGCCCAGCCCGGCTCGCACGAACCGCGGCACAGAATAGGAGCGCCTCGGAGTGAAGTACGGCCTGCTTGTCATCCTGGCGGCAACCGCCGTCGGTGGCTTCTTCGACGTCGAGCAGGTCAGCGAAGTCAGGCTGGTTTTCGCCGAGCCGAACTGGGACGAAATCCTTGACAGCCTGTACGCGGCCGGCGAGGAAGGGCGGCTGGCCGGCACCGCGTTCATCAACGGCGTCCGGTTCGACAGCGTCGGGGTCAGGTACAAGGGTTTCAGTTCCTACAACCCGAGCCGACGCAAGAACCCGTTCAACATCGAACTCGACTATGTCCGGCCCGGCGCGAACATCGAGGGCCACGGCACCCTGCGCCTGGCCAACGTGTACAAGGACCCGAGCTTTGTCCGCGAGGTTCTGAGCTACGAAATCGCCCGGAAGTACATGCCGGCGGGACGCGCAAGCTACGTCAATGTCTACGTCAATGATACGCTCATCGGACTCTACACCAACAACGAAGACCCGGACAAGATGTTCATGCGGGCCCGTTTCTGCGGCGACGAGAACGCGCGGTTCAAGGGCCGGGTGAAGTTCGACTCGGTCGCGATGATGGGTTGGAAGTACCTGGGCCCGGACTCGACGCCGTATCTCGCCTACTTTGAGCTGGAGTCGGACTCGGGCTGGCGTGAGCTCGTCGGCATGCTCGATACGCTCAGCAACCACAACGCGGCGCTCGACCGGGTGCTGAACGTGGACCGCCACCTCTGGATGCTTGCTTTTGACGTTCTGCTGGTCAACCTCGACGCGCCGATTAACACGGCTCAGAACTACTACCTGTACCGGGATGCTTCGGCCCGGTTCAACCCGATTGTCTGGGACCTGAACGAGAGCTTTGGCGCGTTCCGTGACCTGCAAGGAACCGGGCAACTCTCGCTGGTGCAGATGCAGCAGCTCGACCCGTTTCTGCGTTCGGCCGACCCGGACTACCCGATATTGAGCATGATATTGAATGACGCCCGCCGACGCCGGATGTACGTCGCGCACATGAAGACGACGATTGCCGAGGTCTTCACTGACAACTGGTATCGGGACCGGGCCTGTGAGATTCAGGGCATCATCGACGCGCACGTACGGGCTGACCCGAACAAGTTCTACACGTACAATGATTTCACCAACAACGTCACCCGTTCGGTCGGCTCCGGGCCATTGGCGATTGTCGGCCTGACCGAGTTGATGAACGGTCGCGTCAGCTTCCTTTCGCGCCGGCCCGAGTTCCAAGCCATACCGCCGACCGTGACTGAGATTGCCGCGAGTCCGGCTCGCCCGGCACCGAATACCAACGTCCGGTTCGAGGCGCGGGTCGCGGGTGCGGATTCGGTCTTCCTCGGGTTCCGACAGAATCCGGCGCTGCGGTTCACTCGGGTGGCGATGACCGACAACGGCCAGGACGGCGACGGCAGAGCCGGCGACAGCGTCTACACCGCCTTGGTGCGCATCGGGGCAGGGAACGTCGAGTACCACATCTATGCCGAGAACGTTGACGCCGGCGCGTTCTGTCCGGCCCGGGCCGAATACGAGTTCTTCAGCCTGCCGGTGGCTGGCGGCGTGGTCATCAACGAGGTCATGGCCGACAATGTCCGGACCGTGCCCGACCCGAGCGGCCAGTACGACGACTGGATTGAGCTGCGGAACACGGCTGCGCGGCCGGTCTCGCTGGACGGATATTTCCTGTCCGACGACTCGCTCGACCGGCTGAAATGGGAGTTCCCGGATACCGCGATTCCGGCCAACGGGCATCTTGTGGTCTGGGCCGACAATGACCTGAGCCAGCCCGGGCTGCATGCGAACTTCCGGCTGAACAGCACGGGTGCCATGGTCATTCTGACCGACCCGGACGGTTTCAGCCAGGACCTGGTTGTGTTCGGGCCGCAGCAGCCGGACGTGAGCTTCGGCCGTTACCCGGACGGCTTCGGTACGTTCCGCTTGATGAACCCGACCTTCGGCGCACCGAACGACAGCGGTGTCGGGACCGGGGAAGACCAGAACCTGGGTCCCTGCGTTCAACTGACCGCTTTCCCGAATCCGTTTGTCCGGCGCACCGTGCTCAGCTATGTTGTTACCCGACCGGGTCGAGTCACGCTGCGCGTGTCCGATGCCGCCGGTCGGCTCGTCGCGACCCTGGTTGACCGCGTTCAGGCACCAGGTTGTTACCAGGCAGACTTTGCCGTCACCTGCCAGGCCGGCGGTGTCTACTTCGCAACGGTCAAGTCTGACCACGACGACCGGGCCGGTCCGGCCAAGGCAGTCAAACTGGTAGTGACAAGATGATGTTCAGTTCCAGGCAGGCTGCTGCCTTGGCGACAGTGGTGCTGCTGCCGGTTGTCGTCGCGGCCCAGGTCCTCGACGGCTTGACGCTCTACAACCTCATTAACAACCGAACGACTTATCTCAAGGACAACTCGGGCCGCACGGTCAACACGTGGACGTCCAACTACCCCTGCTACATGGCCTATCTGCTGCCGGACAGTACGGTCTGGCGCATGGAGGTCTGGCCCGGGTCGGTGATGCGCGGCGGGCCCTACGGCGGTCTGATGGCGCATTACGACTGGAGCGGGAATCCTCTTGAGAGTTTCCTGTGGTCAGACTCGAACCACCAGCAGCACCATGACATCAACGTCATGCCCAACGGGCACGTGCTGGTGGTATCCTGGGACCGGAAGACCCGCGCTCAGGCCGAATCGCTGGGCCGTCGCAACATCGCCAGCGATATCTGGCCGGATGAAGTCATTGAGTGGGACCCGGTCACGCGTTCGGTGGCCTGGGAATGGCACTTCTGGGACCATCTGATACAGGATGTTGACCCGTCCAAGCCGAACTACGGCGTGATACGTGAACATCCGGAGCGGCTCGACATCAACCTCGGGACAATCCAGCAGGGCGGGGACTGGATGCACTGCAATGCAGTGGACTACAACGAGGAGCGAGACGAAGTAGTCGTCACTTCACACAACCTGCACGAAATCTACGTCATTGACCATTCGACCACGACCGAGGAGGCACGCGGCAGCACCGGCGGCCGCCACGGCAAGGGCGGCGACTTCATCTACCGGTGGGGCAACCCGCAGAACTATCGCCGGGGCGGTTCTGCCGACCAGGTGTTCTACGTCGCCCACGGCGGGAACTGGATACGGCCCGGAATGCCCGGGGCCGGAGATATCCTCGTGTTGAATAACGGCGACCGGCCGGGAACCGCGGGTGACTCCTCATCGGTCGTCCAGTTGACACCACGCCTTGACACCAATGACCACTATTACATTCACCCGGACTCGGCCTTCGGCCCCCGAAATCCGACCTGGTCTTACTCGAACGGCCGGTCGTTCTACTCCCAGCACCTGGGCGGCGCCTATCGGCTGCCGAACGGCAACACGTTTGCTGTCCTTGGTGTTCCCGGCATGGTCTACGAAATCACGCCGAGCCGACAGGTCGTTTGGACACTGAACCTGGGCGGCCAGGCCGGCCGGGCGACCAAGTGCCCGCGCGATTTCACATCAGGGGTCACCGAAGGTAACACAGTGCTCGAAGATGATGGCGCGAAAGACCGGCCGACCTTTGCCCGCAGCGTACTCTGGCTGTCCGACGCACCGGGATGGTCCAGTGCGGTCCTGCTTGATGCGGCAGGTCGAAAGGTGCGAGCGCTTTGCCCCGGCACGAATGTGCTCGAGACGCTTGCTCCCGGCGTCTATTTCGTACGCGCCAGCGAGCACCGGGCCCGGGTGTTGCTGACCCAATGAAGCCTGGTGATGGCGCTGACGGCAAAGGAGGAATGATGATGAGGCGCATTTCTGCGCTGGTGTTGGTGGGCCTGTCCGCACTCGCGGGCGCGCAGGTCTTCGACGGGTTGGTCATCTCCAACCCGGTCTACAGCCGAACCGTGTCACTGATTGACACAAACGGGCAGACCGTGAATCGGTGGGATTGCACGACCACACCGGCCTATGCGGTCTACCTGATGCCGGACTCGACCATCTGGCGGCCGGACGTATACCCGGGCGCGACGATGCGCGGCGGGGTCTACGGCGGCTGGATTCGGCAGTATGACTGGGATGGTAATGTCATCCGCAGCTTTGTCTGGTCTGACTCAAACCATCAGCAGCACCACGACATCCATCCGATGCCGAACGGCAATATCCTGGTGCTTGCCTGGGACCGGAAGGCACGGGCCGAGGCTCAGGCCATGGGCCGTGTCAATGTCTCCGGCGACATGTGGTCCGAGGAGGTCGTCGAGTACGACCCGGTGGGCGATAGCGTGGTCTGGCGCTGGCGGGCCTGGGACCATCTGATTCAGGACGTAGATTCGAGCAAGCCGAACCACGGCGTGGTCCGCGAGCATCCCGAGTTGTTCGACATCAACCTCGGCACGCTCTTCATGTACGGCGACTGGATTCACGCCAACATCGTTGACTACAACGAGGAGCGAGACGAAATCGTCTTCAGCTCTCACTTCCTGAACGAGTTCTACGTCATTGACCATTCGACCACGACCGAAGAGGCGGCCGGTCATACCGGCGGCCGGCACGGCAAGGGCGGCGACATCATCTACCGCTGGGGCAATCCGCAGAACTACCGCCGCGGAGACTCGACCGACCAGCGGTTCTTTGTCGTCCACGGCGCGAACTGGATACCCCGCGGGCTCGTCGGCGAAGGCAACATCATGGTCTTCAACAACGGCGACCGGCCGGGCAGCGGCAACGACTATTCAAGTGTCTGGGAAATCACGCCGCCGCTCGACTCGAACGACCATTACTACATTCACCCGGACTCGGCCTACGGCCCGGAAGAACCGAGCTGGGTCTATGAGAACCGGGGCGTGTTCTACTCGGGCCACATGTCCGGCGCGTACCGACTGCCCAACGGCAACACCTTCATCACCGAAGCGGTCAGCGGTCGCCTGTTTGAGGTCACCTATGACGGCCAGGTCGTCTGGCAGCGGATGACCTCGAGCTGGAACGGCCGGGCCATCAAGTATCCCCGGCAGTTTGCGACCGGAGCCCGAGAGGAAAGTGCGAAGACCGAAGTGCGAAGTACGAATGGCGGGCCGACGATTGTAAGCGGCGTGCTCCGACTCCCTTTTTTCCTCTGCGCTCCTCGCTCCTTACTCATCGCTTCCGATGGCCGCAGAGTGCTGGACCTCAAGTCCGGGGCGAATGACGTCTCGCGCCTCAGGCCCGGGGTGTACTTCGTTCGTGGCGAGACGTCAGTCACGAAGCTCGTCCTGACACGCTAGAATGCG
>CAZQFS010000032.1:10195-24797 GCA_964592755.1 uncultured bacterium | reverse complement strand
ATTCCAAGGTCCGGACGACACCGTCGCGCTGGAGCAGCCTCGGTCCGGCTATGTCGAAGGCGCGAGCTTCGTCGTGGTTGTCGCAGTGAAATCCTCGTGATGAACTGCCCCCAGTAAGGTAGACACGCAGTCAGGTGAAGGCCCTCAACTGCTTCTCGTACTCGGCCGGGCTCAGATAGCCCGGGGCTGAGTGTCTTCTCGGGCAATCATAGAACGTGTTGATGAAGTTCTCCATTGGCGCGTTGTCACGCGGGGTTTCCGGCCGGCTCATGCTCGCCAGCGCACCGTGTTTCTTGAGCACGGCCGCGTAGTCAGAAGCGGTCTTCTTTCCTGACTCAATCCAAACCTCCGGCTTCGTGCTACACCTGCCTTTCCAAGTGTCCACTCCACCGTGGACAACCCCACCCGTTCTGAGCATCCCCCAAGCGAGCGGCACACAGGCGTACCGGACTACCGGCCTTATCTTGAGAGACTTGGCTTGCGGGCGAGGAATGGGCCCGGTCCGGGTCGAACGGACGACCGGCTGATTATGAGTCAGCTGCTCTGACCAACTGAGCTACGGGCCCGTCTGTGCAACGCAGAAGATACCGGAGTTACCACCCCGAGTCAAACGCGCGCTCGACGACCGAAACGCCATGCGCCGTGACTCTGTCCTCGACAACCACACCGCCACCCGGCGAAACCGGCCGCTTCACCCTCGGAATGACGCGCCTCTTCAGAGAAGTGCCCTATTCAATACATCGCCCGTGAATCAGCGTCGAGGGCCTTCGGGAACCGACGTTGACGGCTCGGCGCGCTGGGCTCGGTCACGGATGGCAGCCGGACCGTACGCATGGCCGTTGCCCGGTGAGTAGACAGTAATCCCGCTCAGGCGAGTGGTATCGGACCCGTCTATCAGCAGGTCAGTGCCGATGGGCATTCGGAACCTGCCCATTGCCAGGACCGGTTTGCGCAGGTGCGAGCTGTCGAGCCTGAGCCTGCTGTCGCTTGCTGGCTTACCCAGGTCGGCAAAGAGCTTGCGGGCAGCGGCAGCCATGTCAAGGCCGACGGCAGCGGCAACTGCGCGTGCGATGTCGGTGTTGTCCATGACACCACTGGTCGGCCGACCGGGTCCGTACGCCCAGAGCGGCACATCTTCACCGGTGTGGCTGTGAGTGGTCCAGCCGAGAATCGTATGGTTGCGCGAGAAGACTTCCGACAGCGCATATTCGAGGTCCGTGCCTTGTTGACGGCGGCAGTTGATGAAAGCCAGCTCGCTGTCCGCCAGCGTGACTCCCCACCATTGCCGGACCTGTTCGCGGATGTTGGCCGGTGAGCGGTCACTCCCCATTTCGCGCACGAGCCCGGTCGAGGTCAGTTTCATTCGGCGCAGCGGGCCGAGCAGGTCGGCCGTACTGGTTGTTTCGGCGGTGCTCGTCGCGCTGCCGATGGAAAGCCCACCACAGTTGTGGTCCGGGAAGGCGAGGATGAGCGTGTGGTGGTCGCGGGCCGCGAAGTCGACAGCCACCCGCACGGCAGAGTCGAACGCGAGGAAGTCGGTAACCATGTAGAATGGGTCGTTGGCATGCCCGGCCCAGTCAATCCGGCTGCCTTCGACCATGAGGAAGAAGCCGTCCGGGTCGGCTGACAGCAGTTCAATCGCCCGAAGCGTCATCTGGGCCAAGGATGGTTCACCGGGCGCGTGCCGGCTGCGGTCTGCGTCGGGGCACATGTGTTCCTCGGCGAAGAGGCCCCAGACCGGGGTGGAGCTCACCAAGGCGAGCTCCTCGGCGTTGCGCACGAGTCGGCAGCCGCGGCGCTCCAGCACGTGTTTGAGGTCGAGGTCGTCCTTGCGCCGGCCGCCGTGCCCTGCCGGCACCAGCCAGCCCATGCCGCCGCCGAAGACAACGTCCAGGTCCTGATGTACCATCTGCTGCATGACTTCGTCGTGCATCTCTCGGGCCGGCACATGCGCGGCGAACGCGGCCGGGGTGGCGTGCGTGACCGTGCTGGTTGCCACGAGCCCGACTGACTTACCCTCGAGCCTGGCGGCCTCAAGCAAGGTCACGAGCGGCCGGTGGCGCAGTGATTCGGGCTGCGACGGCACGACCGGGCGTCTCGAGCCGGGACCCATCGCCAGGACGCCGATGTCGGTCTTGAATCCGGTGGCGAAAGCGGTGGCGGCCGCGGCCGAGCAGGTGATGAGGGAGTTGGCTGCGTGGGTACGGACGCCACCGCACAACATCGGGTCAAGCGCCAGGGGCCGACCTGAGTACCAGCGCGCCAGCGTCGCGACGCTGATGCCGCAGCCGTCCGGTATCATTACAATGACGTTGCGGGCTGCCGGTTGGCAGACACCCTGAGCCCCGGCAATGAGCAGCATGATGGCCGCCCCCAGCACCGGCCCCTCGGCAGCACGACGGCGCATCAATGCCGGTGTGGGAAGACCGATGCCGGCGCGCTCCTCTGCGCCGAGTTGTCCGGTTTGATGTCAATGCCGTTGCCCGGTATCCAGGCCGACGCTGCCGGCCGGCTCTCGTGTTCCCATTCAATGGCCAGCTTGCGCTTGAACACCCGTTCGAACAACAGCCCTTTCTCGAATACCCGCTGACGCCACTCCTCGTACAATCCGAGCACGACGCAGTGCACGATTGCCTTGCGGGGAGTGAGTGTACAGGTCAGGGAATGAACCAGGCTGCGGTGGCTGCTGTCGAGCGAGTCCACAAGGCTCAGAATGGCGGCCAGCACCTTGACCCGGCGTCGGTCTTCGCGGCTGAGCCGGGCGAAGTGTCTGTGCTTCGTGCTCGGCAGGCTCTTGCGGTGGTAGCGCGCTATCGAGCCGATGATGAGCCGCTCCCGCCGCTTGAATGGAAGAAGCTCGGACTTCAGGATGATCTTCAGCGCCTGCTTGTGGTGGCTCTTGGAGCCTGCCACATAGCCGATGTCGTGCAGCAGTCCGGCACACTGGAGGTAGAACCGCTCCTGGGGCCCGAGCCGGTGGAACGCCTGGGTCTCATTGAAGAGCGTCATGGCCAGTCGGGTGACCTGGTGCGTGTGCGCCACCTCGTAGTCGCTGGCCCGGGCCAGGGCCATCACCGCCTCGAGTCGCTGGTCACCACCTCCCATGGCCGCGTCGAAGGGCCGGCGCTTGTCGTTCTTGTAACCTCCCTGCAGGGCATCAAGGCTCGACCCTTTCAACAGCATCTGGGCGAAAACCTCGGGCAGCTTGTGGCGCCGGATTTCGGCCACGGTCTTGCGCACATCGTACCTGACGCGATGGTGGGTGATGTTGAATTGCTTCGGCCTGACTTCCAGAACGGCGTAGGATGCCCTTGGGTCGTCGTCGTCCGGTCGTCCGACGCTGCCCGTGTTCACGAACAGCACTCCGTTATGCTCGCGTTTCGCCGGCCGGTGCTTGTGACCGGAGATGATGATGTCGGCGCCCGCGATTTCCGCCAGCTCGCCCAGCCGCTTCTCCGATGTCTGCTCGCCCACATACTCGTCGTGGTCTGCCGGGCTGCCGTGGGTAAGGAGTATGCGCTGGCCCTCCAGCTCGAAGCGGGCCTCCTCTGCCAGGCTTTCGAGGTACTTGCGATTGCCCGGCGACAGGTGTTCCCATGCCCAGCGGTACGCCAGCCGTTTTTCCGGCGAAGGGGACTTGGGTTTCCTGCCCTTGCCGACACCAAGCACTTTCAGGTCGAAGTTCCCGGCAATCGACACCGCGTTCTCGCGCCGCAGGCGGCTGACTACTTCATCCGGCTGCGGTCCGTACCCGACGAGGTCGCCGACGTTCCAGACGGCGTCGACGCGACGACGATGGGCGTCGGCGAGCACCGACTCCAGGGCGGCCAGGTTGGCGTGAACATCGCCGAGCAATGCGACCTTCATCCGTTGCCCCCGGCGGCCACGGTCTGGCGCAGATGCTCCCAAACCAGGTCCGACTCGGTCTGGTGCCAGAAGCGCGCAAACTCCCGGTAGCGCGCCCGCCGCAGAGCGACCACCCGGCGCCGCAGGTACTCAAGCCCGGGCACCAGCCGCGGGAAAGCCGCATCCGAGCCGTAGTACTCCAGTGTGCGGACCCGCTCTGCACGGACAAACTCAGGCAGAAACTCGACCCAGACGTCGTAGTCGTGTATCTCACCGAGCAGTCCCTGGATTTTCCTGGTCATGTCAATCGTCTTCTCCAGTTGGTCGCCGAACAGCGGCCGAAAGAGCTCCAGCGCGTAGCGCAGATGCTTGGTGGCGATACGCATCTGGTGCAGCTCTTTCTCGCACTCCGGCCGGTCAACAAAGGGCCGGAATCCCAGCAACTCATCCAGGTGGCTTGAGATTTCCCGCCGGGCCCGGCGCCAAAGGGCGTTGCTGGCCGGGACCTCGGACGCAAGTGGCTCCAGCCGGTCCTGCATCGACTCGACTACCCGGCTCGATTCGAACTCCTCGACCCGGCGCACGACTTGATCCTGAAGCGCGGCCCGCTGCTGCTCCAGCCTCAGACGCAGACGCTGAACCCCGGGGCGGAACCCGGGCCTGAGCCGCCGCGTGTCCTTGCGGGCGATGAAATCAAGCTGGACGTCCAAATCGCGCGCCCGGCCGAGCGAGCGGGTGACTCGCCGTACCTGTCTGGTCCAGACCTTGTGCGGCTGCCGTGGCAGGCAGTCGGCAAATACCCGGAGCGCAGTCCGGAGCCGGCGCGAGGCCACCCGCATCCGGTGAACAAACTCGATGTCGCTCCCCTCTTTCACGCCGTCGGCCTCCTTCACCATCATCCTCAGCCGCGCGAGCACCGCGGCGGCGGCGAATGCGGCCTCGGCCGGGTCAATCAGCCCGGCGGGAATGTGCCAGTCAGTCTTGCTGGGCATAGCGTCGGATTAGCTCCTCCTGGACATTGAACCGCGGACGTGTGGCCGGAAACCGGCGGTAGGTCCCATCGGACGTCATGATACGCGCCTTTACGCTGTCGCGCCAGTAAAGGTCAAGGAGCGAACGGAGTTCACTTCTGAGTTCCGGCCGGTCGACCGGGAACAGAAGCTCGATTCTACGCTCCATGTTCCGCTTCATCCAGTCCGCCGAGGAGAGGAACAACTTCGGGTCACCGCCGCCGCCGAACAGGTAGATGCGGGAGTGCTCGAGGAACCTTCCGACAATGCTCCTGACCTCAACCGTCTCGCTCAGTCCCTTGATGCCCGGCCGCAGGCAGCAGATGCCCCTGACCAGTAACTGCATCCTGACCCCGGCCGCACCGGCTTCATAGAGCTTATCCACAATCCTGCGGTCCTGCAGCGCGTTGCACTTGGCAAAGATGAAACCGGTCCCGTTGCGGCGCTGGTTCTCGATTTCTTCGTCGATGAGCTGGAGGAAGTAGTCGCGCAGATGATGGGGCGCCACGACCAGCTTGTTCCAGTGCGGCGGCAGGGAATGGCCGGAGATGACGTTGAAGACATCCGAGGCGTCGCGGCCGAAAGGCTCGGCGCAGGTCAGAAGGTGCAGGTCGGTGTAGACTCGCGCCGTGGCCTCGTTGTAGTTGCCGGTTCCGAGGTGGACATAGCGGCGGATGCCGTCGTCTTCGCGCCGGACAACGAGACAGAGCTTGGCGTGGATCTTCATGCCCGGAATGCCGTACACCACGTGGCACCCGGCGCCTTCGAGCTGCCGGGCCCAGCGGATGTTCCGTTCTTCGTCGAAGCTGGCTTTGATTTCCACCAGTACCGTCACCTGTTTACCGTTCAGCGCGGCCCGCGCGAGCGACTGGACGACGGCGGACTGCTGGTAGGTGCGGTACAGGGTGATTTTGATGCCGAGCACGTCCGGGTCGTCGGCCGCGCGGTCAACAAGGTCAATCACCGGCCGGTAGGACTGGTAAGGTACGTGCACCAGCAGGTCGGATTCGCGCAACCGCCGGAAGATGTCATCGTACTCGGTCGTGCCGGCGTCGTACGGCCGGTCTTGCAGTTCCGGACGCGCGACCTTGGCAATCAGCTCATAGAGGAACGTCAGGTCGATGCGGCCGTCCAGCAGTTTCACCCGGTCGGCCGCCACGCCCACGCGTTCGGTCACTTGTTCAAGCAGCCCGGCTGATACCGTCTTCTCGATTTCCAGTGCCACCGGCCTGGCCCGGGGCCGACCTCGCACCTGTTCCTCCACCGCCTCCAGCAGGTCGGAGACCTCGTCTTCCTCGATGTTCAGCTCACTGTCGCGCATGACGCGGAACACGGCGCTCTCCCGAACCTCGTAGCCGCGGAAGAAGCGCTCGAGGTTGGCACGCAGTATGTCTTCGAGCAGCACGAAGCGGCGTTCCGTCTTCGCCGCGGGCAGCTTGTATACTCGCGGCAGCCCTGCCGGCAGAGGCAGTATCGCCAGCGCCGGTTCACCAGCGTGCTCCAGTCGGACGGCGAGGCTCAGGGTCTTGGACGGCAGTATCGGGAACGGGTGGGACTGGTCCACCGCCATCGGCGTCGCCAGCGGGTACACCGTCGTGTCAAAGTACGACTGCACGACCGAGCGGTCGTGCTCGCCCAGTTGGGCCATCTCCAGCAGGCGAATCCCCTCCGCGGCCAGTTCCTGGCGCAACCGGCGAAAGACGTGGACGTGGCGGGTGCGCAGACGGGCGGTAATCGTCTCGATGCCCCGGTAGACCTCTTCCGGGAAGTAGCCGAAGCCGTCCGGTTTCTTTTCGCCCGCATCGATGACCTCGCACAGGGCCGCGACTCGCTTCATGAAGAACTCGTCGAGGTTGCTGGCGAAGATGGCCACGAACTTCGCCCGCTCGAGCAGCGGGTTGCTCCTGTCCTCGGCCTCCTCCAGCACCCGTTCGTTGAAGGCCAGCCAGCTCCATTCACGGTTGACGTAGCGGTCGCGCAGGACCGGACCTTTGCTGCCGCTCATTGTGGCTCGCGTTCGACAATCAGCCGCACATCGCAGCCGGAGACCTCACTGAGCAGGTTCTTCTTCTCTTCGACTGCCAGACGCTCGAGCAGCGGGTCGGCGGCGGCGCAAACCCGCAGCTCGATAGTACATTCGTCCACCACCCGCACCTTGAGTTCCTCGACCCGGCCGGTATGCGAGCGGTCGAGCGCGTCGGCAACCCGCAGCAGCGCGGCGAGCTTCTGGACTTTTATCCGCGCAGGCCGCGGCAGCGAGGCGTAAAGCGGGTGGGACTCACGCGGGGTCGAGCGACGGTGATACCGGGCGATACAGGCGATAAGACGCACCTCCCCGGCATCAAGCCGGAACAGGTTGAGCGCGCCAATCAGGTACTCGCTGTGCTTGTGATGGGCACTGGCCGAAACGAACTTGCCGATGTCGTGCAGGTGCGCGGCAATCAACAGGTAGTTCAGGTCTTCCGGCTCCAGCCCGAGCCGACCGGCCAGGCTGACGAAAAGCCGGCGGGCGAAGAATGCCACGCGCCGGGCGTGCTTCAGGTCGGCTCCGTGGCGGTAGCACAGCCCGCGCGCGACCGACAGTTGCTGGCGCAGCTTGTTGTAACTCTCGGCCCGGCCGAGGTCGAAGAGCATGTAGGTCAGGAGCGCCTCACCCAGTGACGTCGGCACGACGAACAGCTCGTCAAGCTCGAAGGCGGCGAGTATTGCGGCGACCGTGGCCGAAGTGGCGACCAGTGTTCCCGCCACGTCGGGAACGAGTTTGTGGGTCTCGACCAGTTCCGCGGCGCTGCGGCCCCGGCAGCGATTCCACAGCTCCTCGGCCTGCCGCCGTTTGAGCCGTACCAGCCCGGTCGCAGACCCGCCGGAACTGCCCGACCGGGCCCGCCGAGGCCAACCCAGCACTGCGGCCAGCGACGGAACCAGATGCTCGCTGAACAGGACGATACTCTCCAGGGCGACACGCGGCAACTGGCGTCGCAGTCCGGTCAGTTCAGTCTCGACGTATTCGCGCAGCACACTTCCGGCCACGTAGGGCTCAGCCCCGCCCTGCTCGATGAGCCGGGTGAGCCGCAGCATGCCAAGCGGCAGTCCGACCGTGGCCAGCACGGTCCCTCGCCTCATCACCGAGAAATCGGACGTGCCCGCACCAAGTTCGGCGGTCAGGATTGTCTGCTGTCGCACCGGCAGCACCTTGCTCATGCGGAAAAAAAGGTAGGCATCGTGGTAGTAAACCACGTCTCCTGCCGTCAGTACCGTGACCTCGAGTCCGCTCTTACGCTGCACCGAGTCGAGTATCACCTCCCGGTTGCGCGCCTCACGAACCGCGGTCGTGGCAACGGTGCGGAGCGTCTTCACATCGTACTCCGCGAGCGTCTGGCGGTACCGCTCCAGTGTCGCCAGGACCTGGCTCGTCGCGGCCGGTGACACTGTGCCGGTACGGAAGACCTCTTGTCCGATGGGCACCGGCGTCCGCAGCGACTCAAGCACACGCAGCTTCTCTCCCTGCCGCTCGCCGATGACCAGCCGGATTGAGTTCGACCCGATGTCGATTACGCCGGCACGCACCGGACGAGCCGGATTAGCGTCGCTCTCGGTAGTATTCAATGACTTGGGGCAGACCCCACGGCCGGAAGTCGGCGGGAGTGAATCCGAGAAGACGCGCGTAACCTTCAAGGGTTTCCCGGTCATCGACCTCGACCTCGAGGAACTCCGGAATGTAGGCCAGCTCACCGGTGTGGCGGTCAATCGCGAAGCGCACACCCGGCAGCTCGTAGGTCGTACGGTGCTTGGTAACCGTCCGGACCGGGCACAGGCCCAGCGACTGGAGAATTTCCCGCACGGTCTCGAAATCACCGACGCCGGTCTCAAGCTCCCGGCGCGCCTTCACCTCAGTATCCGGCAGGTAACGTTTGAAAGCCAGCTTGGCCTGGTCTCCCTCGAGCCGAAGGCGCAGCAGGCCGCCCGCCGCGGTGATTGAGCCGTCCGGGAAGTCGAACATCACCGCATTCAGGTCGCCATCAAACACCAGTCTGGCCCCGGCGTCCCTCAGCCGGGCCTCCACTGCTTCACGCCGGATTTCAAGAATCTTGACTTCGAGTTCTTCCATGATGGGCCGGTCATATTCTGCGGGTGAATTGTTAGAAGTCAATGAACCTTGCGTCAGCCTGGGATGAACTCCGTAGTCCGCGTGACGATGGTTGTTTCGGCGGTCGTCTGGCCGCTCGTATGACCCGGACCGGTGAGTTGGCGATTCCGGAGACAGAGTGTCCCTGACACTGCCCGGCTCGCGTCAGGCGAGGCCGACCCCTGCAACGCGCCGAAAGCAAACCCGGGGATAGACCGTGAATATTACGTAGTAGTAATGCCCGGTGCAGGGTCGGCCGCGGGCCTAAGTGCAGTTGCCTGCGGACGTTATCCGATTGCCGCGTGTCAAGCCCCACCAGTTCCCTCCACGGTCTGCGCCGGGGCGGAAGAGGATGCGTTGGAAGAGGCGGATGAACCGGCCTTGCCTCAGGTGATGCCGCATACGTTTGTCCCGGCTTTGCTTCAGGCTTTGCTGCGGGCGACTCAGGGCGCGTAAGCCGGAGCAGCAGTCCGGGCAGTGACGACGTGGTTTGTCGGCCGCAGGGCGAGTCGGCGGGCGAGGAGAATCGCGGTGCGCATGGAGTCAGCCGCGGCGACGCCTTTGCCCGCGATGTCGAACGCGGTGCCGTGCAGCGGAGAGGTACGGACGTGGTCAAGGCCGAGCGTGACATTGACGCCTCGGCCGCGCGCGAGCAGTTTGGCCGGAATCATCGCCTGGTCGTGGTACATGGCGACGTAGGCATCAGAAGGAGGAAGTGACCCAGGGGGCAAGAAACCAAGGGGTCGAGTGACGGACGCCAGGGCAGCATCGGCCGGAACCGGGCCGACCGCGTCAATGCCGGCTTTGCGGCACAGCTCAACCCCGGCCGCGATGCGTTGCTCTTCCCCGCGGCTGAACTCAGCGGCATGCGGGTTGAAGGCAAGGACACAGAGGCGGGGACGGCGCGATGACGAGCTGGCCGCTCCTGATGACAGACCGCGGAGGAACCGGTCAAGGAGCGTGGTCTTCTCGAAGACGAGGCGGGCTGTGATGTGCCTGGCGACCCGGGCCAGCGGAAGGTGGATGGTGACGAATACAGCCTTGAAGCGCGGGGTCCAGGCGAGCATGGCGTGACGACGCGCACCGAGTCGTTGGGCCAGGAACTCGGTCTGGCCCGGCCAGGTGAATCCGGCAAGACGCAGCGCCGCTTTGGACACGGGCGCGGTGACCAGAGCCGAGACCTTGCCCTGACGCAGGAGTTCAACGCCGTTCTCCAGTGCCGCGAAAGCCGCGCGCCCGCAGTTTCTCTGCACCCTGCCATAGGAGAACCGGCCCGGCGCTTTGACCGAGTTGTCAACCAGCGACAGGTCAACCTTTGTCCCCAGCCGCCGCTGCTCGCGCTCGAACAGTTGCCTGGGCCCGATGATTCTTGCCCCCCGAATCACTCCTCGACCCATCACCGACAGCGCCTTCAGGATAACTTCGGGCCCGATGCCGGCCGGGTCGCCGCACGCAATTCCGAGCGGAAGGATGCGAGAAACCGTCCTTTGATCCCTCACGGCTAGTAGTGGCTCAGCGTGCCGCTGCGGCGCGTGTAACGGTCAATCAGGGCGAAGATGACCAGGCCGAATACGACCCAGACCACGCAGAGTACCCCGACGCGCAGGAATGCCTGGCCGACCGAGAAACCCATCTGCTCACCCAGCAGGAAGTGGCGCACGGTGAGGATGCCGTAGGTTGTGGGTACGACCAGCGAGGCTTTCTGCATGAAAACGGGCAGAACCGCAAGCGGATAGGCGATTGGCGTTATGACCATGATGACACTGCCCAGCGCCTCAGACACAAGCCAGCCTTGCTTGAAGATGAGCGTGGTTGAGGCCATAATCATGCCGATGCCGTAGAGCGCAATGAGCATCAGGCCGATAATCGCAAGCGACGGAAGGAGCCCGGCCGGGTTGATGGTCAGGCTGAACACGGCAAGGATGAAGGCGAGCTGGGCGGCAATCATCAGCGCCTGGTGCAGAATCGAGTGCATGGACATGCCCATCGTGAATACCCAGCGCGGCACCGGCGCGGCAAACACCGGTTCGAGCGTACCGTACATCTGCTCTTTGCGCAGGCTGAAGCCCATGGCCCAGAGCGCCATGTTCAGGAACCCGATGAAGAGGTAGCCGAGCGTAACAAAGGTGATGATGTCTCCGGTGCCGACCAGTTCTTTCAGGTGAGACGAGTGACGCCCGCCGACCAGGGCGATGCCGTACAACAGGTAGGGCAGCAGGTAGACGACCGGGTCAATCAGGGTGCGGGCGAAGTCGGCCGGATAGGCGAGCTCGAGTTTCCACTCTTTGATGTTCTCAGCCCACACCGCGGCAGCGTAGTGACGCAGCCGTGCGAGGATTCCGGGAATCGATGATTCGAGAAACCGAGCGTCCGGACCCGCATTCCCGGTTTTCTGACCGTTCGAGCCGTTCCTCATCAGTGCATTCCGATCGTACCGTCGCGGCGGGTCTTGCGTTCGAGCACGCCGAACAGCAGGTACCCGCCGACGAGCAGGACCGCATCCATCAGGAGCAGAACCCCGACCGTCTGCCAGAGGTTGACCTGCTGCCGGTTCAGCAGGATGATACCGCGAATCGCGACCAGAGCCCAGGTCAGCGGCACAAACAGACTGACGAAATTGGTTATCGGGTTGACCTGGACCGGATAGCGGATGGGCGAGAAGAGAAAGAAGACCCACTCCAGCGTATGCACCCAGCCATGAACCTCTTTGATGAGCAGCGTGAACCCGGCAAAGGCGATGGCAAATCCGTAGAACCCGAGCATCAGAAGCCCGACAATCAGCAGCACGGGCAGGACATTGGCCAGGGTGAACCTGACCCCGAAGAAGATGCCGATGATGGCCGCCTGGAACACCGCCATCGCCGTGGCCCAGACCCATTCCGCCACCGTCTTGCCGATGAGGATGACGAGCGGCGGCGTGGGCGAGGCGATGATGTACTCCATTGTTCCCCAGTAGGTCTCTTCGCGCAGCGAGTTACCCACACCCCAGAGCGCGGAGAAAACAAAGGTCGAAACCATCGCGCCGATCAGGACAAAGGCCATGTAGTTGCCTGAGCCGGTCAGGTGCTCGAAGGACACCGAGTTCATCGAGCCGGCCAGCGCCCTGCCCTGGAACACAAACGGCATGACCCAGAGCAGGGGAAAGATGCCCCAGAAGGCAATCATGATGGGATAGGAAAGCCATATGCGCATCGTCTTCAACGCCTCGGCCCTGATAACGCGCAGACCCGCGGCAAAGCTCATCGCGACGAACCACCAAAGGCCGCTGACTCCGCGCTCACTCTGCCTCCGGCGTGTGCTCCGTGGTGTCTGCCCCAAGCGACGTGCCGGTCACGTAGAGGAACACGTCCTCCAGGGTCGGCTCCTTCACGTCGATGCCCAGAATCCTGCTCGTGCCGCGCAGATGTTCAATGACGTCGGAAAGCACCGTCTCGGCGCGCGGGGCAGAGACCTTGAGCGTGGTCACGCCGTCTGAGAACTCGGCGGCGACGTTCTCCACCCCGGACATGGACCTGATCGCCGAGGTATCCGGCCGACCCTGAAGGCGCACCTGAAGCACCTCGGTATGGGGGATGTCGCGCTTGTATTGCTCGGGCGGCTTGATGTCCACGATTCTGCCCTTGTTGATGAAAGCGATGCGGTCGCAGAGCTCATCGGCCTCGTCCATGTAGTGGGTGGTCAGGAGAATCGTCTTGCCCTGCTTCCGGTTCAGCTCCTCCTTGATGAACTGACGGATGAACCGGGCAAACTGCGGGTCAAGCCCGAGCGACGGCTCGTCCAGCAGGATGAGGTCCGGATTGTGCAGAATCGCCCGGGCCAGGCTGACCTTCTGCTTCATCCCTGATGAGTAGCGCTCGAGCCGCTCGCGCTCCACGTCCTTCAGGCCGAGCAGCTCGATAAGATAGTCGACGCGCTTGTCCCGCTCCCGGCCGGTCAGGCCGTAGAGTGCGGCAAAGAAGTTCAGGTTGTCGCGGGCCGAGAGCTTCCAGTACAGGGTACGCTCGCCCGAGGTAAGAAGCCCGATGCGCCGGCGGCAGAAGAGCGAGTCGCGAAACGCGTCGTGGCCGAAGACCGAGACCGTCCCGGCGTCGGGAATCAGCAGGGTGGCGATACAGCGGACGAGCGTGGTCTTACCCGCACCGTTGGGTCCTAAGAGCCCGAACAGCTCGCCCTGTTCAATCCTGAGGTCGGCCCTGTCGACCGCGCAGGTCACTCTCTTCTTGAGCCCGCGCCCGCGACGGAAGTTCTTAACCACGCCCAGACATTCGAGCGCGGCCGGGTTCTCAGTCGTCTTCATCATTTGGCGGGCAATCATAGGCCCGAGAGACGGGCCGGTCAAGGAGCAACAGAGTCCGCAGTCCCGGGACTGACTGCCACGAAGAACACGAACTGCCGGGCTCCTCCCTCCTCTCTTCTCACTCCTCCCTCCTCTCTTCTCACTCCTCCCTCCTTCCTTCACCTGCTCATTCCCCTTGTGGCTCAATGTCGGGTTCCGGCAGAGTTTGCGTGCCACGCAGCCTTCTCGTCGTGTGGCGCAAGTCGGTCGGGCCGAGCTTGACATCCGCAGCCCGGGCGGTATCTTTGGCCTGGTTACAAACCCGGCTGTCAGACTGCCGGGCAACGGTGTGGCACCGGCCCTTTCACGCGGGTACGGGCCGAAGCCCACCAACAGGTAAAAGCTAATGAGCCTTGTTCCGACGCGGTACGCCGAAGCGTTCACGGCGTGCCCGACACGCGGCATGCTCGCCTCGACGCGAGGTCGGCTGTCCCGGCCCACCGGACCTGGAGCCAGGTCGGACTGCGCCGGGTTCTCGCCGCGCGCGTGCTGCCAGGACTGAGCAGATGTCCAGTTACGTTCAACTCCCCGCGGACAGCATTCTCGACGCCATGCTCGACGCCGTAATCGTGGTCACGGTCGAAGGCACGATTGTTACGGCAAACGAGTCTGCCGGCCGGCTGCTCGGCACGAAGCCGGCTGACCTGCAAGGGCAGGCCGCGGTTTCGTGCTTTGAGGACCCTGACCGGTTCCAGGACGAACTTGGTCGCGCCTTTGCCCAGGGTGAGCTCTGCTGCAGCGAGCTGAGCGTCAAGACTCGCGCCGGTCCGCCGATTCCGGTCGGCATCTCGGCACGGGGCATCCCGGCTCGGGACGGAGCCGCGGCCGGCATGGTGATGGTCCTCCGGGACATCCGGCCGAGGAAACAGGAAGAAGCGGCACGCCGTGCAGCCGAAGAGCGGTATCAGCTCTTCCTCGACAGTTTCCAGGGAATAGCTTTCTTCGGACAACTGGACTACACCCCGTTCTTTCTGCGCGGTGCGGTCAGGGAGATAACCGGCTACACCGAGGCGGAGTTCCTCTCCGGCCGGGTGCGATGGCGCAACATCATCCACCCCGACGACCTCGGTCGGATGCGCGGTACATCGGAGAAGCTCCGGGAGGTCCCGAACTACATTGCCACGCGCGACTACCGTATCATCCGCCGCGACGGTTCAACGGCGTGGGTGCGGGAGGTCATCCGCAACGTCTGCGACCAGTCTGGAGCCCCGGCCCATCTGCTTGCGGCAGTCTATGACGCAACCGAACATCATCAGGCGCTGGCCGAACTGGTTCGCCGCAACA
>CAZQFS010000032.1:0-10185 GCA_964592755.1 uncultured bacterium | reverse complement strand
CTGGCGGCCGTGAGCCAGCTCCGCGAGAGCATCCTTGACAGCACAAGGCTCTTCTTCGCGGCCGTTGACCTGGCCGGCAGGGTGGAGCTGTGGAACCGGGCGGCAGAGGTTATCACCGGCTACTCGCACGAACAGGTTCAGGGGACCGACCAGGTCTGGGCTATGCTGCTGCCCGACGCACAGGAACGGGGCCGGCTGCTCGGCACTGCCGTTCCGAGGCCGGACGAAGCAGCAGCGGAGCTTGAGTTTGTCATCAGGACCAGGGACGGAGCCGAGCGTGTCCTGTCCTGCCTGTGTCGGCCGCTGTTCGGGCCCACGGGCGAGCGCCGGGGAAGCCTGGTGATGGGATGGGACGTGACCGCGCTCGCGCAGGCCGAGAAGGCTCTGGTCGAGAGCGAGGCCGGGTTCCGGGCACTGGCTGAGAACCTGCCGGATGGCCTCGGCATTGTCGGGGCCGACGGGTGCTATCGCTACGTGAACCGGCAGGGAGCCGAGTTGCTCGGCCGGACGGTCGAGGAGATGCAGGGTGTGCCGATTCGCGACATCCTGAGGCCTGAAGACGTCGCGTGGGTTGAGGACCGACTCCGTCAGCGCATCGCAGGCGCAGCAGTGCCGGCGCGGTACGAACTGAACGTCGTGCGCCGGAACGGCTCCGAACTGCCGGTGGAAGTCAGCGCGGCCCGCATCGTCTGGGGCGGCGAGCCCGCAACTATGGTCCTGGTCCGCGACACCGCCGAGCGCCGGGACCGGGAGAAGACCCTGCGCGAAACCGAGGAACTCTACACGTCGCTGGTCCGAGCCCTTCCCTATGCCGTGACCGCGACCGACCTCGCCGGCACGCTCACCTACGTCTCAGCCGAGGCGCTGCGCATGCACGGCGTGGCACGGGCCGAGAACCTGCTGGGCAGGAACGCGCTTGAGCTGATTGCTCCGGAAGAACACGCCCGGGCCCGGGCGAACAGCGAGCGGACCCTGGCCGGTGAGACGTTGAAAGGTATCGAGTACACGATGCTCCGCCGGAACGGCACGCGTTTCCAGGCCGAGCTGAACGCGACGCTGATGCGGGACGCCGACGGCAGGCCCTGCGGCTTTCTCGCCACCGTCCGAGAACTGAAGCAGGACTGACGCACGGTCGAGCGCCGGCGCGCGCCTGCTTTGACTTCCTGAGTGCCGGCAATAGAATCCCCTGGTCCAGCAACCCGAGGAGAATGAATGCTGATAATGACCGTCCTGATGGCGGTGCAGGTCCAGGCCGGCCCGATTCGGTGCGGAACTTCGGTCTTCAGCGCGCTGCGGCCGGCCCAGCCGTTGCCGCGGGCCGTGCCCAGGGACCGGGGACGGCCGCCGCGGGTCGGCGAGACCCGGCTGATGTGGCTGCAGAACATGAGCGTCATGCCGCCACAGCAGTTCCCGACCGAGCTGACCTGCCGCGCGGCCGGGCCGCACTGCTACGTCATGGTCCACGACTCGTGCTGGGAAGCGGGCATCGTTGATTCCGCGGACGTCGCCCGCATCGTCGAGCGGTTCGAGTACTCCAGCCCGCGCGACTCGCAGCACGGGGTCTGGTACCACAACACGACCGTGCTCGGCCAGCCGCCCGACGCCATTGACAACGACTCCGCCATCTACCTGCTCTACTACAACATCGGCCAGTTTCACGGCTACCAGTTCGACGGGTTCTGGCAGTTCTTCGACCAGTACTACGACACGACCGCGCTGCGTCTGTTCGGCTACCACTCGAACGAGGTCGAGTGCGTCTATCTTGACTGCTACCCGGCCAACCCGGCCGGCGACTACCGCATCGCAATCGCCGCGCACGAGTTCGGCCACATGATTCACTGGAACCACGACCCGGCCGAGTCGCTCTGGGTTGACGAGGGCTGCTGCGAGCTGGCGATGTGGCTCTACGGTGCGCCCGAGCCGATTTCCGGCTTCAACTCGAACCCGGACAACGACCTGACCTCCTGGAGCGGCGAATGGGCCGACTACATAAAGACCTACCTCTTCTTTCTCTACCTCTACGAGCAGTACGGTGGTCGGGTCGGCACCAACCTGATTCACAACATCGTTGCCGCACCCCAGGCCAGCCTCGAGGGCGTGGACTCCGGCTTCGCCGCGACCGGGCTCGTCGAGCGGTTCGAGGACGTGCTCGACGCCTGGGTGCTTGCCAACATAGTAAACGATACGTCCTGCTTCGGTGGCCGCTACGGCTACTTCGGCGAGCGTGTGCCCCGCTTCGCCGTCACGGCCCACTCGACCTATCCGGTCGCCCGCAACACAAACCTGAAACGGTGGGCCGGGGAGTACATCCGGTTCCAGCGCGGCCGTGACCTTGTCCTGACGTTTGACGGCGCAGACGAGGCTGACTTCCATCTCTTCCTGGTGAGCCACGATTCGGTCGGCCGGCGCATGGTCCTCGATACGCTGGAACTCGACTCGGCACAGCGTGCGGCCGTCGAAGTGCCCGGGTTCGACACCGCGTACCAGACCGTCTACCTCGTGCCGGTGAGTCACTACCCGTGGGGAACGACGGCCTACGCGTACACGGCCGCGGCCACCGGCATCGCCGAGACGGAAGGACATGACCAAAACGTCGGACGTTTCGGGTCGTGTCCCCGGCCCACGCTGATCTATGCCGGCAAGGTCATCTCCGTGCCCGGTGCGTACCGCGTTTTCTCTTCTGCCGGCCGGCTTGTACTTAAGGGCAGGGACCGACTGCATACCGCCCGCCTGCCCGCGGGAGCCTACTGGCTGGAGAGCCAGGGCCGGTCCGGCAGCTTCGCGGTCGTCCGCTGAACCGGGAGGATGAACATGAGAGTACTCTTGACCCTGCTGGCCGCAGCCTGCCTGGTCGCTGCCCAACCCGCCGGAATCGTGGATACAGTCGGCGGCACAACCTTCGACAATCAGAACTCGGCTCCGGCACTGCAATGGGTGGCGCAGGACCCGACCAACGGCATCCACGTCATGTGGCTGTACAGTGCCCAGCCCTATGGTTCAACCTGGCCGGACCGCACGGTGCGGTACAACTACTTTGACCGAAGCACAGGCACCTGGAACTGGAACGACCCTGACTTCATGTTTTCCGGCATCAACACCCAGACCCAGCGAAGCGGGTATGGCACGATGGAACTGAGCCCGGTAGACGGTGCGGCACTGGTCGCCTGTCACTACTCGGCCGGCGGCATGCCGCCGACGTTCGTGCCGATAGTCGCCCGCGACGCGGCCCCGGGTGGCGGCATCTTCTCCTACTGTGACGGCGCACCCGACCTCGAGGGGTATTTCCTGCCCGCCGTGGCGATGACTCCGGACCGCACGACCCATCTGCTTGTTATCAAGTTCGCGGTATCGGACAACCTGTTCTATACCCGCGGAACAAGCTGGTGCAACTGGGAGACGCCGTCGGGATGGATTCAGACCGGTGCATTCGGCCACAACCTCATCGCCTCACACTCCTCGAACAAGCTCGTCGCGACATGGATGAGCGGCAGCAACGCCGAGCTGACGCTCCATTACCGGGTATCCACTGACGCCGGCGCGAGCTGGGACGCAATCACGAACCTGACTCCGCCGACCGCCTTTGGCGGAGACACCGGTACGGTCTGCGCGATTGGTGCGGGGCTGGTTATGGACCGAAGCGACAACCCGCTGCTCGTGACCACGCTCATTCCGCTCGTCGGCGATTCGGCGTACTGGAACCCGGCCGAGATATGGCTTTACGACGTCGGCGCGACCACCTGGTCCAGAATCCATCGTGCCGAGTCACACAACCTTGCCGGCGGGTTCGGGCCCAACGCCGCCATCTGCGGCCGGCCGAGCATCGGGCTGAACCCCGAGAACGGAAGGCTCTACGTGACCTGGGAGCAGTTCGACTCGCTCAATGTCGAGCCGAGCACAAACCTCCTGCGGGCCGACGTCTTTGTCTCCTGCTCGGACGATGGTCTGTTCTGGACCGAACCGTTCAAGCTCGTGTCGACCGACGCGACATCCAAGCGCTTTCCGGTTATCGCCCGCAACTGCGCCGGCGACTCACTCGCGGTCTTCTTCGAGCAGGATGTAATTGCCGGCTTCAATTCCGACGACATCGGTGACGCCTCGAACAACCCGATATGCGTCTGGCGCGGTCGCGTCACCGGTATCGCGGAGCGCAGGGACCTGCCCGAATTGCCCGGCAATACGGGTCGTGTCCCGAGTGTAGGGTGCTCCTTCGCCTTCACCCTTGCCGGCGCCTCACGAGTCGATATCCTCGACGCCTCCGGCCGCCTCGTCCGCACGCTTCAGGCCGACAGCCGTCAACTGTCAGCCGTCAGCCGTTTCTCCTGGGGCGGCACCGACGCAGAAGGCAACCGCCTCAGTCCCGGCTGCTACTTCGCCCGTGCGCGCCGGGACGCGCCCGAGATGCCCGGCATTTCGGTCCGTGTCCCGAGCGTAGCCAAGCTCGTCCTTCTACCCTAGAGGAGCATTATGTCAAAGAGAGACATCGAAACCCTGTGGGATGACGTGCGCGTCTGGCTCGGCGACGCCACCCGCTCGGCCATCAAGGAGGCCGAAGACCTGACCCGGCGTGGCCGACTCAAAGTCGAAATCTTCCGTCTCAGTCGGGAAATGGAGCGGGCAATGGCCCGACTCGGCGCCAGGGTCTATGAGCAAGCCTCAAAGACCCCGGACGAACCGGTGGCAGTTGACGCCGAGCTGAAGCGCCTGCTGTCCGAGATTGCGCGGCTCGAGTCCGAACTCCGCTCCCGCCAGCGGGAGTACGAAGCCGAGACGAGACGCTAGCGAGAAAACATGACCGGAATCGCGCTGGGACTCGGGGTCCTTTCCCCGGGCCCTGGCTTGAACCGAGGCCGCAGATAGCCGTCAGCCGGTGCACTGACATGACGTAGTCTGGTGCGGCCTGACGCGTGCGCGAACATGTATCCCATCGACCTGAGAAACAGAGTCGCCCTGGTGACCGGTTCCAGCCGCGGTCTGGGCCGGGCCGCGGCCACGGCGCTGGCGCAGGCGGGTGCCGATGTGGCCATCAACTACGTCCGCCATCGGAACTCGGCACTCGAAGTTGTGGCCGAGTGCCGTCGGTCCGGGGTTCGCGCCATTGCCATCCGGGCAGACGTCAGTTCCTCGGCCGCGGTTGCGGCCATGGTGCGGAAGACGACGCAGGAACTGGGCCGCGTCGATTTCCTCATCGCCAATGCCGGCATCTGGCAGGAGGCCGCCATCGAACGACTGAACGACACCCGGCTCAGGCGGACCATGGACGTCAACGTCAAGGGAGTGTTCGCCTGCTGTCGCGCGGTCGTGCCGCAGATGAAGGCCCGGCGTGCTGGTCGCATCGTCCTGGTCGCTTCGACCGCGGGTCAGCGCGGCGAAGCGTTCCACGCGCACTACGCGGCCAGCAAGGGAGCGGTCATCAGCCTCACCAAGTCACTCGCGGCCGAGCTTGCTCCGCACGGCATCCTGGTGAACTGCATCGCACCCGGCTGGTTTGCGACCGACATGTCTGCCGCCACCATGAGCAACCCGCGTTTACGCCGGGCCGTGCTCGGCACAATCCCTCTGGGGCGCGTGGGCCGGCCCGAGGAGTTTGCCGGTGCGGTGCTGTTCCTTTGTTCCGAGCTCTCGACCTTTGTGACCGGCGAGGTTGTGAACGTCAACGGCGGGGCCGTGCTGTGCGGTTAGCAGGCTGACCGCTGTCCGATGAACCCGCCGGAAGCCGACACGCCGCGCCACACGGTCGGCCAGCGTATCGTCGCGGCCGTCACCGCACTGCTCGTGCTCGGTGTCGCCCTGCTCTTCGCCGTCGGCGGCCGTTCGCTCTGGCACTACTTCCGCCACCCGGCAGAGCTGCGTGCCCTGGTCCAGAACTGGGGTGGCTGGGCTCCGGTGGGAATCGTCGTGTTCCAGATGCTTCAGGTCGTGATTGCCCCGCTGCCGGGCAATGTGATGTCGTTTGTCGCCGGCTATGCGCTCGGACTATGGCCGACGATAGTCTGGCTCATGCTCGGCGTCCTGCTCGGCGCCGCGGTTGACTTTCTGCTGGCACGGCTGCTCGGCCGCACGCTGCTCCGATACCTTGTACCGCCCCAACGTATGGCGCGGCTCGATTCGGTCATCCTGCGCCGGGGGACGTTCTACGTCTTCCTTCTGCTGCTGATACCGAACCCGCTCGGGGATTGGATCTACTATCTCGCCGGTCTGACCGCCATCCCCCTGCCGCTGTTCCTGCTGCTGGTGCTTGCTGCCCGGCTGCCGTCCAACCTGCTTGAGTGCGCCCTGGGCTCAGGCGCCACTCGCTTTGCCTGGCAGCACTGGGTGGCACTGGCAGTGCTGGCCGCGTTGCTGACCCTCGTCTACTTCACGAACCAGCGCCGCATCGAAACCTGGCTCGACCGACTCGGCACCCGCGGTCGCAGCTGGTTCGGACGCGACTCGGGTTAGCGCCGGACCACGAGTTTCTGCGTCGTCACACAGCCACCGGCTTCAATTCTGAGCAGATAGATACCCGTGCTCAGCCGGCGCAGGTCGAGCGTGACGGCTGATTGCTGAGCGCCGAATGCCGAACGCTGAACCAGCCGGCCGGTAGCGTCGTGCACGCTGACCGTCACTGGGCCGCTTGACCACCGGGCCGCTTGACCACCGGCCGTGACCGTCACAAAGCCCGCACGCAGCGGATTGGGCAGAACAGCCGATGGTCCGCGGCCGACGATGACGGACGAGACTTGGACGCCGGTCCGCGACCGTGACTCGGTTGGCGCCGGAAACGGGACGTACTGCCAGAACTCCGGCGTCTTGTTACCCTTGAAGGCGTAGAACGTACCGTCTACCTCAACCAGGTCTGCGCCGGCCTTGACTTTCTTGCGTTTCTGGGTCGTGCCGTAGGCCGGCATCGTATCCAGCTCGTGCCAGGAATCGCCGGCCACATCGTAACGCCAGAACTCCTGGGTGTTGCCGCCTTTGAGTGCCAGGACCGCGCCGCCATAGAACGTGGCCGAACCACCGTCCTTTGACTTCTTGGCCCGACCGGTGTAGCGGCTCAGTTTCGGCATGCCATTTGCTTGGCGCCTCCAGGTGTCACGGGCGATGTCGTAGGCAAATAGATTGTGGTACTTTGCCTGGTGTGCATAGAGCGTTCCCGCGCCGTCCGAGACGAGCCATGAGCCTTTGTTCCATTTCTGGACCGGACCCTGCGGCGAGGCGCGGGTTTCCCACGTGTCAAGGGTCGGATTGTAGCGGTAGAACTCGTCTTGGTAGCCCTTCAGGCAGTATACGTAGTCCTGTGCGCCCGGCACATAGACAAGGTCGGTCCCCCCTTTAACGCGCTTGCCTGCGTTGCCCAGCGGGACGTCAGCCAACTGGGTCCATGTATCGAGTGCGGCCGAGTAACACCAGAATCCGGTCGTGTTGTTCCCTCTTGTCGCGTAAAGCAGGCCCGAGCCGTTGCCGCACCCAACTGCGCCCCGATAGGGCGGCCTGCCTTCTGTGCCCGCGGGGAACGGACGGAGCGCGGCCCAGGTGTCGGCCAGCGGGTCGTAGACGTAGAAGTCCGGCGTCTTGGCACCCTTGGCTCCGTAGACGAGGCCGCTGGTCTTGTCGTAAGCCAGCCAGGCACCGTCTTTCGGCGCTTTGCCCGAGGGTCCGGCCGGCAGGTCAGCCCGTATCCGCCAGCCGTAGGTCAGTTTGTCGGTGAGGATGTTGAACCCCATACTCAGGCGGTCGTTGGCGTTTGTCTGGTCACCCGGTGCCGCAACCGAGCAGCGGGCCACGTACGCGCCCGGGCAGTGCGGTTTGGCCCATGTATCAAAGAGCACCACGGTTTCCGCGCCGACCGGTAGCTCGGCCACCGGCACGCTGCCGGAGTAGACCGGGACGCCGGCCGACTCGATGGCGAAGAAAGCCGTGAAACCGGTGGCGGCAACGCCCAGGTTCTTAACCAGACCGGCCGGGACCACAACCATCGCCGTGTCGATGAACGTGCCGGGTGCGCGGATGGCCATGACCGCGATGTCGATACCGGCAATGGTGAACTCGCAACTGGCCGTGTCGTTGTCCCGCACCTGGTCGTTGGCCAGTGCGGTGGAGCAGCGGGCGGTCCAGGCGCCGGGAACCGGGGTCCACGCGGCAAACGAAACCACCGTATCCACGTTCAGTGGCAGCCCGGCGGGCAGGCTCAGGGTATCGGAGTAAGGCGGACGGCTGTTTATAGAGAAGACCACGGCGCAGGGTTCACGCAGCGTGCCGTAGTTGCGTACCCGGGCCTGCGGGGTCAGGTCGCAGAGCGGCCCGAAAGGCTCGACGACTGCTACCGCCCCGAGGTCGTGGACCGCGACGGCGACGCTGCCGTTGAGCCAGTTGCCGATGGGCACCTGGTCGCCAGTCAGCATGGCAGTACAGCGGGTGGCAAACGAGCCGCGGCGGGAAGGCTGCCATACGGCGAAGTCCACCGTGGTCTCATCACCCGGGCCCAGACCGGACACGGACTGAGTACTGACATAGCCGTCTCCGACAGTGAACCGCACGTCGAACGTCACCGGCGTGTTGCCGTTGTTGCGGACTCGTGCCCGGGGCCGGACCAGCTCGCCCGAGTCGACGCTCGCGGGCGGGCTGACGAGTTCGCGCACCTCAACGTCAAGCAGGCGCACGAAGCCCTCAGCGGTAAGTCGGTTGTTCGACTCGACCGAGTCGCCGCTCAGTCTGGTCGAGCAGACAACCGCGAACGGACCGAGCGGGGCCGCGGTCCAGCCTGCGAAATTGACCGTGGTCTGGGAGCCGGAGTTAAGGTTGGTCACGGTGCGGGTCGAGGAGTAGCCGCCCGAGATGGCGAGCCGGACATCGAATGTGACCGCACGGACCGGTCCGTTGTTCCGGACCACAGCCTGAGGCGTGTAGGACTGACCCGAAACGACCGTGTCCTTGGGCGCGCGGATTTCCGTAGTCTGCACGTCCGGGTACACCGGAATGTAAACAAGCTCGAGGTCGGGCCGGGTCGGAATCAGGGTCATGTCGGGCGGATTCTGCGAGTTGCTGCGGCCGCGCTTGGAGCGGTTCGCCCCGGGGCTGTGTACGCGATACCACTGGCTGCGCTCGATCGAGCCATCCTGATGCCGGTACGAGACGGCCAGGTTGTTGCCATGCAGGTGCAGGAACGAAGTGGTGAGGCCAAGCCGCACCCAGCCGTTCAGATTCGGCAGAGTCAGCGTGTCGCCGCCCCAGACCATGGTGCCTGGTCCGGTCCAGTTGGTGTTGTTGTAGGTGCTGTAGGTGACGTCCTCAAGCCAGTGCTGGGTCAGACAGATGGTGTCCCCGATGCCGCCGTCGCCGTCGGAGAAGTACCCGATGCCGACGACGTGACCATTGAAGAGCAGCTCCGAGCTCAGATAGATATGCTGGGAGCGGAAGTAGGGCACGTCCGCGGCCCACATCTCGTTGTCATACCCGACGCCGGACCCGACCCGGGCCGTGTCGTCGGTCTCCACCCTTGGTGCAGGACGGACGTTGTCTGACTCGGGCAGCTCGACCCAGTTGCCATTCTCGTCCCGCCGATGCAGGCGGCCGGATACCACGAGCGAGAAAGTGCCGTCGTGATTGTCGAAAGTCTTGGAACACTCGGTGCGCAGCGCCACGACCTCATCAGCCCGATTCCACCGGCCGAAAAGCCCATCCCGGGCCCAAGGCGAACGTTCCGGCTCAACTGCTCCCGATACGAATGACGTCGCCAGCGAAACGGCGACCAACATGACCCTGACCATAATCCCTCCAGATTGCTTCCCCCAGAACAGCTTAACTCATAGTAATTCTACCACATACCGCGCAACAATCAAGCGCGGCACATGACCCCAATCCCGGGATTGACTGCCACGGAGGGCACGAAACCCGAGCAGAGGGCCAAGAGCCCGAAGTGCACCCATTCCTTCGTGCCTTTCGTGGCCGAATGTTGGGCTCCGGGCATGAACGGATTGCCCGGCGCCTTGCGTCGGGTATCCCTCCTCCCGTCACTCCGGTCTTCCTTCCGTCACTCGGTCTCTTCCTCCCGTCATTCGAGGCACTATCAAAAGATGTGGAAAAAGAGATGAGCGGTATCTGCATTTGTTTGTGCAATCAACCCGGGCTCAGGCCCGAGAGAGGAGACACCGCTATGTCAGAGTATCAAAGAGAAGCCGAAGCTGCAAGACGGAGAGAGCAGCGCCG